>CAKOXR010000001.1 GCA_934130215.1 uncultured Bacilli bacterium
TCGTATATAAATTATATATGGTAATCTAGTCTTTTTTTGAATTTGTTTAGGTATCGTTTTCGGGTGTTACTTTCAAGATTATTACTTTAGCGGCTGTTTTAGAGGAAGGATTAGTTGATTTGGATAATGATATTTTTTATGATACTGGTGGTGTTAATGTATCTGGTGCTAGAATTAGATGTTGGAAAGCAGGTGGTCATGGATCGCAGACTTATTTACAAGTAGTTGAAAACTCTTGTAATACAGGGTTTGTTAGTTTAGGTTTTAAATTAGGAAAAGATAAATTATTTGATTATATTAAAAAATTTGGGTTCGGTTCTAAAACTGGTGTTGATTTAAATGGAGAAGAAAATGGTATATTATTTAAATTAGATAAAGTTGGTGATTTAGAACTTGCAACCACTTCTTTTGGTCAAGGAGTAAGTGTAACACCTATACAACAAATAGTTGCGGTATCTGCTGCAATTAATGGTGGCTATTTAATGAAACCTTATATTGTTAAATCATTAAACGAACCAGTTACTAATACTGTTATAAAAGAAAATAAACCAGTTATTGTAAGAAAAGTTATTTCTGATGAAACAAGTAGTAAAGTTAGATATGCATTAGAAAATGTTGTTGCAAATGGAACGGGAAGGAATGCTTATATTGAAAATTATAGAGTTGGAGGTAAAACAGGAACAGCTCAAAAAGTAAAAAATGGAACATATATGGTAGGAAATTATATTGTATCATTTATAGGTTTTTTACCAAGTGATGATCCTGAAGTAATTGTATATATTGCAATTGATCATCCTCAAGGTATTGTACAATATGGAGGTAGTGTTTCAGCACCAATTGCTAGAGAAGTTTTAATGGATTCTATATCTGCTTTAAAAATAAAGCCTAAAAGTGGACTTATTAAAAAATATAATTGGAATGATAAAAAAGGATATCTCCTTGAAGATGTTGTTGGACTTGATGTAAATGATGCTATAAAAAAATTAAAACATTTTAAAGTTGAGTATTCTGGAAATGGTAATAAAGTAGTTTATATGTCACCTAAAAGTGGAACAAGATTACTTGAAGGAAGTACTATAAAATTAATGATTGGGGAATAAATATTATTATGGTATAATATATTTAGGTATTAATTTTAAGGGTGACATAATGGATAAAATATATATGTGTATTGATTTAAAAAGCTTTTATGCATCAGTAGAGTGTAGAGAAAGAAATTTAGATCCGCTTGATACAAATTTAGTAGTTGCTGATGAATCTAGAACTGATAAAACCATTTGTTTAGCAGTTACACCATCTTTAAAAGCATATGGTTTATCAGGTAGATGTAGATTATATGAAGCAAAACAAAAAGTAAAGGAAATTAATTATCAAAGAAGAAAAAATAATAATTATAAACCATTTAAAGGAAAATCTTATATTGCTTCAAAGTTAGTTGATAAAGAATTAGAACTTGATTTTATAAGAGCTGTTCCAAGAATGAAATTATATATGAAATATAGTACAGATATATATAATATTTATTTAAAATATATTTCTTCTGATGATATTTTAGTTTATTCAATTGATGAAGTATTTTGTGATATAACAAATTATTTATCTTTATATAATATGACTGCTGAAGAACTTGTTATAAAAATAATTGAGGATGTTTATAATAAAACAGGAATTACCGCTACTGCTGGCATTGGTACTAATATGTATTTAGCTAAAGTAGCAATGGATATAACTGCCAAAAAAATGAAACCGAATAAATTTGGTGTTAGAATGGCTAGACTTGATGAAATGAGTTATAAAAAAGAATTATGGGATCATAAACCACTTACTGATTTTTGGAGAATTGGAAAAGGTTATCAAAAAAGGTTAGAGTCTAATAACATGTTTACAATGGGAGATATAGCTAGAATGTCTATTGAAAATGAAGATTTATTGTTTCAATTATTTGGAATTAATGCTGAATTTTTAATAGATCATGCATGGGGATATGAGTGTTGTACTATACAAGATATTAAAAATTATGAACCATCTTCTTCTAGTATTAGTCAAGGTCAAGTTTTACATTGTCCTTATACTTATGAGAAAGCTAAATTGATAGTTAAAGAAATGATTGATAATTTAGCTTTAGATTTAGTCAATAAAGGTTTAAAAACAAGTCAAATTGTTTTAACAATTGGATATGATGTTTCTAATTTAACTGATAATAATATTAATAGATTATATCATGGTGATATTGTTTTAGATAATTATGGTAGAAAAATTCCCAAACATAGTCATGGTACTGTTAATATTAATCATAAAACATCCTCTAGTAAAATAATAACTGATAATGTTGTTTTACTTTATGATCGAATAGTTAACCCTTTATTATTAATTAGAAGAATAAATATAACAGCTTGTAATTTAGTTAATGAAAATTATAAAGAAAGAAGTTATGAACAATTAGATATTTTTACTAATTATGAAGAAATTGATAAAAAGAAAAATGATGAAGAAAAGGAAAAAAATATTCAAAAAGTAATACTTGATATAAAGAAAAAATATGGAAAAAATTCTATTTTAAAAGGTATTAATTTAGAGGATGGTGCAACTAGCATTGCTAGAAATGAAGAAGTTGGAGGACATAAAGGATGAGTAAATATGATGATATTATAAATTTAAATAGACCTATTTCTAAATATCCTCATTTGAGTATAGATTCAAGAGCTTCACAGTTTGGTTCTTTTTCTGCTTTAACTGGATACGAAGATGAAGTTAAAGAAGTTGAGAGAATTACTTGTAAAAAAATAGAAATTAGTGATGATTTTAAAAATATTTTAAATAATAAAATAAATTATTTGAATAATCATATTAAAGATAAAATAGAAGTTACTGTTACTTATTTTGTCAAAGATTTAAAAAAAGATGGAGGTATTTATATTAATAAAAAAGGTTTTATTAAAAAATTAGATTTTATTAATAAAAATATAAAATTTGATGATAATTTTATTATAAATATTAATGATATTATAAATATTAATTTTGAAGAAATAAATTATGAATAAATTTTTTATTGAAATCGGAAAAAATATGTGGTATTATTTATACTAGGAGGAGGATAAAAATGGAAAAAAATAGAAATAATCAAGTTATTGCTGTAATAGCACTTGTTATTGGTATAATTGGATTATCTGTTGGTTTTGCTGCATTTTCAAATGTTTTAAAAATACAATCTTCTGCTGAAGTAACACCTGATAAATCTACTTTAAATGTTGATTTTTCAAGTTCAAGCACTGAAGTTGCGACAGATGATATTACAGCTGTTACTACACCAACTACTGTTGTTGCTACAAAAGCTACTATTGATAATACTAATGATCCAACTATTTCCAATTTAAAAGCTACATTTACTGAACCTGGACAAAAAGCTGTTTATAGTTTTTATGCTTATAATAATGGTAAACTAGATGCTTATTTAAAAAGCATAGTATTTGAGAATGTTACTGGCCAAACATCTAGTAAAGTATGTAGTAGTAAAGAAGGTACAACTGATGCTTTAGTTCAAAGTGCTTGTAATGGTATTTCTGTTAAAGTTAAAGTTGGAAATGAAGCAGAAACAAGTGGAAGTGTTGCTAGTATAACTAATCACGAATTAATTAAAGCAAATAGTGAAATGGTTACTGTTACTATTGAATATCAAGCTGATGCAACTAGAGCTGATGGAGATTTTACTGTATCATTTGGTGATATAATATTGAATTATAGTTCAGTTGATTAATTTAAATGACACAGTAAGTCTGTGCCATTTTTGTTTAAGGAGATTATTTATGAAGAAAAGTTATGTTAAATTAATTATTATAAATTTTTTAACAATTTTATTTTGTTTATTTAATTCATTTTATTTTAAAAAAATAAATTCTTTATTTTTAACTTTTTTTCTTATAATTTTACTTTTAATTACAAAAATATTGTTTGGATTTGAAAAAGATAAACATCGATATATTAAAGATGTTTGTTTAAAAATAGTTATTAATTTATTTATATTTTTGATTTTTTATTATTTAGTTGGTATTTTTATAGGGTTTGCAAAAACTTATAATTTTTCTTCTTTAAAAGCTATAATAAATATTATATTTTATATTGTTATTAAAGAATATTTAAGATATACTTTAATTACAAAGTCTAGTGAAAGCAAATTTTTATTAATACTTACAACAATAATGTTTATTTTTATTGATAATACTATTGCTTTTTCAATAAATGGTTTTTTATTTAATAAAAGTACTTTTCTTTTAGTTGCTATTACATTTATTCCATCAATTACAGAAAATATTTTATGTTCATGGATGAGTTTTAAATTTGGTTTTAAACCAGTTATGTTGTATTTATTAATTATAAAATTATATCTTTATATTTTACCTATTATTCCAAATCCAAATGAATATATATATTCAATAATTTTCTTTTTACTGCCTATAATAATTTTATTTAATATTAAAAAATGGTTAGATAAAGGAGATTTAAATATAGTTTTAAATAAAGCAAATATTATTCCATATTTTTTAATTGCTTTTTCTTTGATTTTGATTTATTTTGTTTCAGGTTATTTTAGATATTATGCAATTGCGATTGCAAGTGGTTCTATGAATCCTGTAATCAAAAAGGGTGATGTTGTTATTGTTGATCAAAAGTTTAAAAATTTAAAAAAAGGTGATATAATTGCTTATAGATATAATGGAACTGTAATTGTTCATCGTATTAATGATTTAATTAGAGATAAAAATGATATTATTATTTATACTAAGGGTGATAGTAATAGTTCTTGTGATAGTTGGAAAGTTGAATATGATATGATAATTGGGGTTATTAATTATAAAATACCTTTAATTGGATATCCGACTGTATGGATTAATAATTATTGGTAGGGAGGTAATATATGTTTAAAAAGATGCATTTTTCTTATAATTTTAGATTAATTATAAATTATTTTTTGTTTTTTATTTTTCTAGTTTTAAGTTTTATAATGATTTATAATTCTTTAGATATTAAAAAAGAAGAAAATATAAAATATAATGAAAAGGGTAGTATTAATTATAAGGTTTGTTTAAAAGAAAATAATTTTTATGAAAATAGTTGTATAGATAATAATATGTCATATATTTCTGGTTTAATTAAAAATATACCTTTATATTTTGATTATAATTTTAAAGTTAATAAAAGCTCTAATATAATTGTTAAATATGAAGTTAGTTGTAATTTAGTTATTTCCAATATTGAAAATTCTTTAATTTATTTTAATAAAAATTATATATTAGTTCCATTAACAGAGTCCATTTATCATAATAATAGTTATAATTTAGTTAATAATGATATTATAATTGATTATGATTATTATAATAATATTGCAAGTAATTTTAAAAGTGAATTTGGTGTTGATACTAAGAGTTATTTAGAGGTTATATATACAGTTTATAATGAAATAAATGGTAATATTATATCTCCTAGTGTTAGCTCTATAAATATTCCTCTTTCACAAAAATCAATTGATATTAATATGAAATCTAATGATCTTTTAAATAGTGGTAATCAAAAAAGTTTTAAATATTCGATTAGTTTAGTTAATATTATTTATTTTAGTTTAGGTTTAATTAGTTTTTTATGTTCTTTTATTTTTTTAATTAAGGGTATTAGGTTGTCGTTGTTAGTTTTATCTACTAAAAATGAATATGATAAATATATTAATAAAATTTTAAAAGAATATGATAGATTAATTGTTGAGACAACTTCAATTCCTGATTTTAATGATTACAATGTTATTTTAATTAAAAAGTTTTCAGAATTACTTGATGTTAGAGATAATTTACATTTACCTATAATGTATTATGTTGTTGTTAAACATCATAAATCTTATTTATATATTTTAAATAATAATAATTTATATTTACTTACTTTAAAAAGTGTTGATTTTTGTAAAGAGAGGGTAAAATGATTAATAAAAAAATTTTATATTTTATTTTTTTCATTATTTTATTTTTATCTATTGGTTTTTCTGCTTTTCAAAATAATTTAAGTATTGATAATATTTTTTTAAATGTTAATATTGATAAAGATATTAGAGTTATGGGGATTTCTGTTAATGAATCAAAAGATGCTTTTAGTACATATGAAGATTATAATGTTAGTAATATTAAATCAAATGTTACTTTATCTAATAGTAATTCATATATTATTTATAAGATTCCTGTTTATAATTTAGGGAATGTTGTTATGGGTATTAGGAGTATAAGTATAAATTATGATAATTTAAGTGTTAGTATTTTAAATTATGATTTAAAATCTAAACTTTGTGATGATAAATGTGCTTCTGGTGTAAAAAAAGATTTACTTGTTAAAATATCTTATAAGGATGGATTATTTGATAGTTTAAATACTTCTTATGATATTAAAATAGATTTTGTTTTTGGAAGAATATTTAATATTGATTATAAAGATATTGATATTTCTTATCCTAAAGAAATAATCGAGGGTGATACTTTAACTTTAAATATTCCTGATAGAGAAGATAGTTCTTTAAAAGTTTTTATGAATAAAAGAAAGTTAGTTATTGATTCTGATTATCAATATTCATCTGGTGTTTTGACTATTCCAAATGTAGATGGTGATATTTCGATGTTTTTTAAATTACCGATTTGTCAAAGAGCAACAGTTCTTCATACTGAGGAGTGTACAGGTAAATTTTGTGGTGGTATGGGTTTTACTAATGATGGTAAAATGAAAACAACTACAATTACTTATGGTTCATTAGGAATTCAAGGTACTTTAAATTCTGGTGATGCTTTTGATTGTGATACCAATGGTGATGGAGAATATAATCCAGAAACAGAAAGATTTTATTATGTTACAACAATGGGTGATGATTCTAGGGTTGCTGTTTTAATTTATTATAATAATGTTAGTGCTGGTGAACCTAATAATAATAGTTTTTATGCATATGATGATTTTGATGGAAATTGGTTTGGTCCTAGAGTTGCGATTCAACAACTTCCAACTAGAAGTCAATGGAGTAATATTAGTTTATCAAATACTGAAAGAAAAATAACAAATGAATATGGTACTAATAATACTAAAGATAATCATACTTTTCCTAGTGTTTTTAGTTATGATGGTTATTCTGCTAGATTTTTAACTTATCAAGAGTTAAAAAAAGTTGTAAATAATATCCCAACTTGGAAAAGTGGTGAATTTAATGATCATTTATATTTATCTGAGAATACTAAGTTTTCTAATGGTAAGGCATCTGTTTTTGATGGATATTGGTTAGAAAATCCTCGATATGGTTTACCTACTTATGCTTGGTTTCTTTATACATCTGAAAGAAGGGTACATAGTGCTGATGTTAAAATAAATAATATTTATGGTGTTAGGCCAGTTATAGAAATTTCATTTGACGATATATTATATTAAAAAGATTGATTATTTTTAAATTTAATGATAAAATTAGTTTAAGGGTAGGTGTAAAATGAAAAAAAAGTTTATTTTGATACTATTTTTAATATTAATATTACCTATTAATATAAGTGCTAAAACGATTAATGATATGAAAAAAGAATTACAAAAGCTTGAAAATAAACTAGCTGAATCAAAGAAAATGTCAAAATTAAATAAAGATGAAATTGATAAAATTAATAATGAAATTAATACAATTAGTCAAAATATAATAGATGCACAAAATGCAATAGAAAAAGCAAATAAAAAAATTGAGTTAAATGAAAAAGAAATTGAACAAAAAAAAGAAGAAACAGATGAATTATTAAAATATTTTCAGGTTTCATCAAATGAAAATGTTTATTTAGAGTATTTGTTTGATGCTAAAACTTATACAGAATTTATTTATAGATTTTCCATTGTAAAACAATTAACGGAATATAATGATGTACTTTCTAAAGAACTTTCTAAAATGACTTTAGATTTAGAACAATCAAAAGTTGATTTAAAACAAAAAACTGAAGATTTAAAAAATGAAAAAATTAATTATGAAGATAAATTATTAACTCTTGCTTTAAGAAGTGATGAAATAAGAGAAGAAGGAACTTCTATAGAAGAAGATATTGAATTTATTAAAGAAGAAATTAAAACATATACTGAAATGGGATGTGCTCCTAATCAAGATATTAGATTATGTAAAGCTGTTCCTAATTCAAAAGGATGGGTCTATCCATTACTTAGTGGATGGGTTACAAGTAACTATTCTAGTAATAGAGGAGTTGTAATTTCTAATGGAGTTGTTGTTAGTAGTGGTGCTCATTATGGTATTGATTTAGGTGGTATGCCTGAGGGAACTAGTGTTTATGCTGCTGCTCCTGGTATGGTTACAAGACTTGTTTATAGAAGCAGTTGTGGTGGTAATCAAGTTTTTGTTGAACATAAAGTTAATGGAGTTGTTTATACAACTGCTTATATGCATTTGCTTTCAATTAGTGTTAAAAAAGGAGATATTGTTGGACCTACTATAGAGATTGGTCGAGTTGGTGGTGATTCTACTAGTGCTACTACAAAGACTGGTAAATTAAGAGGTGGGTATGATTGGTGTACTAATGGAACTCATTTACATTTTGCTGTTTCTAATGGTTCTTATTCTACTAGTACTTATGGATTTAATGCTAATTCATTTAATCCAACTAAAATACTTGATTTTTCAAAAGGACGTTTTTCAAGATAATGTCCTTTTTAACTTGCTTTTTTTTATAAAAATGATATTATATAATTGTAGGAGGGCTAGCATATGAGTAAAATAGATTTACATTTACATAGCACTTTTTCTGATGGTGCTTTAGATATTGCAAATCTTTTGAACGAAGTTAAAAAAAAGGATATTAATGTGGTTGCAATTGCTGATCATGAAACAGTAATTGGTTTAGAGGGATATAAAAGAATTAAAGATATTAAAATTATTCCTGCAATAGAAATGAATGTTGATTTATCGGGAGCACATATTCTTGGATATGGTATGGATAATTTTAAAAAGATTGAGGATGAATTTGATAAAATTAAAAAAAATAATGAAAATATTGTATATGATATAATTAAATCATTAAAAAATGATAATATTAAAATTGATGAAGATGATGTTGTTAAAAGTACATTAGAATATCATCGTATAAAAAAACTTCAAGTTGAGTCTAATTCTGATATATTTAAATATAATAAAAATTTTATAATTGTTAAAACTGATATAGCAAGAACATTAATGGAATTAGGTATTACTAAAAGTATTGATGAATCATATAAAAGATATTTAGGACCTCAAGGTAAATATTTTATTAAAACAGAAAAAATTAAAACAAGAGATGCTATTGAATTAATTGATTCATGTAATGGTGTAACTGCTCTTGCTCATCCTATGACTGTTAATACAAAAAAAAATAATTTATTAAATATTTGTAAAATGTTAAAAGAATATGGTTTATCTGGTATTGAAGTTAATGGGAATACTCGTAGATATTCTGTTAATCAATCTAAAACTTATATAGCACTAGCTCGTAAATTGGATTTAATTGAAACTGTTGGAACAGATTTTCATAGAAACGGTCAACAAATGGGAATTGAAGTTTCATCTAAAATTGTTAGTAATTTAGAAGCAAAAATTAAAGAATTAAAATTAATAAAACATCAGGTTATCTGATGTTTTTGCTTATATTTAATAATAGTCCAATTGAAATCATACTTATTAATAAGCTAGATCCACCATAACTTAAAAATGGTAAAGTTACACCTGTTACAGGTATTAAGCCTACAACAACCATTAAATTAAGAGATGATTGAAGTGCTAGTGAAAATGTTAGTCCAAATGATAAATATTTTTGAAATAAATTGTTACTTTTTCTTGATATTTTAAATCCTTCATATGTTAATATAGAAAATAAAAATATTATTAATAAAGAACCTATAAAACCTAGTTCTTCACATATAATTGAAAATATAAAATCTGTTTGAGGTTCTGGAAGATAAAAATGTTTTTGTCTTGAATTACCTAAACCAAGACCAAATAATGATCCTGGTCCAATTGCATATAATGATTGTATTATTTGAAATCCTGTTTTAAGAGGATCTTTCCAAGGATCTATAAATGATATGATTCTATTTAGTCTATAAGGTGCTATTATTATTAATAAAGTGATTCCAAATATACCTAGTAAAGCTATAACTGTAAAAAAACTTAGTTTTACACCACTTATAAATAGCATAGCAATTGTTGTTAACATTATAATTGTTCCTGTTCCTAAATCAGGCTCTAACATTATTAAACCAAATATAAATAAATTTAGTAATAATATAGGAAATACACCTTTTTTTATATCTTTTATTTCTTTATTATTATTTTCTAAATATTTTGCTGTAAATATTATAATTGATATTTTCATAAATTCACTTGGTTGGATTCCAAAAGAACCTATTCCAAACCATGATCTAGAGCCATTTCTAACTTTACCTATATGAGGAATTAAAACTAATATTAATAATATTAAACTTATAAATAATAATAAATTAGATTTTTTTTTAATAAAATTTATATTTATTTTTGATATTATTTTTATTAAGATAAGACCTAATATTGTAAATAATAATTGATATTTTAAATATCTAAATGAATCGTTAAATTTATATTTTGCCCATACAGAAGAAGATGAATAAATCATAATTAATCCAATAATATTTAATAATAAAGATGAAATTAATATTTTTTTATTCATAACCAAACTCCATATATTATAGCAAGTAAACTTGATATAAAACCTATACACCAAAATAGTTTAACAATATCTCTTTCGTTCATTCCTTTTTTTTCAAATGCATGATGTATTGGTGTCATTGTAAAAAGTCTTTTTTTAGTTATTTTATAATAGATTCTTTGTATTATTGTTGTTAACATTTCAATAACAAATACAAAACCAATTAATATTAATAATAATTCATGTCTTGTTAATATTGCAATTGAAGCTAAAATACTTCCTAAAGCAAGAGATCCAGTATCTCCCATAAATACTTTTGCGGGATTTATATTAAATGTTAAAAAACCAAGTAAAGATCCTACTAAAGTAAATATAAAAAGAGCTATACTATCATATCCATTTAACCAATCTGTATTCCATACAATAATACCAAATGTTGAAAGAGCAATTACCCCTAATCCTGCTGCTAAACCATCTAATCCATCTGTTAAATTTACTGCATTAGTTGAAGCTAGTAATATTAATAAAATAAATATTCCGTATAAAAAACCTATATTTTTTTTAAAGTTTAATATATGAATCCATAATAATGGTTCATAACCTGATTTTAAATAGATAAAAAAGAATATAAGTGCTATTAAAATTTGTAAAATTAATTTTTGATTTTCTGTTAAACCATCATTTGATTTTCTTTTAATTTTTAAAAAATCATCAATAAATCCTATTAATGAATACGATATAAATGTAAAAATAATAATAATTAATGAATAATTAAGATTTATTTTATTTAAAATTAAAAATAGAATTGTTATAAATAAAGTTGGTAATATAAATATTAAACCACCTATTGTAGGGGTATTATTTTTATTTTGATGTTCTCTTTCTAAATATTTACTTATATTTTGATTTATTTTTAATTTTTTTAATAATGGTATTAATAAGTATCCAGTAATTATTGATAGAATAAAACCTATTAAGACTGCTATAAATGATTTTGTTATTATATACATATTTATCTCCTTATAAATTATATTCATATTTTATTTATAAGTTGCTTACTTGTTTTTATTTTTTGTTTATGCTACAATATTTTTGAGAATGAAAAGAGGTAAAAATTAATAGGAGATTTTTATGAAAAATAAAGTAGTAGTATTTGGTGGAGGAACAGGTATGTCCCATTTAATAAAAGGGTTAAAATTATTTCCTCTTGATATAACAACTATTGTATCTGTATGTGATGATGGAAAAAGTACGGGAAGACTTAGAAATGAATTTCATATTCCTGCTGTTGGTGATATAAGACGAATTTTAGTTGCTTTATCAGAAACAGAACCTTTAGTTGAACAACTTTTGAATTATCGTTTTAATACAACGAGTGATTTAAATGGCCATACTGTTGGTAATTTATTGTTAACTGCCGCAACTAACATTACTGGTAATATGTCTGATGGAATAGAGGCTTTAGGTAAGGTTTTAAATTTAAAGGGAAGGGTTTTACCTTTGACAGAGGATTATGTTGTTTTGATGGCTTTAATGGATGATGGAAGTATAGTTGAGGGTGAACATTTAATAACTGAAAGTAATAAAAAAATTCAAAAAGTTTTTTATAAAGATAAAACAGTTATAAATGATAATGTTATTAAGTCTATTAAAGAAGCTGATTTAATTATTTTAAGTATGGGTAGTTTATATACTAGTATTATTCCAAATTTACTTAGTAAAGATATTATTAATGAAATAGATAATAGTCATGCTAAAATAGTTTATACTTGTAATTTAATGACTCAACCTGGTGAAACTGATGATTTTATGGTTAGTGACCATTTAAAGGTTTTAAATGGTTATTTGGGTAAAAGAAAAATTGATATTGTAATTGCTAATAAGGGTATTATTGATAAATCAGTTGCGGAATTATATGCTGATTTAGAACAAAAGGATCCTGTTATTTTAGATTCTAAAGAAGTTAGAAGACTTGGAACTAAAATAATGAGTGATGATTTTGCTATTTTGGAGAATAATGTTTTAAGACATGATACTTTAAAACTTGGTTTTAATATATTTTCAATTATTTTAAAAGAAAATGATTTAAAAAATCAAAAAAAATTATGTTTACAAAAAAAATAAGAAGAACTATTTGTTCTTCTTTAAATATAATGTGTTTAATACTTTAACTTTTTTACCAATTTTTGTAATAAATTGTTTTTTTACTCCTTCTGGTAATCTTTTTTTAATTACTTTCATTTTATTTCCTTTCTTATATATAGGTATAAAAATTTAAGTTAAATTTTTTTAATTTTACCTCTTTTTCTTAATAATTATATCATATTTACTTTTATTTACAATAGTTTTTAATAAAAAACTGGAATAAATTTTATTTTTAAGGTAAAATAATAATAGGTGGTTTGTTATGAAAAAAAGACATATAAAAAAGGCTGTTTTATATATATTTATTATAATTTTAATATTATATATTAGTATTATGTTAATTATAATTAATAAGAAAAAAGAAGCTAAGGTTAAAGATATTTATATGATATCTTTAATTGGTAAGAGTGAAGATGAAGTTTTAGAATTTGCATCAAAATATAAACTTAGATTAAATATTAACTATGTTTATAGTGATAGTAATAAGGGTGCTTCTAAACAAAGTATTAAAGAAGGAACTATAATAAAAGAAAATGATAGTTTAGATGTTACTATTAATAAATATATTGATAAAGAAAAGTTAAAAAAAGATGATATTAATGAATTAGGTAGAATTCCTGTTATGATGTATCATCATATTGTAAATATTGATGATAATAAATATACTGGTGGTAATGTTGATAAAGATGGTTATAATAGAACTAGTAATGCTTTTAGAAATGATTTAGAATTTTATTATAAAAATGGTTATAGAATGATTAGATTAATAGATTATGTTAATGGTAGAATTGATGTTGAATATGGTAAAAGTCCAATTGTTTTAACTTTTGATGATGGAAATGCTGATAATATAAAGGTTCTTGGTTTAGATGATAATGGTGATATTATAATTGATCCTAATAGTGCTGTTGGTATTTTAGAGGAATTTAAAAAGAAATATCCTGATTTTTCTGTAACTGCTACTTTCTTTGTTACTGGTGCTTTATTTAATCAAGGCGAATATAATGAAAAAATACTTAAATTCTTGGTTGATAATGGTTATGATGTTGGTAATCATACTAAAGATCATAATAATATGAGTAATATTTCTGAAGATGAAACTGAATATGTTGTTGGTTATGTTTATGATAAACTTGAAAAAATTATAAATGATAAATATGTTAATATAGTAGCACTTCCTTTTGGTACTCCTTATTTATCAACTCATAAAAATTTTAGTCATATTAAAAAATCTAATTTTAATGGAAAAACATATAATACAGTTACAGCATTAAGAGTAGGATGGGAACCAGATACTTCACCTTTTTCAAAAAACTTTAATAAAGATTTTATAAAAAGGTGTAGAGCATATGATAATAATGGTAAAGAATTTGATATTGATATGGTTTTTAATAGTATTTTAAAAGATTTAAGGTATATATCAGATGGTGATCCTAGTACTATTACAATTCCTAAAGAATACGAAAAATATTTAAATGATAATAATTTATATAAAATATTATATTAAAAAAATTCTACTTTTGTAGAATTTTTGTTTTATGAATCATATTATTTGATAAATCAAGATTGATTGTTTCTTCTAATATTTTATATTCTAAAGCTAGTAAAGTACATTTATGTAGTATTATATCTTTTAAACTAGAATAATCACTTGCATTAATCATTGTATAATTATTTGGTAATGTTATTTTATCAAGATGTGTTTCTGGAAAATATTTATTGATATTATCGTCAATATATGTTAAACGGTTATGAGTTCTATTACTCATTAGACAAACAGTAATATTATTTATAGGATCTACTGTTAATTGAGTTCCAGTCCATCCTGCGGTTGCAAATGATCTACTACTTAATGAGTGATGAATTTCACTATTTTTTAATATTGGATTTTTTGTATAACATAAGAAACCATAGTATTGTGTTGATTTATGAATGTTTTTATCTGTATATAAGAATCCTGTATGATTTTTTGTCATTAATTTAAAATATTTTTCATTTAATAATTGATTATTTATTAAACCATGAGCTAGTTTAACCATATCTTTTGATGTTGAAAATAAACCAGCATGACCACTTAGGTTTCCTTCTGGTTGACCTAGTATTCTTGCTTTTTCATCAGATGAAATACCAAGGTCTGCAGTTGTTCTTATTAATGTATCACCATTTTTAAAGATTCTTCCATCATAGTTACTATTTGCACATCTTTCTTTATCTTTAACAGTTACATATGTATCATTCATATCTAAGACATCTAATATATTTTCTTTTATATAATCATAAAAATTTTGATTTGTTATTTTTTCTACAATATATTTTAAAACCATTGAAGAAAAATCATTGTATCTTTTAGAATTAATACTTATATTTTTTGTTTTAACTGTTAATAATGCTTCATATGCTTCATCATAACTATTACATTCATCTAATCTTTTTTCTGTTTCTAATGGATAAAATGTTAATAAATCATAAATATTTAGTTTTCCAATATTTTTAAATTCTGGTAAATATTTTTCAACTTTGTCTTCTAGTTTTAATTCTTTTTTAGATAATAATTGTGTAATAGCAATACTTGTAAATAATTTTGTTTCCGAAGCTAGATCAAAGATTGTATCATATTCCATTTTTATTGGTTTATTAACTAATCTACCATTTTTAAGTATTACTTCTTGTTTATTACCAACAACTATATTTTGTTCATAGTTTTTTGTTCCAAAACTTATAACAGCACCAGGTGCTATTTTTCTTTCTAAAAAGAAGTTTTTAATTAATTGTTCAATTTTTGAATTTTCATATAATTTATTGTATAGTTCTGTTAAAGAACAATCCTTGTTTTCATTTAAAACTTTAGTTACATCATTTAATAATAATTCATAATCATCTTTTTTGTATAAATTTTTTAAATTTATATCATTTATTTTGTTTTGTTTTCTAATTAAATTAGAAATTGAGCTATTCATTTTTCCCCCCACCTCGTTATAAATACTAACATATATTTATAAATTATACAAATTGAAGTCCATTTTTTTTTTATTTTCATAAAATATATTGGTGATACAATGAATATATATGATTTAAATAAAATAATAGAAGGAAATATTATAAATATTTATAAAAAAACTTATGATAATGTTCAAACTGATACTAGAAAAGTAGATAGTAATAGTTTGTTATTTATTTTTAAATTAGAGCATGATAATGCTTATAAATATATTAAAAATATGAAAGTAAAACCCTCAATTATTGTTATAAATCAAGATGAAGAAATAATTGATGGTGTTTCTTGTATAACTGTTGAAAATACTATTTTATCTTATGCAAAACTTGCTAGATGTAATAATAGATGTTTATATACCATTATGATTACTGGTTCGGTTGGAAAAACAATAACCAAAGATTTAATATATGATATATTAAGTAAATGTTATAAAGTTAAAAAAACTGAACAATCTAAAAATAATATTTTAGGTATTTCTGAAACCATGTTATCATTAAAAGATGAAGATATATTAGTTATAGAAGCTGGTAGTAATCATATTGGTGAAATTGATCAAATTGCCCGTATTTTAAAACCTAATATTGGTGTTATTACAAAAATTGGAACAAGTCATATAGGAAATTTTGGTAATTTAAAAAATATATTTATTGAAAAAACTAATTATAGTAAAAATATACTTACTTTTGTTAATGGAAAAGATAAATATTTAAAAAAATTAAAAGGTAAAAATATAATTTTTGTTAATTATAAAAATGTTAAAATAAAAGAAAATATTACTTTTAAAATAAATAATATTACATATGAATTTAATAGTTTAAATAAAGATTTAATATCCGATGTTGCTCTTGCTATTAATATTGGTTTATTATTTGATATACCTATTAATATAATAAAAAATACAATTAAAAATTTTAAATTTCCTTTACATAGACAAAATATTTATAGATTTAAAAACACTATTTTAATTGATGATTCTTATAACTGCTCTTATGAATCTTTAATCGCAAGTATAAATTTAATAAAAAAAATAAATAAAAAAAAATTATTAATTTTAGGGGATATATATGAACTTGGAAAAAAAGAAAAGAAAATACATAAAAAAATAATAAAGAAAGTTAAAAAATATGAATTATATACAGTTGGTAATAAATATAAATATAAAAATAATTTTAAAACAAAAGAAGAATTATATAAAAAATTAGAAACTATTAATTTTGATAATAAAGTTATATTAGTTAAAGCATCAAGAAAAATGGAATTTGAAAAAGTTGTTACATTTATTATTAAATTACTGGAAAAAGATTCATAAATAGTATATAATATAGTTGAGGTGTAAGATATGTATAGGAAAAAAACTGATGGTTTTATGTATATAGTTGCTAGTTTTATGGTTACATTTGTACTTGTTTCAATGGCAGGAATGACATATTGTAGAGTTCAAGATGAACCAATTATCGAAGAAAAAAAAGAAGTTAAAATGGTTGCTAAAATTGAAGGATGGAATAAAAATAATAAAGATTTTAATATAGATGATAAAAAGATAGAAATTAATGTTGATGCTACTGGTAGTACTACTTCTGTTAAGTATAAAGTTATTGTTTCTAATATTCCATCTGGTGTTAAATTATATAAAGATGAAAATTTTTTCTATGAACTTGCAAATGAATTTGATGGTGTAATTGAGCATAAAGAAACAATGAAAGAACAAATTATTTTTTATGTTGAAAATTTAAATGAAAAAGCACCAGAATTAGGAGACGAAGTTAGTTCTGAAAAAATAAATGTAAAGTTGGAATTCGAAAAAAGTTGACAAAAATGCTCTAATTTTATATACTAGATATTGTCCCTTGGACACAAAGGAGTATATATGAGTACTGAAATAGAATCCCTGATTAGTATTTATACTATTGATCAAGGAAAAATTAAAGTTTTATTAATTAAAAATATTGAAGAACCTTATAAAGGTTATTGGCATTTGCCTGGTAGTTTTTTAAAATCTACAGAATCACTTGAAAATAATATAACAGATGTTGTATATGATGAGTTAGGATTTACTAATTTAAGTATTGAACAAAGTCATACATTTAGTGATATAAATAGAATTGCTGATAAAAGAGTAATTGCTGTTAATTTTATATCTATTATAGATGTTATTACAGCAAGTATAAAAAGAGTTCCTGTTGAAAATATTCAATCAGAATGGTTTTCAATTGATGAATTACCAAAACTTATGTATGATCATGATATAATTATAAATAATTCAATAAAATCATTAAAACAAAAATTATCAAATTCAAATTCTTTAAAATCTTTGTTTCCTAGTGATTTTACATTACCAGAAATACAAAAAGTTTATGAATATTTATTTGATATAAATATTGATAGAAGAAATTTTAGAAAAAGATTTATTAAATTTGATATGATTGAGGAAACTGGAGAATATAGTGATTCTTTAAGTGGCAGACCTGCTAAATTATATAGATTTAAAGATGATATAAAAAATATAAATTTATTTTAGGAGTTAATATGAATCAAAAAGGAATGACATTAGGTGTGGAAATATTTGTGATTGTTTTTTTTGCTTTTGCTGCTTTTTTTTCTGTGTATCTTTTAAGTAAATCTTTTACAGGAAAATATGAAGTTAATGAAAATAAATTAAGTTATTATCTTAAAATAGAAAATGAACTTGAAAATGCAGCTAAAAAGTATATTGAAAAAAATGAAACCGGAGAAAAAATAGTAGTTAGTTCAAATACTTTAAGAGAAGTTGGGTATTATATAAATAGATGTAATGGTTATGTTATAATTGATAAATTATTATATAAACCATTTATAAAATGTGATGATTATACTACAATTGGATATTCTAGTGAACTTGCTAATTAAAAAAATGTATTCCATTTTTTTTTAATATGGTGTATAATTATTTAGGAACATAAAGGAGGAATTAAATGTCTGCAATAATTACATTATTATGTTTTATATTAGTATTAGGTGTAACAGTATTTATTCATGAATTAGGTCATTTTTTATTTGCTAAAAAAGCAGGTATATATTGTTATGAATTTTCATTAGGAATGGGACCTGTTATATGGAAATTTAATCGTAAAAATGATGAAACAACTTATTCTTTAAGATTATTTCCTATAGGTGGATTTGTTCAAATGGCTGGTGAAGCTGTTGATTTGGATGAAAATATACCAGAAGATAAAAGAATGCAAAGTAAAACTTGGATGCAAAGATTTTTAACTGTATCAGCAGGTGTTATATTTAATTTTTTACTTGCTTTGGTTATATTTTTTACAGTTGGTATGATAACTGGTACTGATGATCAAAAAGCATATGTTGGAAATATTAGTGAAAATTTTAAGGTAAGTTCTACTAATCTTAAAGTAGGGGACCAAATATTAAAAATAAATGGAAAAAGTAGTTGGTCAAGTAATAAAACATTACTATTATTAATGGTTAATAGTGGTAATAATATATCAGTTGAAGTAAAACATGCTGATGGAACTAAAGAATTAATTAATATTGAACCAACTTTAGTAAAAGAAATAAAAGATGAAAATGATAATATTAAATATGAAATAGTTAATGAAAAAAATGATGAAACTACATATAAATTTGGTATTGGTTTAACTCGTAAATCAACAAGTGTAAAAGTAAAAAATGTTAAGGATTTCTTTAATAATTTATATCATTCTATAATTTATGCATTTGTTAATTTTGTAAGTTTATTAGACCAAATGATTTATACAATCTTTTATTTATGTACAGGTAAAATATCACTTTCTAATTTAAGTGGACCAGTTGGTATTTATCAAGTAGTTGGTGAAAGTGCAAAATATGGATTTATAAATGTTGTTTATTTAATAGGTTATATATGTGTTAATGTAGGTTTTATAAATTTACTTCCACTTCCAGCTTTTGATGGTGGTAGAGTATTCTTTATGATAATTGAAGCAATTAGAAAAAAACCTATTAGTCCTAAAGTAGAAAATATAATTCATGCTGTTGGATTAGTATTATTAATGATTCTAATGGTTGTTATAACATTTAATGATATTGTTAGAATTTTTATAAAATAAAAACCACTTTGTGGTTTTTTTATTTGCTTGCTTCTAATATAGCTTTGCTATATAGATATAAACCTTTAATATTAGGGTGAATATAATCAATTAAATAAAAACTTGAATTGGTATTATTTAAAGTTTCTTCTAATATATTATTTGGATTTATAAATAAATAGTTATTTTTTAAAGCATAATCTTCTAATTGTTTTGTATATTCATTAAATAATTTATTTTTTTCAATTAAATCTAATTTAGTTACAGTATCATTATTCATAGAATAGAAAGGTGCAATTAAAATAATTCTTTTTGAATCTAATAATTTAATAATTTCATTTATATTATTTATATATTCATGACTTGTTAAAGCTGATACATCATTACGATATCTAATATCATTAGTACCAATTGCTATTATATTTAAATCACTTGAACAATTTTTAATTTCTGTTTTTTTATTTTTTAATAATAATTTAGATGTATAAGAACCATAACTTGCTTTATTTATTTTGGTATTAAAATTTAACATTAATGGTTCATACCATCCATGGCCATTATTAATAGTTCCATCTGTAATACTATCACCTATAAAACAAACAGATTTAGAGTGTTCTAGTTCTTGATAAAGTTGTTTTGTTTTATAAGAAGATATATCTAATTTTTTAATTTCGTTTGGTTTATAACCTTCTTTTGTATAAAAATAAAATTCATTTACATCATATATACTAAGTTCTTTATTAAGCATAACTTTAGTAATTAATTTTTGTATTTCCTCAATTCTTTTTAATTCTGTATTACTCATACTATTATATATATCAATATTATTTAAAATATCATAAATAGGAATAGAATAATAAAAACCATCTTTATCAGATTTTGTAAACATTGGAATTATAGATGAATTAATAACTTTTTTTGCTTTTTTATCAATATAAACATTAACAATACTAGTTGCATCACCATTATTTTTGGTATATTGATTAGCAAAATTACCGGGTGAGTTTACTATAAAACAATCATTTATAAATTCAAGAGGTTGAACTGTATGAGAATGATCACCGAATATAATAGAAGCACCATTTTCTTCGAATATTTTATTCCATGTATTTTGCATTTCATTTTGTTTTAAAGAAAATTGAGTTCCCATATGTGGTAATACAATTATTAAATCAACATTTTGTTTTTTTAATTGATTAAAATCATCAATAACTTGTTTTTTTATTTCTTTAAATAAAGGATCTGATTCTGGAACAATTAGATTAGTTATATTTTCTTTATAAATTTGTTCTGTTGTGTAATAGTTTGAACCATAAGTATAAGATAGAAAACCAACTTTTAAATTTTGAATATTTATTATTTTATATCTTTCTTTATACCCAATAAAATCTAAATTTCTTTCTTTTAAATTAGAAACTGTTTCTTTAATACCATTTATACCTTTATCTAAAATATGATTGTTTGCTATTGTTACTAGATCAATACCACTACCTTTAATGCTATCTATGAATTCTTTAGGATAATTCAAATATATATTTTTTCCGTCATCAAAATTTCCTTCGGAATAAGAACTATTTGCAACAGGGCCTTCTAATACTCCAATTGTATAATCTGATTTTTCAAAATATTTATTTACATAACTAAACATTTTATTATAATTATAAAATTTACCATTAAAACCACTTTTTACTTGATTTTCAAGCATTATAAGATCCCCAACAAAAGAAATTGAGATTATATTATTATCGGTTGTATAATCCATATTATCTAATTTAGTTTGTTTATTTAATATTTTAATATTAATACTTGTAAAAAGAAGTAATAATGTAATCATTATAGATATAGATATATTAAAATAAGCAATATTTTTTTTAGTTAAAATTTTTTTCATATAAATCTTCCTTCAGTTTAAATTATAACATATTTATAATATCAAAAACAATGTAATATTGTATAATAAAAGTAAAAATGTTATAATTAAAAAGGAGGAAACCATGATTTTAAAATGTGAAAATTTAAATAAAAAATTTGGAAAAAAACAAATTTTAAAAAATGTATCATTTGAGGTAAATGAAGGCGATATTATGGGTTTTATTGGGCCAAATGGTGCTGGTAAAACAACAACTATTAAAAATATACTTCATCTTCAAAGTATTGATAGTGGAACCGTTTTTATTAATGGTTATGATATAAATAAAGATTTTGAAAAAGCAATTGAAAGAGTTGGATGTGTTGTTGAAAATCCTGATCTTTATATGTATTTAACTGGTTATGAAAATCTAAAATTGGTATCTAGCCTTTATAAAAATATAACCAAAAAACAAATTGATGAAATTATTGATTTAGTTAAATTAAATTCAAGAATAAATGATAAAGTTTCTAAATATTCTCTTGGTATGAGGCAAAGACTTGGTATTGCAATTGCATTAATTAATAAACCAAATTTATTAGTTCTTGATGAACCAACAAATGGATTAGATCCTGAAGGAATAAAAGAACTTAGAGTAATTTTAAAAGATCTTGCTTTAAATAAAAATGTTGGTATTATTATATCAAGTCATAATTTATCTGAACTTGAAAGTTTTTGTAATAAAATTGTTATAATTAAAAAAGGAGAAATTGTAGAATCTGATAATTTAACAAATTTTAAAAATATAGATCATTCATATATAATTGAATTAGATAATTTATCTAAAGTAAAAATTAAATATGAAAAAATTGATAAAAATAATATTAGAATTCATTGTTTAAAAGAAGAAATACCTAATATTATAAAACAATTGGTTGAAAGTAATGTTAATATATATATGGTAAAAGAAGAAGTGATTTCACTTGAGGATGCATTTCTTAAAAAAGCTGGAGGTAATATAATTGATTAATTTAATTAAAAATGAAATTTTTAAAATTTTTAAAAAAAAGGGAATATGGATTATATTAATTGTATTATTTATTTATATATTTTTTATAAGTTTTATTAATTATAAGATGGTAAATAAAAGTTTTAATATAAATGAACTAAAAGAAACTTTGAAAAGTATAGATATAGAAAATGATTTATATTTATATGTTGATACATTAAGTCAAATTGAAAAATATGAATTACTTAAAAATTATGATAAAGATTCTTGGCAGTATTATATTATTAATAATAATGGATATGAATATATAACATATATTAATAATTTAAAATATGTAGAAAAAGATTTAAAAGAATTAGAAAAAGCAAATAAAGAATTTGAATTATTTAAAGAAAGTTTAAAAGGATCTTGGATAGAATATACTTATAAAGAAATGAGAAAAATTGAGAATGATGATCCAAATTATGAAGAAAATGAAAGTTATAAAAAATTAAAATTAAGGTTAAAATATGATATACCTTATGGTAATAATAAATTGAATACAGCTTTAAATAATTTTATTAATTTTTCATATGATAATGGTAATAAAATTAATTTAGATCATGAAGAAATAATTAATCGAGAAAATAATGAAAAAGTATATTATACAAGTAAATATATGATTGAAAATAAATTTAATGAACCAGATGATATTTCTTGTCGTGGATTACTTCTTAGCTTTTTTTCTACAACAGAATTATTTATTGTTGTTGCTGTTTGTTTAATTGCTAGTTCAATTATAAGTGAAGAATTTAATAAAGGAACAATTAAAATGTTATTAGTTAGACCTTATAGTAGAACTAAAATATTATTATCTAAATTTATAACAGTTTTACTTAGTATTTTATTTATGATACTTGTTTCATATTTTATTCAATTGATTGTAGGTATTATTTTCTTTGGACCTAAATCACTTAGTAGTGGAGTTCTTATTTATAATTATATTACTCATAATGTTAAAGAAATAAGTATATTTAGTAATATTTTGATTACTATTTTATGTAAATTACCAATTTATATAATAATAGGAACATTTGCTTTTTGTTTTAGTACTTTTATTAATAATACAGGAGTTAGTATAGCAATCAGTATAGCTTTTTATATTGGTTCAGAAATAATTAATTCAATTGTTTATTATTTTAATATTAAATGGATAAAATATATTATTACTGTAAATTGGGATTTTAGTTCTTATTTATATGGTAAAACACCGATTATAAATGGAACTGGTTTTATGTTTTCTTTAGTTATTTGTTTAATATATTTTATTATAATGATAATACCTACATTTATATATTTTAATCATAAAAATATAAAAAATATTTAAATTTATTTATTTTAATATATTATTTATGATATAATTTAGCAGGTGATTTATATGGATGAATATAAAATTATTGAAAGAAGCATTATAAAAAAATATCGAAAAGAGATTTGGAGTAAATTTATTAAAGCTGTTCAAGAATATAAACTAATTAATGAAAATGATAAGATAATGGTTTGTATTAGTGGTGGTAAAGATTCGTTTTTACTTGCTAAATGTATTGAGGAATTAAAAAAACATGGTAAATATCCTTTTGATGCAGTTTATGTTGTTATGAATCCAGGATATAATATAGAAAATATTAATAAAATTAAGGAAAATGCAAGTAGATTAAATATTGATATAGAAATATTTGAAAGTGATATTTTTTCTGTTACAGAAAAGGAATGTCCTGATAATCCTTGTTATTTATGTGCAAGGATGAGGAGAGGATTTTTATATAGTAAAGCTAAAAGTATGGGTTGTAATAAAATTGCTCTTGGTCATCATATTAATGATGTTATTGAAACTACTTTACTTAGTATGTTTTATGGTTCAGAAGTTAAAACTATGCTTCCTAAATTGCATAGTGAAAATTTTGATGGTTTAGAGTTAATTAGACCTCTTTATTTAGTAAATGAAAGTGATATTATTAGTTGGAGTTTATCTAATAATTTAACTTTCTTAAATTGTGCTTGTAGATTTACTTTAAAAAATGATGATAGAGGGAAAAGAAAAGAGATAAAAAATTTAATAAATAGTATGAAAAAAGTAAATCCTAATATAGAACATAATATTTTTAAGGCTTTAGATAATGTTAATTTAAATTGTGTTTTATCTTATAATAAGGATGGTAAAAAGTATAGTTTTTTGGATGATTATGAAAAAAATACCTAAATGGTATTTAAATTTGAGATTTATTTTTAATAAATTCACGGAGCATTTTAGTAAGTGCTCTTTTTTCGATCCTTGAAACATAACTTCTTGATATATTTAATTTTTTAGCAATATCTTTTTGAGTTGTTTCTTCATAATCGTTTAGACCATATCTTTTTTCAATTATTTCTTTTTCTCTTTTTGTTAAAACTTTCATATATTTTTTTAAATTATTTATATTATTTTGTGTATGGATTGATAACGCATATTCTGGATCTGGTGTTTTTAGAATATCCAAAAATGTTATTTCATTTCCTTCTTTATCGAATCCTATTGATTCATTTAAACTTATGTTTTTTTTATTTTTTTTATTTGATCTAAAGTACATTAGTATTTCATTTTCAATGCATCTGGCACAATATGTTGTAAGCTTTGTTTCTTTTTTTTCAGAATAACTATCAATTCCTTTTATTAAACCTATTGTTCCAATTGATATTAAGTCATCTGCTTCATCTACTTTATGTTCATATTTTTTTACTATATGTGCGATTAATCTTAAATTATGTTCAATTAATTTATTTCTAGCTTCTTTAGATCCTTCTTTTAATTCTTTAATACATTTTTCTTCATCTTCTTTTGATAAAGGATCAGGAAATACATTATTTGAGTATGCTGCTGTAAAAATATATAGATTTTTAAATAAAAATAATAATTTTTTAAACATTTTTACCTCCATTATTATTTTATGCAATTTTACATTTTTTTTATAAGATTACTAGATTTTTTAAATTTAATACTGTATAATTTAAATGGTAGGTGAATATATGAAAAAAGGTTTTACTTTAGTTGAACTAATAGTAGTTATTGTTTTACTTTCATTAATAACGGTTTTTACATTTCCAAGTATAAATAAATTATTAAATGAAAGAAAAGAAAAATTATATAATATTCAGATAGAAAATATAAAATTATCTGCTCAAAATTATATAAATAAATATCAATTATTTAATACAAGTGATAAAGTTATGGTTACACTTTGTCAATTAAAACAAAGTGGATTTACGGATGAAAATATAAAAGATCCAAGAACAGGTGTTTTAATTTCTGATAATTCTATGGTAATTGCTTTAAAAAATACAAATGAATATACATTTATGCCTGGTTTAGATAGCACAACATCTTGTTCAGTAAATGATAGTATTCTTTATGAATATATTGAAGTTGGAAGCGAATATATTTTAAAAAATGATGATAGCAAATATACAATTACAATATATCTAAATAATGAGGAAGTAGATAGTGTAGATACAAGTGAAATAAATACTTATGTTATAAAATATGTTTCTAGCAATGAAACAATAAATAAATATGTATATATTATTGATACAACAGGACCTAATATTGAATATGTTAATGAACAAACATATAGAGATAAAAATGGTTATGAAGAAAGTAGTAAAAAAATAGGTGAGGGAACAATTTTTATAAGTGCTAGTCAGAATAGTACTTTTGTTCCTTTCCCTGCTACGGCTATTGATAAAGGTGAGGGTGAAACAACACTTGAAATAACATCTAATGTTAATTTAAAAATACCTGGTATATACTATATTACTTATTCAAGCAAAGATTCCAAAGGTAATGCAACGACTAAAAATCAAACTATTGAAGTATATGATGATGTAGCACCTGTAATAGATAATATTTCAGGAATACCAAATGGTAAAACATCTAATAGTATAGTATTAACAGTTGATGCCCATGATAATGAATCAGGATTACATCCAAGAGGAGCATATTCATTTGATGGTGGTGCGACATGGCAAGTAAGTGATACAATTAATGTTACAGAAAATAAAACATTAAATATAGTAGTTAGAGATGCAGCTTTAAATGAAACAAGAAGAACTGTTACAATTAATAATATATTAAAAGATGATAAAACATTATCATTTAATATTAAAAAAGGAACTATGAAAAATAGTGGCTGGTATGTAGATAATGTTGAAGTTGAAATAAAACCTTTAGTAAATGAAGAATATTTTAGTTCTTATAGTTATTGTATAAGTTCAAATACTAATTGTACACCTAATAAAGAAATTAGAACAATTAATAGCACTACTGAAGTAATTAGTCAAAGTACAACAGGATTATATATATGTGGATATGTTACTAAAAAAGATGGTACAAGAACTTCTCAAGTATGTAGTATGAATATTAAAATTGATAAAGAATTACCTACTTGTGAAATTGAATATCAATCAAATTATGATATATCACTTGGTTTACCAGGTAAAATCATTGTCAAAGATAGTATAAGTGGTGCTGCTACTAATCCAATTTCATTTTTGTTAAAAAGTTCAAAGACTTATGAAATATACGATAAAGCTGGTAATAGAAATACTTGTGAAGTAAAAGTAAAAGTAACATTACAACATAGATATAAAACATGTGCTGGCTATAAATCTTGTGCAAATGCTGATTATTGTGGAAGAAATACTTATAGCTGTAATTGTAGTGATTGCAAGTATGGATCAAATACTTGTAGAGGAGGCTGCAATAGAAGTAAATGTTCTCGATATTATTGCTGTTCTAATTTAGCAGGTACTCGTTGTAAATCTCTTAGTCGTCCAGGCAATTATAAATATTGTAGTTGTACTGATTATAAATGTACTGATTGGGATTCATGTAAATATGGATCAAATACTTGTTCTTATGGATGTGATACATGTCAAGGAGATGCTAAATCGTGTGCTAATCCAACATGTGGATGTGCTTCATATTCATATTCTGAATGGACACTTGGGGCATGTACAAATGTACCTGGCAAAACTTGTGAAACTCGTGGTGGATATTTAAGAGGTGATTAGATGAAAAAATATATTCCGTATATTATGATTTGCTTAATTATTGTGATTACTATTATTTCTATTTTAGGTATTAATTATTCTAAAAAGAATAATATTAGTTTAGATGAAAAGATGAAAAATTATTGTGAACAAATTTTTAAAAATGAAGAAATTGGATCTAATGAGGTATATGTTTCTTTAAAATCCATGAAGGAAAGATATAATTTAGATATTTCTGATTTTACTAATCCTAAACATAATTGTTCTCTTGAAAATAGTATGGCAAAAGCAAGTAAAGTAAACGGTAAGTTAACTTGTTCTATTAATTTAATTTGTGAAAATATGTAAAAGTTTAGTTTATACTAGACTTTTTTGTTTTTAATTTGTATAATTTAGATAGTAGGTGGTCTAATGAAAAAAGGTTTTACTTTAGTTGAGTTGATAGTGGTTATTGTTTTACTTTCATTGATAACAGTTTTTACATTTCCTAGTATAAATAAGTTATTAATTGAAAGAAAAGAAAAATTATATAATGTTCAAGTTGAAAATATTAAATTATCTGCTCAAAATTATATAAATAAAAATCATTTATTAAGTAGTAATGATAAAGTATTTGTTACTCTTTGTCAGTTAAAACAAGCTGGTTTTACTGATGAAAATATTAAAGATCCTAGAACTGGTGTTTTATTTCCAAATGATTCAAAAGTTATTGCTTTAA
Organism: uncultured Bacilli bacterium; assembly: GCA_934130215.1. Classification (GTDB taxonomy): domain Bacteria; phylum Bacillota_I; class Bacilli_A; order RF39; family UBA660; genus CAG-884. Next base: position 28,554 of record CAKOXR010000001.1, read on the forward strand.
AAGACAATTCAGAATATGAATTTGTTTTAGGGGAGGGTGGAAATACAACTTGCTCTAAAAATGATAATACTTTGTTTGAGTTTATTGAGGTTGGTAGTACTTATATAGAAAGTATGAATAAGAATAAGTATAATATTACAATTTATTTAGATAATAAAGAAGTTGATAATATTGATACTAGTTGTGAAGACACTTATGTTATTAAGTATGAGGATTCTAATAAAGAGATAATTTATAAATATGTTTATGTAATAGATACAAGTGGTCCAGATATTAGTTATGTTAATGAAATTGAGATGGTTGATGAAAATAATAATAAATTTAAAAGTCGTGAAATTGGTAAGGGTACAATTGTTTTACTAGCAAATCAATATAATATTTTTACGGCTTATAAAGCAAAATCAATTGATAGTAACGATGGAGAAGTAGAGGTTACTTCTAAATCTAATGTTAATTTAAAAATACCTGGTGTTTATTATATTACTTATACTAGTACTGATGAAAAAGGGAATACAACAACAAAAAATCAAAAACTTGAAGTTATTGATAATGTAAAACCAGTAATTGATAGTATTGATGGAATTCCAAATAATAAAACTACAGGTACTATTACAGTTACTGTAAAAGCTCATGATAATGAATCAGGATTACATCCTAGGGGTGCTTATTCGTTTGATGGTGGAAATACATGGCAAGTAAGTAATACAATTAATATTGTAGATAATAAAACTATTGATATTGTTGTTAGAGATTCTGCTTTAAATAAAATTAATAAAACTATTACAATTAATAATATTTATAAAGATGATAAAAGTTTAACTTTTAATATTGTAAATGGAACTTTAAAAAATAATGGTTGGTTTATAAATGATGTTAGGTTAGAGATTAAACCTGTTGCGAAAGAAAATTTTAAATCTTATAGTTATTGTATAGGTTCTGATTCTAGATGTACTCCAAATAAAACTATATATTCATTAACTAGTACTTATGAAACTATTAATTATAATACAAAAGGAGTATATGTTTGTGGGTATGTTACTAAAAGTGATTATACAAAAACAGATATAGTTTGTAGTATGAATATTAAGGTAGATAAAGAAAAACCAACATGTTATCCTTCATATAACTCTAATTATGATATAACATCAGGTGTTTCTGGAAATATTATTGTAAATGATGCAATTAGTGGACCTACAACAAGTTCAATTCCATTCTTTTTAAGAAGTAATCAAACATATAAAGTTTATGATAATGCAGGAAATGAAAATACTTGTGAAGCAAAAGTTAGAAGTGAAACTCAATATCAAACAAGATCGTGTGCAAGATATAAAAGCTGTAAAAGTGAAAAATACTGTGGAAATGAATACTATGCTTGTAATTGTAGTGATTGTAAAATACAATTAAGATCATGTGTTGGAGGATGGAAAGGTACCAATTGCACTCGTTGGAAATGTTGTAATAAAAAATCAAAAAAAATACCGTGTTTTTATACTAGTGATCCAGGAAGGCGTACAAATTGTAATTGTGTAAAAACAGAAAAATCAGATTGGGACGATTGCCTACATCAAAGCACTCAATGTGCATGGGGCTGTGATGAATGTAAAGGTGGAGCTCGTTCATGTGTTAATCCAACATGTGGATGTAAAACATGGAATTATAGCGGTTGGAATAACGGAAGCTGTAATGGAAGAAGCAATTGTAGTGAAAGAACAGTTTATTATCCAGGATAATAATATTGACAATTCAATAAAAAAAATGTATATTAATAAAAACGAGAAAAAATATTATTAATTCCCTTATATTAGTGAGCTTGAGATAGTGAAAACAAGTTATAATAATTAATAATTCCTATTTTCTTAAGTGAAATGAAAACATTTCCGGTTATAACCGTTATATTAATTAAGTAAAAAAAAGGATGGTACCGTCTTATGACTCCTTGTACTATTCTTTTTATTATATTTGAGGAGGAAAAAATGGCAAATAAAGCAATAACAAAAAGAGATCTAGACTTTGCACAATGGTACACTGATGTTGTAAAAGCAGCAAGATTAGCAACTTATTCATGTGTTAAAGGATGTACCATATTTGAACCAAATGGATATGCTATATGGGAAAATATTCAAAAAAATATGGATGAATTATTTAAAAAAACAGGACATAAAAATGTAGCAATGCCCTTATTTATACCTGAAAAATTATTAAACAAAGAAAGTGAACTTGTAAATGGATTCGCACCAGAAGTTGCTTGGGTAACAGAAGGTGGAAGTAAACATTTAGATGAAAGACTTTGTGTAAGACCAACAAGTGAAACATTATTTAGTGATTATTATAGTAAAGTAGTTAAATCATATAGAGATTTACCACTTAAATATAATCAATGGTGTAGTGTTGTTAGATGGGAAAAAGAAACAAGACCTTTTTTAAGATCAAGAGAATTCTTTTGGCAAGAAGGACATACAGTTCATGCAACAAAAGAAGAAGCTGAAGATGAAACAAGAGATATGTTAAATTTATATAAATTTTTCTTTGAAAAATACTTAGCAATACCAGTAATAACAGGAAGAAAAACAGAAAAAGAAAAATTTGCAGGTGCAGAATATACATTAACAATAGAAGCATTAATGCATAATGGAGTATGTTTACAAAGTGGAACAAGTCATTATTTTGGACAAAAATTTAGTAAAGCATATGATATTAAATTTTTAAATAAAGAAAATAAACTTGAATATTGTTATCAAACATCTTGGGGAACATCTAATAGAATGATAGGTGCCTTAATAATGGTACACGGAGATGATAATGGATTAGTTTTGCCACCATTAATAGCACCAATACAAGTTGTTATTATAGGAATTGGCGAAGTGGATAATGAAGTAGATAAAATATATAATACACTAAATAAAGCAGGAATAAGAGTTAATATTGATGATAGTGATAAATCTCCAGGATTTAAATTTGCAGAAGCAGAAGTAAACGGAATACCAATTAGAATTGAAATAGGTAAAAGAGATTTAGAAAATAATGAAATTACTATTGCAAGAAGAGATACACTTGAAAAAATTAAAGTTTCAAAAGATATAGATATAGTATTATATATAAAAGAATTATTTAATAAAATACAAGAAAATATGTATAATAAAGCATTAGATAGAATGGAAAAAATGACTTATAAAGTAACATCTATCGAAGAAATGGAAAATGTACTTAATAAACAACCAGGTTTTATAATTGCTGATTGGTGTGGAAGTGAAGAATGTGAAACTAAAATAAAAGAAATAAAAGGTTGTAAATCAAGATGTATATTAGAAAATCATGAAAAAATAACAGGAAAATGTGTTGTTTGTTCTAAAGAAGCAAAAGAAACAGTAGTTTGGGGAATTCAATATTGATTTTCCTTTACAAATAATAAAATGTATGTATAATATGTACTGGGTGAATATATGAATAATTTTATAAATCTAAATGGTAATGACCAAATATCTAGTATGGATAGTAATGATTTGGATGAATTTTTAAAATTACTAAATAATTATGAATTAATACTAAGAGAAAAATTGGACTTCGATAATAATATTACATTTGGTATGGAAATAGAATGTGAAAGAGTAGATATTAAATTAATCGAAGAACATTTAAATAAAATAAAATTTGTTAAAAAATGGTTAATTGAACCAGATGAATCATTAAAACAAACAGATGGTTTAGAATTTATAAGTCCTATATACAAAAATGAAAAATATGTTTATCAAGAATTAAGACAAGTTTGTAATATATTAAAAAGGTTTTCGTATATTGGTAAAAGAGCAGGGGGACATATACATATTGGTGCTCATTTAATTGAAAATGAAAACAATTTGTATAATTTAATCAATTTTTGGTTATTATATGAACATATAATATTTAGATTTACAAATGGGGAATTTTTATATTCAAGACCTAATATTTATTCATTTGCAATACCTTTAAGAGAAGAAATGGGGTTACTTCCAATTGAATGTAATAAAGATTTAAATGAATTAAAATGTAGATTTATAGATACTTGTATAAGATTATATAATATTAAAAATTTAAAAAAACAAAAATTAAAAAATACTATAGAATTTAGATGTCCAAATGGAACACTTGATTCTGTTATATGGCAAAATAATTTAAATTTTTTTGTTAAATTTATAGAATATTCAAAAAACACCGAAATGGATCATGATGAAATATGCAAACTTTTATATTCTGCTTCATTAGTTGAACCAAATAATTATTATAAAATATATTTAAAAGAAGCTATTTATTTATGTGATCAAATATTTGATAAAAATATTGATAAAATCTATTTTTTAAAACAATATTTAAAAAATTTTGAAGTAAGTACATTATATATTAGAAGTAAAAAGTTTACAAAATAATTGACAGATTATAAATAATTTGCTATTATCTTTGTAGAACCAAGAAAAAGAAGAGTAAAATAATTTATATTTTAAAGAGAGTTTATATAATGGTGAAAATAAATAAATATAATTATTTGAAGAACCTTTGGAGTTAAATACTGTATATAAGGTATTTCGCATAATATGCGTTAAAATAAAGAGATAAATTAAGGTGGTACCACGGTTTTTCGTCCTTAGAAATTCGTGGTTTTTATTATGAAAGAGAGGAAAAAATGACAAGAAAAGATTTAGCAAATTTAATATTTCCTAATATTAAATTAACAGTAGAGGATTATGAAAAAATGTATCCTGAAAGAAATTTAGAAAAAAATGCTATTGTTTCAAGATATGCTCCAAGTCCTACAGGATTTATACATATTGGAGCATTATTATCAAGTTTTACAGATAGTGTTTTTGCAAAACAAACAAATGGTGTTTTTTATCTTAGAATCGAGGATACTGATACAAAAAGAACTGTTTTAAATGGTATTGAAACTATAATTGATGGATTAAAAGAATTTAATGTAACTTTTGATGAAGGACCAAATAGTGATAATACAAGTTATGGAGCTTATGGGCCTTATATTCAAAGTCAAAGAAAAGAAATATATCAATCTTTTATTAAATATTTGATTGAAAATGATAAAGCTTATCCTTGTTTTTGTTCTAGTGAAGAAATTGATAAAATAAGAGAAGATCAAGAATCTTGTAAAGCTAGAATTGGTTATTATGGAGAATGGGCACATTGTCGTAATTTAAGTATAGATGAAGCATATGAAAAAATAAAAAATGGTGAATCTTATATTATTAGATTTAAAAGTTATGGTGATTTTAATAAAAAAATTGTTTGTCATGATGAAATAAGAGGAGATATTCTTTTTCCTGAAAATGATATTGATATAGTTATAATGAAAAGTGATGGTTTACCAACTTATCATTTTGCTCATTTAGTAGATGATCATTTAATGAGAACAACACATGTTATTAGAGGAGATGAGTGGTTAAGTAGTTTACCACTTCATGTTCAATTATTTGAAGCTTTTAATTTTGAACCTTTAAAATATTGTCATATTGCACCTTTATGTAAGGTTGATGAAGAAACTGGTAATGTTAGAAAGGTTAGTAAAAGAAAAGATCCTGAATTTGCAATGAGTTATTATCATAAAGAAGGAATTCCATCAGAAGCTGTTAGGTTATATTTAGCTAATATTACAAGTAGTAGTTTTGAATCATGGTATTTAGCTAATCCAACTCTTGATATAAAAGATTTTAAATTTGAGTTTAAAAAGATGAATAAAAGTGGTGCTTTATTTGATGTTAACAAATTAATGAATATAAGTAAAATGTATATTAGTCATTTAAAAGCTGATGATTTATATAATAGGGTTAGTAAATATTTATATGAGTATAACAAAGATTTTTATGATGAATTTACTAAAGATAGTAATTATTCAATTAGTATATTAAATATTGAAAGAGAAATAAAAAAGCCTCGTAAAGATATTGGTAAATATAGTGATGTTTTTAATGAAATTAATTATATGTATGATAAATATTTTAATCCAAATTATGAGAATAAAGAGTTAGATTCTAATATGTATTTAGAATATATAAAGAATATATTTAATGAAAATGATGATAAAAATACATGGTTTAATAATTTATCTTTATTTGCTAGTAAATATAATTATGGTTCTATGAAAGAATATAAAGAAAATCCAGATAATTATAAAGGTCATATTGGTGACTTTTGTGAAGGATTACGATATATTATTTCTGGTCGAACTCAAACACCTGATTTATATGAAATAACAAAAATTCTTAAAAAAAATAGATTAATTGATAGAATTAATAATTATAAAAAAATAGTTGAGTAATCAACTATTTTTTGTTTTATTTAGTAAATATCCTAATAGAAATCCTCCTATAATATTACCTAGTGTTACAAAAAATAAATTATTTAAAATTCCAATTAATGATATTTGGTTATAGTTTGTAAAAAGTGCTGATAATAAATAATACATATTTGCTATACTGTGTTCAAAACTAAGTAAAACAAATGCAAAAACTGGAAAAATACAACATAAAACTTTTTCAACAAGAGTTTTAGAAATACTGGCTTGATAAACTGCGGTACAAACTAAAATGTTGCACAAAATTCCAAGTGCAATAGCATTAATAATGCTTAAATTAATTTTAGATAATCCAATTTTTAATATGGAACTTGCAAATAAATCAAAATGATTAGTTAAACTAACTAAAATAACTGTTCCAATTGCACCAACTAAGTTTCCTAAATAAGAAGTAATAAGTAATTTTAAACTAGATTTTAATTTTATTTTTTTGTTGATCAAAGGTATAATAATAAGACAATTACCAGTAAAAAGTTCGGTTTTAAATAAAACGACTAAAATTAATCCAATTGGAAATACTAAAGCACTTAATAATTTAGAAATAGAATAGTTAGTAATACTAGAACTTACAACAATTGATAACATTGATGCAATTGCAATAAAGAATCCTGCCATAATTCCTTTTATAAAAATAGTATTAATATTTTGATTAACTTTTTTAATCATATTTTCTTCAAAATCATTCATAATAACCTCCTATAATCATTTTATCATAGAAAGAAAAAAATAAAAATAAATTATAATTAATTATTTCTTTTTCATAATTTTTTATAGAAAAAGAGATTTTTTTATAAAAATTTGATATAATTATGTATGAAAAATTAGTTGTTATTAAAAGGAGAAATATTATGGAAAAAAAAGATCCATTTAAAACTGATAAACCACTTTATGATTATACTATAGAATATGATTATTCTCATTTGCCAGAAAATTTAAAAGAAATCATACATGAATTAGAAAAATTCGATAAAGAAGGAGATTGGTTTAGCTATGATATGAAGTTTCCTGAACTTGATATAGATGCAAAATCTTATTGGCGTATTGGTAAAATTACTGAATATGATTATAAAACATTACTTAAAAAATACGGAGGAATATATGATTAAAATAGAAAATTTTGATTTATTAAAACCAAGTGGAATTAGTTATGGAGGACATGGTGGAAGTAAAAGAGGAATCATTATAAATAATGAAAAATGGTTTTTAAAATATCCAAAATCAACTAAAAGTATGGAAGTTGAAGGATTATCTTACTCGACAACACCGTTATCAGAATATCTTGGATCACATATATATGAATCAATTGGTCTTGAAACCCATAAAACTAAATTAGGAATTGCAAATAATAAAATAGTAGTAGCTTGTAAAGATTTTTTAGATAGTAATGAAATAATAATTGATTATAATATGATAAAAAATGAATATGATGAAAATGTAGAAAGAGCAATAGAGAATTTATCATCAAGTTCAACACTTAACTCAAATCATAATCTTGAAGAAATATTAGTTATTATGGAAGAAAATAAGTATTTTAAATCTATTCCTGAACTAAAAGAAAGATTTTGGGACATGTTTATCATAGATGCATTTATCGGAAATAATGATAGAAACGAAGGAAACTGGGGATTAATTTTGAATAAAAAAACTAATAAATTGAGTTTATCACCCATATTCGATAATGGTGCTGCTTTCTATAACAAGTCAAGTGATGATAAATTGTCATCAATTTATGATGATGATTTTAAATTTAAACAATCAGTTTATGAAAGTGCTATTTCAATTTATACATTAAATAATAAAAAAATTAATCCATTAAAATATATTGAAAGCATGATTAATGAAGAATGCAATAAAGCTATATTAAGAATTGTACCTAAAATTGATATGCAAAAAATAGAGAATATATTTAATGATTTACCATCAAAATATGAAAATTTATTAGTAATAAGTGAAATTCAGAAGAAATACTATCTAAAATCACTTAAATATAAATATGATAACATATTAATGCCAGTATATAATAAATTATTAAGTAGATAAAAGTCATTTAAGAATGACTTTTTTTAATACCAAAAACTATTTTTCATTAATATTTGAGTAAAAAAGAGATTTTTTTATAAAAATTTGATATAATTTTATTAAGAAAAGAGGAATAAAATGAAATACTATTGTATTGGTATAAAAGGATCAGGAATGGCTGCACTTGCTTGCATACTAAAAGATTTAGGAAATGAAGTATGTGGATATGATGATGATACATCATACAAATATACTCTTGAAGGATTAAATAAAAGAAATATAAAAGTTTATAGCGATAACAACCATGAAATAGATAAAGATTCAATCGTAACATATTCAAAAGCATTTTCTTTAGATCATCCAGAAATGAAAAGATGTAAAAACTTAAATTTAAAATTTATTGAATATTTTGATTTAATGGGACGATTATCTAAAGAATTTTATACAATTGGAGTAAGTGGAACTCATGGAAAAACAACAGTTTCTAGTTTATTAAGAACAATAATTGGACCAAAAGCTAATTATTTTATCGGAGATGGAGAAGGCTATGCTTCAAAAGAAAACAAAATTATGATTATGGAATCATGTGAATTTAATAAACATTTTTTAAATTATTTTCCTAGTTTAGCTATAATAACTAATATAGATAGAGATCATACAGAATGTTATAAAGATATGGATGATTTAACTAATTCTTTTAAAGAATTTGGATCAAGAGCTAGTAAAGTTATTTGTTTAGGGGATGATAAAAGAATAAAAAGTATTAATTTTGATAATGTTATTTATTATGGTATGTCAGAAGATAATGATTATTATTGTAAAAATATAATTAAAAATGAAAAAGGAAATACTTTTGATTTATATAAAAAAGGACAATTTTTAGAAACTATTTATGTACCTTTATTTGGAGATCATATGATTTTAGATACACTTGGTGCTATTAGTTGTGCTTTAGAAATTGGTATTAATATTAATATTATTAAAGAAAAATTAATCAATTTTGAAAATGCTAAAAGAAGATTTAAAGAAATTAAAATTGATGATACTGTTATAATTGATGATTATGCTCATCATCCAACTGAAATAAAAGCAACACTTGAAAGTGCTAAACAAAAATATCCAAATAAAAAAATAATTGCGGTTTTTATGCCAAATACTTATTCTAGATATAAAGATTATGCCGAAGAATTTGTTGAAACATTTAAAAAAGCAGATTATACATTTTTAACAATGGTTTGTTCTAATAGAGAAAAAAAGGAAGATTATAATATAGATAGCACTGATATTATAAAAGAAATAAATGGAGAAATTTTAACAGATGATTTAAGTAGTTTATTAAAATATAAAGGTTCTGTATTTTGTTTTATGAGTTGTGCATCTATTTACCATATTGAAGAAAAATTTGAAAATTTATTAAAAAAATCAGTATAATACTGATTTTTTTTAATTATTATGATAAAATAAAAAAAGGTGATTAAAAATGACATATTTGGATTATTCTGCTACAACTCCTGTTAATAAAGAAGTTTTGGATAGTTTTAATAAAGTTACAAATGATTTTTTTGGAAATCCTAATTCTTTACATAGATTAGGGGTTGAAGCAAAAGAAATAATTGATGAAGCAACAAAACAAATTGCAAATATTTTAAATATTAAAGAAGAAGAAATAATTTATACAAGTGGTGCTTCTGAAAGTAATAATACAGCAATTAAAGGAATTTGTTTTAAATATCAAAATAGAGGTAAAAAAATATTAACAACAAAACTAGAACATTCTAGTATATATGGAGCTTTAGGATATTTACAAAAAAATGGTTTTATTGTTGATTTTATTGATTTAGATGAAAATGGTGAAGTTGATTTAGTTGATTTAAAAACTAAATTAACAAGTGATACTATATTAGTTACAATAAGTCATGTAAATAGTGAACTTGGAATTAAACAAAATATAAATGAAATTGGTAAATTAATTCATGAAAATAGTAAAGCTTATTTTCATGTTGATATGACTCAATCAATTGGTAAAATAAATGTATCATTTGATAATATAGATCTTGCTTCTTTTACAGCACATAAAATTTATGGTTTAAAAGGAATTGGGGCTTTATATTTAAAAAAAGGTATTGTTATTGATAACTTAATTCATGGGGGTAAAAGTACTAGTATATATAGAAGTGGTACTCCTTCTCCTGCTTTAATTGTTTCGTTTTCTAAAGCTTTAAGATTAATTTATGATAATATAGATGATAAATATAAACATGTTGAATCTTTAAATAAATATTTAAAAGATAATTTAAACTGTTATATTAATAGTACTTCATCATCTATACCACATATTTTAAATTTATCTGTTTTAGATATTAAACCTGAAACTTTATTACATGCTTTAGAAGAATATAATATATTTATATCTACTCAAAGTGCTTGTTCAACAGGTGATACTAGTACTAGTGTGTATGCTGTTACAAATGATATTTTAAGAGCAAAACATAGTATAAGAATTAGTTTATCTTACTTAACTACATTTGATGAGGTTGAATATTTTATAAAATGTTTTAATGAGGTTATTTTGAAATATGGAAAATAAAATAACCGTTGTTGAGATAAGTGCTATATGGTGTCCTAGTTGTTTAGTAATGAGACCTATATATGATAAAATATATAAAAAATATAATTTATCTGTTATTAAATTAGATTATGATACTGATTCAATTAATGAATATAATGTTGGTAATATATTACCAGTTTTAATAATCAATGATAAAAGATTTATTGGTGAAGTTAATATAAAGGAAATAGAAAATTATTTGGAGAATTTATGAAAAAAATAGTATTTATTTTATTATTTATGATATTTATAAATGTTAATGCAAAAGTAAATGTTTCATTATTTTATGGAGAAGGATGTCCTTATTGTAAGAATTTTGAAGAATTTGCTTATAAAAATAGTGAAAAATATGATTTTAATCTTATAAAATATGAAGTTTGGTCTAATAAAAAAAATAATGATTTATTAAAAAAAGTTGCTTCTAAATTTGGTGATACTGATATAGGTATTCCTTATATAGTTATTGGTAATAAAAGAATTATTGGATGGACTAGTGCTAAAACAAAATTATTTGTTGATTTAATTAATAAACAAAAAGAATATGAAATGTGTGATATTATAAATGATAACTCTTGTACAAAAGATAGTGGTACAAATATATCAATTTTTAAAGGAACCGTATTTGCAACATATATTAAAAATTATGCTACAATTGTTTTAAATTTATTTGGATAGGATGTATATATGAAGAAGTTAATTTTAATTTTTATAAGTTTTTTTATAATATTTAATGTAAGTGCTAAAACAGCAAAAGTTTATTTATTTTATGGAGATGGTTGTCCACATTGTTCTCAATTTGAGAAGTTTGCTAACAAAAATAAAGATAAATATAATTTTGAAATTATTTCTTATGAAACATGGTATAATGATGAAAATAGTGCTTTATTAGATAAATTATATGAAAAATTTAATGATAATAAAGCAGGAGTCCCTTATATTGTTATAGGAAATCAAAGAATTATTGGTTGGAATACTGCTAATGAAGAAAAGTTTATTTCAATGATTAAAAAAAATAGACAAAATGATATTTGTGATATTGTAGAAGATGTTTTAAATGGAACAAATAAATGTACTTTAGGCTTAGATATTGATGGTAAAGTAAAAATACCTTTTATTGGTTATGTTGAACCAGAAGAAGCTTCTTTAGGTTTGATTGCAATGATAATCGGACTTGTTGATGGATTTAATCCATGTGCAATGTGGGTTTTATTATTTTTACTTTCAGTTTTAATTAATATGAAAGATAGAAAAAGAATGTGGGTTATTGGTTTTACTTTTCTATTTACAAGTGGTTTAGTATATTTTCTTATTATGGGATCTTGGGTAACTGTTGTATCTAAGATGAGTGATATTATTTTATTAAGAAATATAATTGCTATAATTGCTGTAATAGGGGGTATATATAATTTATATAACTTTTTTAAAGTTAGTCCAACAGGTTGTAATGTAACAGATAATAAAAAAAGAAAAAAAATAATGGATCGTATAAAAGAATTTTGTTTAGAAAAAAACTTTTTGCTTGCTATTATTGGAACTATTGGTTTAGCTGTTTCTATTAATGTAGTAGAACTTGCTTGTTCTGCAGGATTACCTATAGTTTTTTCAGAAATTCTTAGTGTTAATAATTTAAGTGGTTTTGAACATTTTATATATTTATTAATTTATATAATTTTCTTTATGTTAGATGATATTATTATTTTTATATTAGCGATGACTACAATGAAATTAACTGGAATATCAAATAAATATAGTAAATATTCTCATTTAGTAGGTGGTTTAATTATGATAGTTGTTGGAATACTTTTACTTTTTAAACCAGAATGGATAATGTTAAGTTTTTAGAAATAAAAACTTTTTTTTAAACTTGTTTTAATAAATATTATATGATACACTATTATTGGGAGGAATACTATGGAAGTTGCTTTTGTAGAATATGAAATAGTAGATATTGATAAAAAGGGGATCAAAATTTTAATGCCTAAAAGAGCTTCAATTGGAAATTTAAATAATTTTGAAATTACTTTTGGTTCAGAAAAAATAAAACATATTTCTAAAACAAATTATAAAAATAATGAAACTTGTTTTGTTGATACAATTTCTGTTGATGAATTTAAAAAAGAATTAAAAGGAGAGTATGATGCTAATATTTTAATTGAAGAATTAGTAAATCAAGTTAATTCAGAAATTATTTATATTGAAGATGGTCAAGTAAAACAAGAATTAAAAGAAAAATTTGAGAAAGAAAGGAATCTAGAAATTGATTATTCTAAAAGAGAAATTGATGAAATTGAATATAAAGATTATACTATTAAAGAATTAGTTGAATCTATTGAAAAAAAGATTATGTTTCAAAGAGAAGCTATTAAAAAAATTGCATCAACTTTAGTTAATAATCAATATTTAGAAAATCCAAAAAATATAGTTTTATTAGGATCAAAAGGTGTTGGGAAAAGTAAAATTGTTGATTTAGTTGCAAGAGAACTTGCATCACCTTATGCTAAAGTTGAAAATTTTGATGGTGATTCTTTAATTAATGCTTATTTAACTTTATTTTTAAAAACTAACAAAGATAATAAATGTACTGGTCCATCTATAATATTTATTGATGGAATAAATAGAGGAATTGAAAAAGTTTCAAAAATTGATGGAGATATTTTAGTTGAAATAATTTCCAAAATATTTAAGAAAAAATCTCCGTTTCCGATTGCTCTTAATGAATCTCAAACAATTTTATTTGATCCAAGTGATATAAATTATATAGTTGCACTTGATTTAGAGAATGATATTGATATGCCATATTTAATGGGACTTGGTAAAGATTCTAGTAAAGAAAAAGAAAAAATAATTAATCATTTAAGAGAAATGTTAGTAGATTCTAATTGTGAAATAATTGATATGAATAATTTAACAGAAGCAAATTTAGTTGAAATTTTAAAAAAATCAGAAATTAGTCCAATTAATGAATATAAAAAAATATTATCAGTTCAAGGAACTAAATTAAATGTATCAAATAAAGCATATGAATTATTAGCAAACTCTGCATATAAATTAAATAAAGGAGCAAAAGGTTTAAATATTATAACTGATTATGTTGTTTTAGATGATGTTGTTGAAGCACAGTATAATGGTTGTGATATAGTTAGAATAAATCAAAATAAAGTATTAAAAAAAATAAATTCAAATAAAAAATTATATTAAAAAAACTCTAAAAGAGTTTTTTTTAATTATTAGTTCCTGGACCAAATGCTCTTGCACCAAGTATAATTACAAGTAAAATAAATAGTACTAATACAATTGCTCCGTTATAATTTGATTGGTAACCATATCCTGTGTTAACTCCTGCATAAGGAGTATAACCACTATTACATCCATAATAATACATATAAAATCCTCCTATCTATTAATAGTCTATTTTATTATGTAAATAATGTTTATAACATTTGTCTAGGTGTTTGCAAATCTTTAAAATTATGATATCATATAAAATAGAAGATGGTGAAAAATGAAAAAAGTAATTAAAAATTTTAAAAGTATGAATTTAACTTTATTATTTTGGACAATGGTAATGTTTTTATATGGTTTATTTAATATTGTTACTGCATCTAGTAGAGAAGCTGAAGTAATGTATAATGCTGGATTATATTATTATTTTTTTAGACAACTTAAAATGTTAGTTTTAGGTATTATTGGATCTTTAGTAATAATAAATGTTGATACAAAAAAATATCCTTTTATATCTTTTGTTTTATATTTATTTATATTTAATCTTTTAATATATATGTTATTTAATGGAAGTGCTGATAGAGGAAGTATAAACTGGATAAATTTACCATTTATTGGAAGATTTCAACCTTCAGAAGCTGCTAAACCTATTTCAATTGTATTTTTTGCTTTTATTTTAGATAAATTTAGTAATTTGGTTAATATAAAAGATAAAAGTAGATGGAAATATATAATAATATTATTTATTATTATGTTTATATTACCAGGTATTATATTTTTTCATAATGATATGGGGACTGCTTCTATATTACTTGGTATAACTGGTATTATGTTTTTAGGTGGACCTGTTAAAAATATTGATAAATTAAGAGCGATTATGGTTTCAATTATATTTGTTTCTTTAGTTGGTGGAATGAGATATTTTACAAAAGGTTATGTTTTAACTGAAGAACAATTATCAAGAATTACAGATTTTATTAAACCTTGTAGTAAATATACTGATGGTGGATATCAAGCTTGTAATGATTTTATTGCAATTAATAATGGTGGTTTAAATGGTGTTGGTATTGGAGAAAGCAAACAAAAGTATTCATATATTCCAGAACCTCATACTGATAGTGTATTTGCTATAATAGCGGAAGAATATGGTTTGATTTTTACTAGTTTTATTTTACTTATTTATTTTATAATTATAAGAACAATTTTAAAAATTGCTTATACCGCTGATAATTTGATGAATAAATATATGTGTTTAGGATGTGCTGGTTATATATTTTTACATATTGTTATAAATCTTGGTGGTTTAATGGGGTTAATGCCAATGACTGGTGTTCCGCTTCCGTTTTTAAGTTATGGTGGTACATTTGCAATTTCTTTAATGGGTATGCTTGCTATTGTACAAAGAGTTTCTATTGAAACAAAATTAAATAAAAAAGTAAAAATATAAATTTTTAAACATATATTGTGGTATAATGATAATGAGGTGAATTTATGAGAATTGTAATAAGTGCTGGTGGTACTGGGGGACATATTTATCCTGCACTTGCTATAATAAATAAGATTAAGGAAAAAGAACCTGATAGTGAGTTTTTATATATTGGAACTCATAATAGAATGGAAAAAGATATTATTCCTAATAAGGGTATTCCTTATAAGGAAATTGAAATATATGGTTTTAATAAAAAAGTTTTATTAAATTTTAGGTTATTTAAATGTGTTATAAAAAGTTATTTTGAATGTAAAAAAATTATTAAGAGTTTTAAACCTGATATTGTAATAGGTGTTGGTGGATATGTTACTGCTCCTGTTATTCTAGCTGGATCTAAACTTAAATATAAAACTTTTATTCATGAACAAAATAGTGTTCCTGGTAAAACTAATAGATTTTTATCAAAATATGTTAGTAAAATTGGTGTTTCATTTGAGGAAAGTAAAAAATATTTTCCTTTAGATAAAACTGTTTTTACTGGTAATCCTTGTTGTGAACTCGCTTTAGAATCTGGTTTGATGGATTTAAAAGAATTGGGTATAAATAAAGATTTTGTTTATATTGTAATGGGTTCTCTTGGTTCTGATAAAATGAGTAGTATATTACTTGATGATTTGAATAAATTTAATTTTAATAATTATAATGTTGTTATAGTTACTGGTAATAGTTATTATGAAAAGGTAAAAAATAATAAGTTTCCTAAAAATGTTATAGTTTTACCTTATGTTGATAATCAAACAAGATTGATGAAACAAGCAAAGTTAGTTGTTAGTAGGTGTGGAGCTACTACATTGGGTGAGATTGCTACTTTAGGTCTTCCTTCTATTTTAATTCCTAGTCCTTATGTTGCTGATAATCATCAATATAAAAATGGTCTTGTTTTGTCTGATAGGAAAGCTGCTATAATGATTGAAGAAAAGGATTTAAATAGTTCTATTCTTTATGAAAAGATTGATTATTTAATGAATCATCAAGATGAACTTGATAAAATGAAGAATAATTTAAAGGGGTTGACACTAGCTAATGGTGCAACTAATATTTATAATTTGCTTGCATCTATGATTGGAGATAAAAATGATTGATAAAATTAAAAATATGAATTTTGGGGAAGTTTTAGAGAATGTTGATTTAAGAAAATATACAACTTATAAAGTAGGTGGTACTGGTAGATTACTTGTTATTCCTGATAATGTTTCTAAATTGATCGAATTAATTAATTATTTAAAATTAGAAAATATTAAATATAAAATACTTGGTAATGGTTCTAATTTGATTTTTGTAAATGATTATGATGGTGTTTTAATTAAACTTGATAAATTAAATAGTGTTTCTATTAATGATAATGTTGTTACATTAGGTGCTGGTGTTAGTTTAATTTCTATTTCTTTAAAGGTTTCTAAGATGGGACTTAAGGGTATGGAGTTTGCAACTGGTATTCCTGGTACTGTTGGTGGTGCTGTTTATATGAATGCTGGTGCTTATAAGTCTGATATGGCGGCTATAATTAAGAGTGTTAAATTACTTGATAATGATGGTAATATTGTTGATTTTTCTAATGATGATTTAGAATTTGGGTATAGAAAATCTATTTTACAGAGTAATAAATATATATGTTTGGAAGCTACTTTAGTTTTAGAGCATGGTTCTTGTTTAGAGATAATGGAATTGATTGAAAAAAGAAAGCAGAAAAGACTTGAGACTCAACCTCTTGAATATCCTTCTGCGGGTTCTGTTTTTAGAAATCCTGATAATGATTTTGCTTGGAAGTATATTGATGCTATTGGTTATAAGGGTAAAATGGTTGGTGGAGCTATGGTTAGTTTAAAACATGCTAATTTTATTATTAATACTGGTAAAGCTACTGGTAGTGATATTAAGAATCTTATTTATGATATAAAGGATAAAGTTAAAGAAAGGTTTAATATTGATTTAAAGATTGAACAAGAAATAGTGGAATAGGTGTTATATGAAAAAGAAAAAAAGGAAAATTAGTTTATTAAAGGTAATGATTGTATTTTTACTTATTTATTTGTTAACTATTAGTTTTTATAAATTGGTTACAATTAATATTAGGAACATATATATTATTGGTAATACTTATGTTAGTGATAAATATATTATTGATAAAGCTGGTTTAACTAATTATCCTCCTTTTTTCTTGACTTTGAGTTCTGGTATTAAGAAAAAATTACTTGATTGTGATGAAATTTTAGATGTTAGAGTTAAAAAAAATTTATTTTCAGTTTATATATATATTAATGAAAATATTCCTCTTTTTTATAATAAGAGTAATGATAAATTTGTTTTAAAGGATGGTAGAGAAGTTGATTTAAAGTATAATGTTGCTTCTTTAAATAATTATGTTCCTGATACTATTTATGGTGATTTTATTAAAAAAATGGGGGATGTTAATTTAGATATTTTATATAGGATTTCTGAGATTGAATATAGACCTAATGATGTTGATAGTTTAAGGTTTTATTTAGTTATGGATGATGGTAATGAGGTTTATTTAACTTTAAATGATTTTCTTAAGATTAATAATTATATTGAAATTGTTAAAACTTTAGATAATTCTAAGGGTACTATTTATTTAGATAGTGGTAATTATTTTGAGGTTAAAACTGATCGGTTTTTAAGTTGACTTTTATTTTAAAATATTGTATTATTAATGTAGAGGTTAAGGATATGAAAAAAGAGTTAGTTAATATTTCAGATAAAATAAATTTTATTAATAATAAAAAGAAAGATATTGAATTTAGAATAAATTTGTATAAAGAATCTAGAAGTGGTTTTATGAGTGTTTATTCTATTTGTAGTATTTTTATATTTTCTTTTTGTTTTTGTTCAATTATTGTTTCTTATATTTTACCTTCTTATATAGTTGGTTATTTAACTCTTTTATTAAATAGTATTTCTGTTTCATTTTTGATTTATTTACTTAGTGAAAATAAGACAAATTTAAAAGTTATGGAAAAACTTAATTTAAATAAACTTGATTTAGAGTTAAAAAAATATAATAAAGAATTAAATAAATATGATAATGAATATAAACAAATTGTTGAAATGGTTATGTTAGGTGATGATGTATAAAAAGAATAAAAAAATATTCTTTTTTTATTTTAATTAAAATCATTATATACTTGTCTTATTTATATCTAATATGGTAAAATTAAATTGTAATAAAAAATAAAGTGTTGAAAGGGGATGAAACATGAAAAAACAAATTTTATTTTTATCGATTTTATTTTTATTATTTTTTATATTATCTTATACATTTTCTATATTTAATAGTTTTATTAATGGAGATATAAGTGCGAATATTAAAGATTGGGTTTTTAAGGTTAATATTATTGATGCTATTGTAGAAAATGATGGTTATAAATTAAATTTAAATGGTACTAGTGGCGAGATTAATATAAATATTAATACTATAGGTGGTAATAAGAGTGTTGATTATTCTATAGAATTAATTGGGGATAATTCTATTGAGTATTATGAAGATAATAATTATACTCAATTAATTCATAATAATATCTATAATGATAGTGTTGATCATAATTCAAATATTAATAAGAAAATATATTATAAATCAAATAATAATAGTGATATTTTTATTAAAACAAAAGCTAGTATAAAAGAATATGCGATTATGAAGAATGGGAATTATTATAGTAACAATACTGAATTTTGGAATAATAATTATAAACCTTATATTAAAACAATTAACTTTAGTAATGATTTGAGTAATTTACCAAGTAATTGTACTATAGAAAATTTATGTTGGGATATATCTGAAAATGAAAATCAGAAGAAAAAGGTATATGGTTATTTAGTTGATACTGGGTTAAAAGATAGTACTGATAATACTAAACCATTATATGATTTGTATATAGTTAGCAAACATGAAATATTTGCACCAATAAATTGTGGAAAAATATTTTCATTTTATAAAACTGAAAATAATAAAGATATATCTAATTTAACTCAAATTAATTTTAATAATAATTTTAATACCTCAAATGTTACAAATATGAATAATATTTTTGCATTGTGTAAACAATTAAAGAGTTTAGATTTAAGTAATTTTAATACGGCAAATGTAACAGATATGAATGCTATGTTTAATTTTTGTAGTTCTATAGTTAATTTAAATTTGAGTGGTTTTAATACCTCTAATGTAACAAATATGACTCAAATGTTTGGGGACTGTAAAGCTTTAACAAGTTTAGATTTAAGTGGCTTTAATACAATGAATGTAACAAATATGAATTTTATGTTTAATTATTGTAGTTCTTTAGTAAATTTAAATTTAAGTAGTTTTAATACTGTGAAAGTAACAAGTATGCATAGTATGTTTACTCAATGTTCATCATTGACAAGTCTAGATTTAAGTAGTTTTAATACCTCAAATGTAACAAATATGTCATATATGTTTCAATCATGTTCAAAGTTAAAAACTTTAAATCTAAATAATTTTGATACGACAAAAGTTACTGATATGAGAAGTATGTTTTTTAGATGTACAAGTTTATATAATTTATATATTAATAATTTTAATACGGCAAATTTAGTAAATACTTTCAGAATGTTTAGCAATTGTTATTCTGCAGTTGCAACGATAACCATAAGAAATAGTAATGTTAATGACTATAGTTCAATGTTTTCCAATGCTGCTATCTATTCAGGAGCTAAAATAATTGTTAATTATACATCAAATACAAGTGCTATAGTTGATAGTATGATTGCAACAAAATCAGCAAGTAGTAATGTTATAAAAGGAAGTTTAGTTTCATGAACTTCTTTTTATTTGATTTATAAGATAAATATAAAATACTTTACTAAATATAAAAAATATTGTAAAATTAGTATAGTAAAGGTGATAACTATGGATTTTAAAATTGAAGAAATAAAAAATAATAATAAAAAAATCTATAATTATGATATTAAGAAATTATTAAAAAAAGATACAGTTAATTTTAGTGAAGCAAGATTTGTACTTGAAACATTAGGTAATGAAGTATCACAAGAAAATTTTGATTTCTTTGTTTTATTTATTAAATATAGAAAATTTAATATAAAAAAATATATAATAAATAATAAAAATAATTTTTTTAGAATTAAAAGTAAATTTAAATTATTAAAAACAAAACAAATAATAGGGGTATATTTATATTATAATAAAGAAATATTTTTACTAGGGCATTCATTAAGTTTAAGTAATATGTTAAAAGAATTATTTTTAAAATTAAGATATATAAATCAAGAACGAAGAATCAAATTTATAAAACAAAATCCAGAATTATCCAAAAATAATGAACAAATATATTTAATATATAAAGAAAATATATTAAAAATAAAAAATAAAAAATTTTATAATGAAAAAAAAGATTATTTTGAATCAAATATAGATGCTTATGAAGTTTCATTAAAACAAATGATTGGAATATGTGAAAGATTTGATTTAAATAATAAATTATTAAACAAAATAAAAAAAGAATTAACAATAATACAAAATAGAAGAAATAAAAAAGAATATGAAGAAATAAAAAATAAATTAAAAATAGAATTCATAAATTTTGGTGAAATATGAGATTTAAAAGAATATATGTAGAACTTTCAAATATATGTAATTTGAACTGTTCTTTTTGTTCTAAAGATAAAAGAAAAAAAAGAAGTTTAACAATTGATGAATTTAAATTAATAATAAAAGAAATAAAACCATATACTAACCTTATATATTTACATATAAAAGGAGAACCATTATTATATAAAAACATAGAGCAAGTATTTGAGTATGCTTTAAAAAATAATATTAAAATCAAAATAACAACAAACGGAATATATTTAAATAAATATATTGATCTAATAAATAAATATAATAATATAGTCCAAATAAATATATCAATAATGTGTGAAAATAAAGAAAAAGATTATTTAAATAAAATATTTGAAACTTCTTCTAAAATAAAAACGACTATAGTATATAGAATATGGTTAAATAAAAATAATAATTTATATTTAGATAAAATATTAAAATATTATAAAAAAGAAAATACAGGTAAAAATATAAAATTAAATGACCATATTTATTTAGATAAAGATATAGAATTTATATGGCCAAATGAAGGAAAAAAAGATAAAACAAAAGGAATATGTTATGGCTCAAGAAGCCATATCGGTATATTATCAAATGGAGAAGTAGTACCTTGTTGTTTAGATTCAGAAGGAATATTATCATTCGGAAATATATTTGATAAACATTTAGAACAAATACTAAATTCAAATGAATTTAAACTATTTAATGAAACAATGAAAAAAGGTATTATGAAAGAAGAATTATGTCAAAAATGTAATTTTAAAAACAGATTAACTAAACATAATGTTTGATAACATACAATAAATAAAAATAATCTTTTTCTTTTGTTTTTTTAGTGTATAATGAGATTGGAGATTTATATGAAAAAAAATTACCCATACTATAACCCTTATAAAATAAATAATTTAAAACAAATGTTAGAGCATAGTATCTTAAAAGGAAATGATATTGCTTTTAAATATAAAGATAAAACTAAAACTTATTTTGATTATTATAATGATGTTATAAATATAAGTAATTATCTATATAAAAATCATAAAAATGAACATATAGCAATTATAGGAGAAAATAGTTATAACTATTTAGTTTTATTTTTAGGAATTATTTTAAGTGGTAATATAGCGGTATTAATAGACAAAGATTTAAATGAAGAAAAAATAAATGAATTATTAAAATTAAGTGATTGTAAAAATATATATAGTTCTAATTATACTAATATAAAAAAAGGTAAAAAAATTGAAAATATTGATAAATATATTCAAGAAGGAAAGAATTATTTTAACAATTATAAATTAGATGAAAATAAAGAAGCAGTTATATTCTTTACAAGTGGAACAGTTGGTGCAAATAAAGCAGTTATGTTAAGTCAAAAAAATATAGCAAACAATATATATTCAGCATCATGTTTATTTGAAGCAACAGGAACAGTTTTATCTGTCTTACCATATCATCATGCTTTTGGACTCTTAACAGGAGTATTTGCACCATTTAATTATCACTGTCCAGTATTTATAAATAGTTCTATTAAAAATATAATTAAAGATATGAAAGAATCTAAACCCCAAGTTTTATTTTTAGTACCAGCTTTTGTTGAAAAGTTTTATAAACAAATATGGAGTCAAGCAAGAAGAAAAAAAATGCAATATTTATTAAGTGCTGTTATTAAAACAAGTAACGGATTAAAACATTTAGGAATAGATATAAGAAGAATAATGTTTAAATCAATACTAGATGAATTTGGAGGAAATATTGAATATATAATATGTGGAGGAGCGAGATTATCAAAAAAATATGTAAAACTATTTAGAAGTTTTGGAATTGAAATATTAAACGGATATGGAATAACAGAATGTTCCCCAGTAATATCTGTCAATCGAAATAATTATTCTAAAGATGGAAGTGTTGGTCAAGTTATAAAAGATGGAATAGTTAGAATAGAAAATAATGAAATTGTTTTTAAAAGCGAAAGTGTTATGTTAGGGTATTATAAAGATAAAAAAAGTACCGATGAATCTATTAAAAACGGATGGTTTTATACAGGAGATCTAGGATATATAGACAAAGATGATTTCTTATTTATAACAGGAAGAAAGAAAAATTTAATCATTTTAAGTAATGGAGAAAATATATTACCAGATGAAATAGAGGAAATATTAAGTAATGATAAAGGAGTATCAGAAGTAGTTGTAACTGCTTTAAATCAAAGATTAGTTGCTTTAATATATCCAGAATCTACATATATGGGAGACCAAGAATATTTTGATAATCTAATATATGAATATAATAAAAAAGTACCCAAAAATAAACAAATTGCTTATGTAATTTTAAGAAATGAAGAATTTAAAAAAAATAATAATAGAAAAATATTAAGGAGTAAAATATATGAAAGATGAAGTAATTGAAATAATATCAAATGTAACTGAAATACCAGTAAAAAAAATAAATATTAATTCTAATTTAGTAAAAGATTTAGAATTAGAATCATTAGATTTAGTATCTTTAATAGCTTCTTTTGAAGAAAAATATAATATAACAGTAGAAGATAAAGACATTAAAAATTTACAAACAGTTAAAGATATAGTTGAATATATAGAAAAAAATGTATAAATTATATATAAAAACTAATATAAGTAGTAATAAATTATTAGATATAGTACTAAAAGAAAATAATATAAAAAATTATAAAATTTATTATAATAAATATGGTAAACCATATTTAAATTTAGATAAATATTTTAATATTAGTAATACTGATAATATAACAGTATGTGTTTTTTCTGATAAAGAAATTGGTGTTGATATTGAAAAACTAAAATATAACGAATTAGTTATGAAAAGAATGTTTAATAAAAAAGAAATTGATTTAGTAAATAAATCTTTAAATAAAAAAGAAATTTTTACTATTATATGGACTATTAAAGAAAGTTATTCTAAATTATTAGGACTAGGTTTAAATTATAAATTTAAAAATATAGATAGTTTTAATTTAAAAAATAAAATTAGTATAAAAAAATATCAAAATTATATTGTTACTATTATTGAGGAGTGAAGTTGAAATGAATATTATGTATTGTGGTGATAAGAATACTATAGATGGTCTTATTATTTCTTTATTATCAATTGTAAAACATGTTAAAAAAGAATTACGGATTTATATATTAACTATGAAATTTAATAATCATGAAGCATTAAGTAATAAAGAAAAAGATATTCTTGAAAATATTATTAAAAGTGTAAATAAAAATAGTTTTGTAAAATTAATAGATTGTAAAAAGGAATATGAATCATTAATTCCTGTTGCAAATATAGATACAAGATTTACACCATATTGTATGCTAAGATTATATGCTGATTTATTAGATTTACCAAATAAAATTTTATATTTAGATTATGATGTTGTTTGTAATAACAATTTTGAAGATTTATATAATATAGATAATTCTAACTATGAAATTGTTGGTGTTTTAGATTATTATGGAAGTCATTTTTTTAAGAAAAAATTTTATGAAAAAGATTATATAAATTCTGGTGTTTTATTATTAAATATGGATTTAATTAAAAAAAGTAATTTATTTTTAAAAGCAAGAAAAATGTGTCATAACATTAAAATGTTAATGCCAGATCAAACAGCTTTAAATAAAATTTGTAAAAAGAAGATGGTTGTTGATTCAAAATATAATGAACAACATATGATGAAAGATGATACTGTTTTTAGACATTTTACAACAACATTTAAGTTTTTTCCAAGATTTAAAACTCAAACTATTAAACCATGGCATATTGATAATTTACATAATATTTTAAATACTTATTGTTTTGATGATATATTAGAACAATACTTAAAAATAAAGGAGAATTTATGATACCAATTTTTTTTGCAGTTGATGATAATTATGCAGCATTTTTAAGTGTTGCTATTATATCTTTATTAGAAAATAGTAATAAAAATAAATTTTATAAAATACATATTATTCATGATAATATGTCTTATGAAAATATAAATAAAATTAAAAGTTTAGAAACAAGTAATTCATCTATTAATTTTTATTCTATTAATAATAAATTAGATTTTATAAACGATATTAAAGATAATAGATTAAGACCAGATATTTTTACATTAACAATTTATTTTAGATTATTTATACCAGAAATGTTTAAAGAATATGATAAAGCCATATATATAGATTCAGATATTGTTTTAAATAGTGATATTTCTGAATTATATGATATTCCTTTAGATAATAATTATATTGGAGCATGTAATGATATATCAATAGTTGGAATAAAGGAATTTGAAGATTATTTTACATATGGTGTAGGTATTAATTATAAAAATTATATAAATTCGGGTGTTTTATTATTAAATATGAAAGAATTAAGAAATAGAAATTTATCTTTAAAATTTTTGTATTTATTTAATAAATATCATTTTGAAAATGTAGATCCTGATCAAGCATATCTTAATTTTTTGTGTAATGGTAATATTAAATATTTAGATAATTCTTGGAATACAATGCCAAATATAAATTATAAAGATATTAAAAATCCAAAATTAATTCATTATAATTTGTTTTTTAAGCCTTGGCATTATGATAATATTATGTATGAAGATTATTTTTGGAAATATGCTAGTAAATCGATTTATTATCAAGATATATTAAATATTAAAAATAATTTTAATCAAGAATGTAAGAAAAAGGATGAAGAACATTTAAAAGATATGTTAAAAAGAGCCTCTAATATAGCAAGTAGTTCATCTAATTTTAGAACAGTTTATGAATCAGGAGAAGAAACTAGATTATGATTATTGGTGGAAGTAAAAAGGAAGTAATTGAAAATATTAAAAAAAATACTATTTCTTTAGAATTAAATAAAAAAGTTGAAGTAGGAGATCCTATTTTTAGTTTAGATGAATCAAATGAAATATTAGATAAATTTTATAAAAATAAAAATAGTTTATTTTATAAATTTAAAAAGAAAAAAGCAGAAAATATTGTTTTAAATGTTAGAAAACAATTAGAGGATATAGAAATAAAAGGTTATGAAAATATTTCTTCTTTAGATTTATCAAGAGGTGCTATTGTTACAAATAATCATTTTAATCCTCTTGATAGTTATGGTATTAGAGATATTGCTTTAAAACTTAATAAAGATCTTTATATAGTAATTGAGGATACTAATTTAAGTTTACCGGGAGTTATTGGATTTTTAATGAACAATTTAAATACTTTGCCTGTTAGTAAGAGTCCGAATTATTTGCTAAAAAAATTTAATCCTGAATTAAAAAAAGTACTTGATTTAGGTAATTTAGTTTTAATATATCCGGAAGAAGAAATGTGGTTTAATTATTCTAAACCAAGACCTTGTAAGAGGGGAGCTTATCAGTTTGCGAGTTTAAATAAAGTTCCTATTATTTCTTGTTTTACAGAAATAGTAGATCTTGGTATTCCTGATAATGATGAGTTTAATAAAGTAAAATATATTGTTCATATATTAAAGCCAATACTATATGATGAAGAAAAAAGTTTAAAACAAAATAGTATTGAAATGTCTAATAAAGATTATGAACAAAAAAAAGAAGCTTATGAAAAAGCTTATAATAAGAAATTAGATTATGATTTTGATAAAAAAGATATAATTGGATTAAGAAATTAATCTTTTTTTATATATTTAATATATGAATATGTACTATTTTTACTTAAATTAACCATACTATTATATACTTTGTCATGTAAATTTTTCATTTTTTGTTTTTTTGTTTCTAAATTATCAGGATAAAATGGTCCATCAAAGTATATTGTTATTTTAGGTTTTTTTGAGTATTTTCTTTTTTGGTAAGTTGTAATCATTGTATAAACTGGTTTATTATTTGTTATAGGGAAATCAAATGATGTAATTGGAAAATCTCTTATAAATGTATTATAAGGCCATACATGTGCTTCTGGATATATTATTATAGGATTTTTATTTGAGTAATAATTTACTGCTTTTATAAAATTTTTCATTTGATGTATATTATCTGGAATAGGTAATGCACCTAAGTATGGTAATAGTTTTCCTATACCTTTTATTCCTAGGTTTGATTTAGATACTATAACTTTTGGTTTTTTAGGAAATAATGCTATATATGGTATAAAAGCATCTCCTATTGGTTGAGTATGGTTAGCATATATATAAAAGTTTTTTTCTTTTATTTTTTTATTTTTTATTTTTACTTTTAGTATTAATTTTGTATAAATAAATCCAAATATTAGAAATGGTATATATAATATTATTGGGACATGGTGAATCCATTTATAATTTTGTTTTAAGTTATAGTTTTGATTATTTGATTCTACAAAATCATCATTATAACTTTTATAATATTTTATCATTTTTACACCTCTTAAATATTATATCATATAAATATATATACTTTTTATAATATTTTTGTTAAAATTGTAGTGGTGGTAAATGTGCAGAGATATTTTGTTAAAAATGTAAATAATAATATTATTTTTGAAGATGGTGATATACATCATATTAAGAATGTAATGAGAATGAAGGTTAATGATTTAATTGAAGTTGTTTATGATAAAAAGATTTATAGAGCTGTTATTGTTAATACTTCTCCTTTAGAGGTTACTGTTATAAATAGTTTGGATAATGATCATTATGATAAACCTTATGTTACTATTATTATTCCTTTGTTGGTTGAACAAAAAATGGATTTTATTTTTCAAAAGTGTACTGAATTAGGGGTTGATGAGTTTTATATTTATGATTCTATGAGGAGTAAGATAAAACTTGATAGTGAAAAGTTTGTTAAAAAGGTAAATAGATGGTCAAAAATATGTAAAGAATCAAGTGAACAATGTCATAGGGTTGATATTCCTAAGATAAGTGGAATTTATAAATTAAAGGATTTAAAGGATTGTTCTGGTGTTAATATTATTTGTTCTACAAAAAAGGTGCAAAATTTTAAAAATGTTTTGAAAAATAATTTAAAATGTGATAAAATTAATATAGTAGTTGGTCCTGAGGGTGGATTTGATGATAGAGAAGAAGAAACACTTGTTTCTTTTAACTATTTAAAAGCAAGTTTAGGGCCTAATGTTTTAAGGTGTGAAACTGCACCTTTATGTGTACTTAGTTTTATTAATTATGAATTTATGGAGTGAATGTATGGAAAAAATTTTGATTGTTTTAGTTGTTTTATTAGTGCTTGCTTTATTAGTGCTTATTTTTGTTGTTAAACCTAAAAAGAAAAGGGGTATGGATAAGTCTTTTGTTAAAGAGAGTCCTGTTATAGATAAGCCTATTATTAAAGATGAACCTGTTATAGATAAGCCTATTATTAAAGAGGAACCTGTTATAGATTTAAGTGAATCTATTATTGAAAGTGTTTCTGATGATGATTATAAAGAAAAGACTGAGGTTATTGAGATAATTGAATCAATGCAAGAAAAGGCAAAGGATTTAACTGAAAAGGTTGCGGATTATGAAGATGAACAAGAGGAGAATGCTATTATTAGTTATACAGAGTTATTAAATGCTGTTAAAGCTAAAAAGAGTGTTCAAGAAGAACTTAAGTTTGAGGAATATAGTGATCCTGCTCAAGTTAGTAAACCTTATAATGATGAAAAAAAGTTTCATTCTTCAGAAGCTATTTCTCCTCTTGGTAGGATTAATGGTGCTTCTGATGATAGTTATAGAAGTAATAGAAAGCCAGATAATATGGAAAATGGTGAGTTTTTAAAGTCTTTAAAGGATTTTAGAGAAAATTTATAGTTTGATATTATTAAATAAATTTAAAACTCACTTTAATTGTGGGATTAGCTGTATTAGAATAACTAATCTTCTTTTTAGTATTTAAATAAGCGGAGGTTTAAACATATGAAATTGAGTAAAAAAATATTTATTGGTGTATTATCTATTATTTGTATGATTACTATATTAATTGGTAGTATAGCTTATTATAGGGTTATTG
>CAKOXR010000002.1 GCA_934130215.1 uncultured Bacilli bacterium
TGTCCTCTTACAGGTAAACCTTTTTTATGACGAGTTCCTTGATATGAATTAATTTCCATTTTTGTTTTAATATTCATATTAATATCTCGTCTTAAGTCACCTTCAGTTAAATATTTATTTACTTCATCACGAAGAGCTGCTACTTGTTCATTTGATAAGTCTTTTGCTCTTATATTTTCATCAACGCCAGCATCTTTACATATTGTAGTTGCTAAACTTTTACCTATTCCATAGATATAAGTTAAAGCGATGACAGTTCTTTTATTATTTGGTATATCTACACCTTTAATTCGTGCCATTCAAGACCCTCCTTCTAACCTTGTCTTTGCTTATGCTTTGGATTTGTACATATAACATATACTCTTCCATTTCGTCTAATAATTTTACATTTTTCGCATCTTTTTTTTACTGATGGTTTTATTACCATAATATCCCTCCTACTTTCTATAGGTTATGCGCCCACGTGTTAAATCGTATGGTGATAATTCTATTGTAACTGTATCGCCTAGTGAAATGTGAATGAAATTCATTCGCATTTTACCAGAAACGTGGGCCGTTACAGTGTGCTTATTTTTAAGTTCAACTTTGAACTCTCCATTTGGCAATACTTCTACTATTTTTCCTTCTGTTTCAATTATATCATCTTTTGCCATATAATCACCTCTTTGTTAATATTTCATAGCCACTACTTGTAACAAGTACTGTGTGCTCAAAGTGTGCTGATGGTTTTCCATCAGCAGTTATAACTGTCCAATCATCTTCTAATAAATATACTCTACTAGTTCCTAAATTAAGCATTGGTTCCACAGCTATTACCATACCAGCTTTTAAAACTGGTCCTCTATCTTTTTTTCCATAATTTGGTACATCTGGTTCTTCATGAATATTTGTTCCAACACCATGACCAACTAGTTCTCTAACAATACCTAAATTATATTTTTTTGCATAAGTTTCGATAGCATTACTAACTTCACCCAATTTAATTCCATCTTTTATTTTATTCAAACCAGCAAATAATGCTTCTTCGGTATGTCTCATTAGATATGCTTTATCACTACTTACTTTACCAACGGCATATGTCCATGCAGAATCCCCATGGTAACCTTTATAACAAGCACCAATATCTATTGATATGATATCTCCTTCTTTTAGTTTATAACCATTTGGGATTCCATGAACTACTTTGTCATTAACTGATGTACATATAGATGCTGGATAACCTTCATAATTTTTAAATGAAGGATATGCATTTCTCGATCTAATATACTTATCAGCGATTTCTTCTAATTCTTTTGTTGTAACTCCAGGTTTAACATATTTTTTTAAATAATTATGAGTATCACCTACTATAGAACCCGCAATACGAAGAAGTTCTATTTCTTCTGGAGTTTTAATTTTTATCATTGTTTAAAATCCTTTCGACTTGTAAATCTGTATGTTCTTTAGATATAGAACTATCTACTGTTTTCAATAATCCTTTTGCTTTATAATAATCTATTAATTTTGATGTTTTATCTATATATGTATCAAATCTATCATCAAATGTACTCTCTGTATCATCAGATCTTTTATAAAGAGCAATATGACAAATATCACATATTCCATCCATTTGTGGTTTTAATCCATCTACTAAAGTATTATAAACTTTACCACATTTTGGACATAAAACACGACCAATTATCCTATTTCTCGCTGTTTCTCTATCAATATCTAAATAAATTACTGTTCCTAGTTCCTTACCAATTGACTCTAACATATTTTCATATATTCTCGCTTGCATAACGGTTCTAGGAAATCCATCTAAAATATAACCATTTTTACAATCATCTTCTAGAATTCTTTCTCTTAATAATTTTACTACTACATCATCATCAACTAAGGCTCCTTTTTTAAGTTGTTCCTTAATTTCTAAACCTTCTTCAGTATTAGATTCTGCAGCTTTTCTTAGTAAATCACCTGTTGAGATATGTGGAATATTATATCTTTCTTTTAATATACTTGCCTCTGTACCTTTTCCAGCAGCAGGAGGTGCTATTAAAATAATACTTTTCATCTTCTTCTTCCCTTCTGGTAATTTTTACTTACTATTTCACTTTCTATTTGTTTATAAGTTTCTAGTGCAACACCAACAGCAATTAATAATCCTGTACCACCAAGTGATATATTTGAATCACTAATTTTAGTTACAGCTGTAAATAAAATTGGGATTGCTGCAAGTAGTGCAAGTGATAAAGTTCCTACTAAAGTAATTCTTTTTAATACATCAGTAATATACTTAGTAGTATTTTCACCTGGTCTAACACCTGGTATATATCCGCCATTTTTTTGTAAATTTTCTGCAACATCTTTTGGTTTTAATTGAATA
Source organism: uncultured Bacilli bacterium (assembly GCA_934130215.1). Taxonomy (GTDB): domain Bacteria; phylum Bacillota_I; class Bacilli_A; order RF39; family UBA660; genus CAG-884. The sequence goes on from CAKOXR010000002.1 coordinate 2,366, forward strand.
TAGAATGTATAAAAATATCCAAAAGCAATTATCAATGCCATATAAAGGATAAATCCAGTAACACTATTATAAGATATCCAATTTTCATAAAATTTTGTAAATCCACTTTTATTTATTGCTCCTGCAATCATTCCTGGTATTGAAATAAATGCTGAAGCTAATATAACTGGCATTACTCCTGCAGAATTTAATTTAAATGGTAAATAATTATCTTTAGTAAATATAGCACCTGATTTATTTGAATATTGAATAGTAACTCTTCTTTCAGCATTATCAACAAATATAATTCCAATTATAATTAAGAAATATAAAAGTATAAATATAATAAATAGTACTATTCCTAAAACATTTCCAAATGTTCCACTTGTAATGAAACTTTTGAAAGCACCAATGAATGTTGATGGTAAACTTGCAACAATGCCTGCCATGATTAATAATGACATACCGTTTCCAACACCTTTACTAGTCATTTGATCACTCATCCATAATAAGAATGCTGTTCCAGCTGTTAGAACTAAAGAATATAGCAAATAATCAGTTGGACTTGCAGATTTGCCTAAATACATAAATGAATATAAATATCCCTGTGCAAATGCAAGTGCAATTCCCATTATTCTAGTAATTTTATTTAATTTTTGCCTTCCAGTATATCCTTCTTTTGCTAGATCAGAGAAATATGGAATTATGTCCATTTCTAAAAACTGAACTATAATAGATGCTGATATATATGGCATTACACCAAGTGCAAATATTGAAAAATTACCAAGTGAGCCTCCATTCATTACATTGAAAAATTCAAAAAATCCTAAATTACCTGTTAGTTGTACTTTAGGAATACCTGGTACAACTATAGCTTTACCTATAACAAATATTAATAAACATGATAATGTGAAAAGAATTCTTTTCCTTAAGTCTTTATGTTTTGGACTAAATATTTGCTTAAAATTTGCAAACATATTAGATCACCTCAATTGTTCCACCTAAGGCTTCTATTTCTTTTTTAGCTGTTTCTGAGAACTTACTAGCTTGAACATTTAATTTCTTAGTTAATTTACCATTACCTAATACTTTTATTCCATCTAAACTATTTTTAATTACTCCCATTTCTTTCAATAAAGTTGGTGTAACTAAAGTTCCTTCAGCAAATTTATCTAGATCACTTAGGTTAATAACAGCATATCTGATTTTAAATTTAGCATTAGAAAATCCTCTTTTAGGTAATCTTCTGAATAATGGTAATTGTCCACCTTCAAAACCAATTCTAACACCGCCACCAGATCTAGCATTTTGACCTTTATGACCTTTTCCACTTGTTTTTCCTAATCCTGAGCCAGTTCCACGACCAACTCTTTTTCTTTCTTTAAAAGCACCTTCTGTAGGTGTAATATTATTTAATTTCATAATATATCCTCTACTTTCTTACCGCGCATTTCAGCAACTTCTTCAACTGTTCTTTGAGCTTTTAAAGCTTTTAATGTAGCATATGCAACATTTATTTGTGTTTTTGATCCTAATGATTTAGAGATAACATCTTTTACACCAGCAAGTTCTAATACTGCTCTTACTGGACCACCAGCTTTAACACCAACACCTTCATTGGCAGGTTTTAAAAGTACACGACTAGCACCTTGTTCACCAATTGCTTCATGAGGTATTGTTCTATTATCAACTAAAGAAATTCTTGTAACATTTTTAGTTGCAGCTTCAACAGCTTTTTTAATAGCATCTGGTACTTCATTTGCTTTTCCTGTTCCAAGTCCAACTTGTCCTTTACGATCACCAACAGCAGCTGTTACAGCAAAACGAAAGTGACGACCTCCTTTTGCTACTTTAGTAACACGACCGATGTTTATTATTTCTTCATCAAATTGTTTAGGACGTGGTTCTCTTTTTCTCTTTTCCATTTTGTCCTCCTTTAGAATTCTAAGCCGTTTTCACGTGCTGCTTCAGCTAGCGCTTCAACACGTCCATGATATTGGTATCCACCTCTATCAAATACGACTTTGCTTATTTTTGCTTTTTTTGCTCTTTTAGCGATCAATTCACCAACTTTAGCAGCTGCTTCAATATTTCCACCATTTTCAAGATTTAATTCTTTATCGATAGAAGAAGCACTTACTAATGTTTTATTAGCTTCATCATCTATTATTTGGGCAAAAATGTTTTTATTTGATCTAAACACATTTAATCTTGGAACTTCATTAGTTCCTTTAACAGATTCTCTAATTCTAACGTGTCTAGCAATACGTTTTTCATTACGAGATACTTGTTTTATCATAAGTTATTCTCCTTTACTATTTAGAAGCTTTCTTGCCTTCTTTGCGAATTATATGTTCGTCTTTATATTTAATACCTTTACCTTTATATGGTTCTGGTGGTCTTATTTTACGAATATTTGCAGAAAATTCGCCAACTTGCTCTTTGTTAATTCCTTTTACTGTTATTTCAGTATTACTTGGACTATCTACTGTAATTCCTTCAGGAATTTCAACTTCAACTGGATGTGAGAATCCAGCAGTTACTACTAATGTTTTACCTTTAACTTGGAAACGATAACCAACACCAACTGATTCTAGTGCTTTTTCATAACCATCAGTAACACCTACTATCATATTCTTGATATTAGCATTTGCAGTACCATGGAAGTTTTTGTATTCATCACTATCTCTAGTAATTTTAACTTCATTTCCTTCAACAACTACATTTATTTTATCATGTATTTCAGTAGAAAGTTCACCCTTAGGTCCTTTAACTGTAACTTTATTGCCATCAACAAGAATAGTTACACCTGCAGGAACTGTTAAAATACGATTTCCAATTCTTGACATAATTTATTCCTTCCTACCATACATAAGCTAATACTTCGCCACCAAGTGATAATTCACGAGCTTTTTTATCAGTCATAACTCCTTTAGAAGTAGATATGATTGCAATTCCTAAACCGTTTAATACTTTTGGTACTTCATCAGCTTTTACATATACACGTAATCCTGGTTTAGATATTTTCTTTAAACCTGTTATAACGCGTACCTTATTTTCTGTATATTTTAAATTAATAACAATTATATTTTGTACATTGTTCTTTTTGATTTTGTAATCATTTACAAAACCTTCTTCTTTTAATATTTTCGCGATTTCGATTTTTAAATTTGAAGCGGGTACTTCAACTTCCTTATCACGCATTTGATTGGCATTTCTAATACGTGTAAGCATATCGGCGATTGGATCTGTTACCATTATATTTCCTCCCTTCAATTATCAAGAATTACCAACTAGATTTAGTAACCCCTGGTATTTGTCCCTTATATGCTAATTCCCTAAAACAAATACGGCATATTCCATATTTTTTAAGTACAGCATGTGGTCTGCCACATCTTTTACATCTTGTATATTCTCGTACTTTAAATTTTTGGGGTTTACTAGCTTTATTTATCATACTTTTTTTAGCCATATTTCCTCCTATTTCTTAAATGGCATACCGAAACCTTTTAAAAGATCGTATGCTTCTTCATTAGATTTAGCAGTTGTAACGAATACGATATCCATACCTCTAACTTTAACTACATTATCATATTCTATTTCTGAGAATATTAATTGTTCAGTTAAACCTAGAGTATAGTTTCCTCTACCATCAAATGCTGTAGAAGATATACCTCTAAAGTCACGAACACGAGGTAATGTTATACTAATTAATTTATCTAAAAAGTTATACATATTTTCTCCTCGTAATGTTACTTTACAACCAATAGCTTGACCAGCTCTTATTTTAAATCCAGCAATTGCTTTTTTTGCTTTTGTAGCTACTGGTTTTTGGTCAGTAATTAGTTCTAAATCGTTCATAGCAGCTTCAAGTAATTTACTATTTGTACTTGCATCACCACAACCAATATTTACAACTATTTTTTCTAATCTAGGAACTTGTAATACGTTCTTATAGCCATATTTTTCTTTTAAACTAGGTATGATTTCTTTATTATATACTTCTTTTAGGCGGTTCATATTCTCCCTCCTCCTAACTTAATTTCTCATTAGATTTTTTTGTAACACGTACTTTTTTACCATTTTTATCAACTCCATGACCAATTCTTGAAGTTTTACCGCTCTTTGGCTCAATAATCATTGCGTTTGATGCATGGATTGGAGCTTCACGATCAACAATACTGCCTTCGTTTTGTCCGTTTGGTTTTACGTGTTTTTTAACCATATTAACGCCTTCAATGACGATTTTGTTTTCTTGTTTTAATATTTGTGTTATTGTTCCTTCTTTACCTTTATTAGATCCAGCTATAACTCTAACACGATCTCCTTTTTTGAAGTTCATTTTTATCCTCCTTCATGAATTTTATAACACTTCTTTAGCAAGTGATACAATTTTCATATAATCATCACGCAATTCACGTGCTACTGGTCCAAATACACGAGTTCCTACTGGACTCTTATCATCTTTAATAATAACACAAGCATTATCATCAAATTTGATATATGATCCATCAGCTCTTCTAAGACCAAATTTACTTCTAACTACAACAGCTTTTACAACTTTTCCTTTTGCTATTGTTCCGTTAGGAGTTGCTTTTTTTACGGTTCCAACTACTATGTCCCCGATATTTCCAGTTTTTACTTTGCTTCCTCCTAGAACACGAATAACGCTTAGTTCACGAGCTCCAGAATTATCAGCAACTTTTAATCTGCTTTCTTGTTGAATCATTATAATTCCTCCCTCTTACAATTATATTATAATTGCTTTTTCTACTACTTCAACTAAACGATAGTGCTTTGTTTTTGAAAGCGGTCTAGTTTCAACTATTTTAACTGTATCTCCGACTTTTGCTTCATTATTTTCGTCGTGTGCAGCATATTTCTTAGAATATTTAACTCTTTTACCATATAAGCTATCTTTTTTATATGTTTCAACTAAAACAGTAATAGTTTTATCTGTTTTATCTGATACTACTTTACCAACTAATACTCTTTTATTTTCCATATTATTTTTCCTCCTTTAGTTCTCTTTCACGTAAGATTGTTTTTGCGCGAGCTACTAAGGTACGTAATTCACGAATACGTGAAGGTTTTTCAAGGTTACCTTTCGCTTGGTTAAATCTTAAGTTAAATAGTTCTGCTTTACTTTCTTCAATCTTTTTAAGTAGATCGGCGCTTGATAATTTTCTTAATTCTTCATTTGTCATGCGACATCACCACTTTCTTCTTTTTTTACAAATTTACATGTTACAGGTAACTTATGCATTGCTAAACGAAGTGCTTCACGAGCAGTTGCTTCATCAACACCAGCTATCTCAAACATAATTTTTCCTTTTTTTACAACAGCAACCCATAATTCTGGTTGACCTTTACCTTTACCCATACGAGTTTCTAGAGGTATTTTTGTTAATGATAAGTGTGGGAATATATTAATCCATACTTTACCACCACGTTTCATATAACGTGTCATAGCTACACGAGCAGCTTCGATTTGCTTTTCAGTAATCCAAGCTCCTTCTAAAGCCATTAATCCGTAATCTCCAAAGCTTAAAGTTGTATTTCCTTTTGCTTTTCCATCATAATGAAGACGATGTGGTCTTCTATATTTTGTTCTTTTTGGTATTACGCCCATGTTCTTTACCTCCTTCTTTTTTACCAGGAAGTATTTCACCTTTATAAATCCAAACCTTTACACCAATTTTTCCAAATGCTGTATCAGCTTCTTTATTAGCATAATCAATATTAGCTCTAATTGTATGAAGTGGTATATTACCTTCAGAATATCCTTCACTTCTAGCAATATCTGCTCCGCCTAAACGACCAGATACTGATGTTTTAATTCCTTTAGCTCCTGCTTTCATTGTGTTTCTTATAGCTCTTTTTTGAGCAACACGGAATGAAACACGATTTTCAATAGCAGTTGCAATTGATTGTGCTACTAGAGCAGCATTTAAGTCTGGGTTTTTAACTTCCATTATAGAAATTTGAATTTCTTCATTTACTAATTTTTTTAATTCTTTTTTTAATTTTTCTATTTCATCGCCACCGTGACCAATTACTACACCTGGTTTTGCGGTATTGATGATAACCTCTGTTCTTTTATTGTTTCTGTTAATTAATACACTTGAAACTGATGCTTCTTTTAATCTTTTACTTAAATACTTACGAATCTTTTCATCGTTTTGTAGATAATCTGCAAAATCCTTATTTGAAGCAAACCATTTTGATTCCCAAGTCTTATTAACACCCATTCTAAATCCTATCGGACTAACTTTTTGACCCATTAGGTTTCCTCCTTATTTGTTATCACTTACTACAATTGTGATGTGGCAAGTTCTTTTCTTAATAGGATCTACGTGTCCACGAGAACCAAATTTCATTCTTTTCATAACGACTCCCTCGTTCACGTAAGCTTCCTTAACTATTAAATTTTCTTTTTCTAAATTTAAATTGTGTTCAGCATTTGCTACTGCTGATTTTAATACTTTACGAATTGCACGCGCAGCATCTTTGTTTAAGTTTGATAAAATATTATCAGCTTCAACAACGCTTTTTCCACGAATAAGGTCAATAGTTAAACGACACTTTCGTGGTGCGATTCTAACTGTATAAGCGATTGCTTTTGCTTCCATGCATATCCTCCTTTATGGTTTAATTACTTTTGTTTTTGATCGCCGTGTCCGCCAAATTTACGAGTTGGCACGAACTCTCCTAATTTATGTCCTACCATATCTTCAGTTATATATACTGGAATAAATTCTTTTCCATTATGTACTGCGAATGTTAGACCAATAAAGTCAGGGAAAATAGTTGAACGGCGTGACCATGTTTTTATTACTTCTTTTTTAGTAGATGCATTTGCTGCTTCAACTTTTTTCATTAAGTGTTCATCAGCAAAAGGTCCTTTTTTAAGACTTCTAGCCATTTAAGATCCTCACTTTCTCTTACGACCACGTACGATTAGTTTTGTTGAACTCTTTTTATTCTTACGTGTCTTGTATCCTAATGCAGGTTTACCCCATGGAGTAACTGGTCCTTTTCGTCCGATTGGTGCACGACCTTCACCACCACCATGTGGGTGATCGTTAGGGTTCATAACTGATCCTCTAACTGTAGGTTTAATACCCATATGACGACTTCTTCCAGCTTTACCTAAATTAACTAATTCATGATCGGCATTTCCAACTTCACCAATAGTTGCTCTACAACTTGATAAAAGTTTACGAACTTCGCCACTTGTTAATCTAATTAATGTATATTTTCCTTCAGTACCTAATACTTGAGCACTTGTTCCAGCACAGCGAACTAATTGTCCTCCTTTACCTGGTAACATTTCAATATTATGTATTAATGTTCCTTCAGGAATATTTGCTAGTGCTAAGTTATTTCCAACTAAAATATCAACTTTTTCTCCACTTATGATCTTAGATCCAACTTTTAACCCATTTGGTGCTAAAATGTATCTTTTTTCACCATCAATGTAATTAATTAAAGCGATATTTGCACTTCTATTTGGATCGTATTGAATGCTTGAAACATTTCCTACGATACCATCTTTATTTCTTTTGAAATCAATTAAACGGTATTTACGTTTTTCACCGCCTCCGCGATGTCTTACAGTAATTCGTCCTTGATTATTACGACCACTATTTTTCTTTAATACTGTGAGTAATGATTTTTCTGGTGTACTACTAGTAATTTCTTCATTTACTAAGGTAGTCATTCCTCTTAAACCATTAGTCATAGGTTTGTAACTTTTTATTGCCATAATATATCCTCCTTACAACTAATTAAGTTCGATTGAACTACCCTCTTTTAGTGTAACAATAGCTTTTTTAACTTTATTTGTTTTACCAGGATAGCGACCAACTCTTTTTTTCTTTGGTCTTACGTTAATTGTATTAACGCTTTTTACTTTTACATTAAATAATTTTTCAACAGCATCTTTAATTTCAATTTTATTAGCATTTACATCAACACTTAATGTTATTTGATTATTTTGTGCTATTTCAGAACTCTTTTCAGTAATAATTGGTCCTTTAATAATGTCATATTTTTTCATTATTTAAGTGCCTCCTCTACTTGTTTTAATGCTTTTTCAGTTATAACCATTTTATCAGATGCAACTATATCATATGTATTAATTTCATCTGCTGTTAATAACATTACATTAGTTAAGTTTCTTGTTGATAGGATTAAGTTATCTGTTAATTCATCAGTAACTAATAATACTTTTCCTTCTACATTTAAACCTTTTAACATTGCTTTAGCATCTTTTGTCTTATTACTTGCTACATTTAAATTATCAACAACAACTAATTCGTTATCAATTACTTTATAAGCAAGAGCAGATTTAAGTGCTAATCTTCTTTCTTTTCTATTCATTTTGAAACTGTAATCACGATTATGTGGTCCAAATACTATTCCACCATGATACCATTGTGCAGCACGAATAGATCCTTGTCTTGCACGACCAGTTCCTTTTTGTCTCCAAGGTTTACGACCTCCACCGCTAACTTCACTTCTAGTTTTTGTTTCAGAAGTACCTTGTCTGCGACTATTTTTTGCTAATCTAATAGCATCATATAAAGTTGTATCATTTGGTTTAATTCCAAATACTTCTTTATTTAAGGTAATATCATTTACTTTTTCACCTTTAACATTTATAACTGTTACTTTTTCCATTTTATTACCTCCTATTCATTTACTTCAGTTTCGTTTGAAACTTCACTTTCTACAACATCTTCAACTGTAATATAATTAACTAATTCTTCAGTTTCATTGATTTTTCCTGGAGTTTTAACAGAAGTTTTTATAAATACTAAACCTTCTTTTGCTCCTGGTACATTTCCTTTTATTAAGATGCAGTTATTTTCTTTATCAACTTTTACTACTTCAAGATTTTGAATAGTTACAGTTAATACTCCCATATGACCTGGTAATTTTTTGGCTTTAAATACTCTCATTGGTCTCATAGTTCCCATTGAACCCGGTTTTCTATGATAATGTGAACCGTGTCCCATTGGACCACGAGATTGTCCATGACGAGTAATAACTCCTTCAAATCCGTGTCCTTTTGTAGTTCCAGTTACATCAACAACTTCGCCTTCTGTAAATGAATCTACACTAATTTCATCGCCAACATTATAGTTAGCTACATCTACACCTCTGATTTCTCTAAAGAAGCGCTTAGGTGTAGTGTTTGCTTTCTTGGCATGGCCAATAATTGCTTTTGTCGTGTTTTTCTCTTTAATGCTTTCAAAACCTAATTGAATTGCTTCGTAACCATCGTTTTCTTTAGTCTTGATTTGTGTTACAACGTTTGGTTCAACTTCAATTACTGTTACAGGAATTAATTTTCCAGATTTTGTAAACACTTGAGTCATTCCTTTTTTACGACCTAAGATTCCTTTCATATTTCCTCCTATAATTTAATTTGGATGTCAACACCACTTGGTACATCAACGTGTTTTAATGCGTCAATTGTTTCCTTACTTGGATCAATAACATCGATTAGTCTTTTGTGTGTTCTTTTTTCAAATTGTTCACGTGAATCTTTATATTTGTGAACAGCTCTTAAAATTGTGATTTTTTCAATATCAGTTGGTAATGGTACTGGTCCAACTACTTTTCCACCTGTTCTTTTAATTGTATCAACAATTTTAGCACATGCTGTATCCAAACTTTTATGTTCATATGCTTGTAATTTGATGCGAACTTTTGTTTTTGACATTTCGTATCCTCCTTCGCCTATATCTAAGTACAGACTCGCTCCGTACAAAAACCCGATTATTATTTTGTTTTTTACCAGCAACTTAACCTGGTGTATCGGCAACCTTGCACATCCCTGCGTTCCACACATCAATGATTATAAGGTAAAATAAAAGAAAAAGCAAGTTATTTTGAACATTTTTTTCAAAATTTTGCATTTTCTTAATATTATATACATTTATAGTTATAAAATCTTATAAATTATTACATTTTTATTGTTTCAATTTTATTTATTGGTTTTACTGAAAAATCATTATATATTATTATTTTATAATCAATTCCTTCTTTATTATGTAATTTCATTTGTAACTCATTTAGATAATTTCTAATTTCATATTTTTTCTTGTTATTTAATTCATTCCACTCTTCATTAGTTTGACCATCATATTTATAAAATTCATTTTCTCGAAATCCTATTATTACATCAGAAGTACTTCCTATATAATTAATTGAATCTGGTCCATAGTTTATATTTTCAAAACTTTTTTCTAATCCTGCTTCAGTTGCTACTTTCTTAATTGTATTTTGAACAAATTCTGTTACTTTATCATCATATTTTTTTATATTGTTTAAAAAGTGCAATTCTTCTTTAGATAATCTTTCTATATATATATTACTTCTTAAATAGAAAAATTTATATTTGTTTTTTGCTATTTTTTGATATATATCACAGTCTTTATTATCAACTTCTTTATATCTTAATGGACTTTTACTTATTTTTTCGTCTATTTCTTTTAAATTATATTTTTTATCTAAAAATTCTAATACTAAATTGTAATATTTTATCATTAAATCTAGATATTTTTCTTTTAAATCAATATTTAATTGATTAAAATAATCAAAATTTTCTTTTGGTATTCTAGTTTCGTATTCTTCGATATTCATCTTCTTCAACCTTCTTTTCAAAGTAATTTACTTTATTTTTTATTGATTTTTCTAAATCTTTTATTTGATTTAAATTTTTATTTACTATTTTTTCTAGTTCTATAATTCCTTCAATAATTGTGTTAGGATCAATATTATTTATGTTGTAGTCGATTCTATAAAATAAGTCATTGTATATTATTTTTTGTAAATGAATTATTAATTTTTCTTTTATAAAATTATAAATGTTACTATATGTTTCTCCTACATCAACGAAACCGAATTGTTTTATATAATGATTTGTCATTTTGTTAATGTAATTATCAAATTCATTTTTATTTTTTATACATTCAATTAATTCTTCTAAATGAGCTTGATTATATAATATAAGCTTATCATCGTTTTCAATTTTTTCTATAATTATTTTTTCATATTGTTCTTCTAATCTATTTAGATTTCTTTTTATTTTTAAACTAAACAGTTTTTCTTTTTCTCCAAGTAAACCTTTTTCTTCTTTCATTTTTAATATTACTTGATAATAATCTAAATTAGGAATTAGATCTATTTTTCTTTGATAAAATATTAAATCGAAATCATTTTCAGCTTCTTCTTTTATTGTCATTTTTTTAGAATAATCTAATTTAGCTGTTCCAATTGAACTTCTTTTTGGTTTTATTTCTCTTAATTTAATGAAATACTTTTTCCCCCAACTACTTACATATAAGTTTCTATTGTCAATTCCGGTAACAAACATGGCATGTGCTTCTCCTTTATTTAAGGATACTGAACCATTTCTTAGATCATATGCATTAACTGTTGTAGAATCACAATTAAAACTGACTAATCTATTTGAGTTTAGGGCATCTACTATTTCCTCAAATATTTCATATTCATGTTTTTTGTTTGAAATATTTTGAATATCAATTTCAATATTTTTTTGTTTTAAGTATTTACTTACAACTTCTTTATTAATTGGTTCTAAATTATTTCCTAAGAAAATCATTTTATTTAAGTCATATGTTAATAATTTAAGATGATTTTTTTGGGAGTCATCTATAATTTTACCTCCCAAACTTGTTTTATTCATTTCAATAAACATATCTAAAAGGAGTTCTCTTTCATTAAATTCTCCGTTATTATTAAACATATTAAATCCAAAATTCTTTTTAAATAAGACTGGATAATCTTTAAATGATGAAAGAATCATATTACCAATTACTGTATAAGTACATACTCCAACACTATCTAATAAACTTATTATTTTTTTAGCACTTATTTCATCAAATCCGTTAAGAATTAATTTATTTACTAATTTTGTTATTTCTTTATCTTCAACTTTATTCATTATAAATAATTCTTTTAGTATTTCTCTTACTTCTTCTTCTTTATAATTATCAAGTAATGCTTCCATTATGATATTATATCCTTCTTGATCTATTTTATATCCAACATTTTTAGTGTTTAAAAATTTATAAAAATCATCTACTGTATCTGGATATTTTTGTTTAACATAATTTAGAATAATAGTTCTATATTTTAATGTATTAGTTTTTACCGTATAATTAAAACCACTATTAAATGTTGATTGGTCCATTCCATAACGAGATCCTACTATACTAAAAAAATCATTTACTTTTTTTATTTCCATATTTTCTAGTTTTACTTCGTTAAATGTTACTTGTTCTTTTAAATCAATATCATTTAATATAAAATATCTTGTTATATTTTCTCCTTTTAAAGTAATTTTTTTATCACCAATATTTAAAACATATATTTTATTTAAAGAGATTTTACTATTTAGTAATGTTTCAATTTTATATTTTTGTTTTTCTATTAAACTTAAATCATCTAATACTTGTTTATCTAATTGTTCATAAAAGAATTTTGATAAATAATTTGCATAATCTATTATTTTGGCTTTATTAAATACTTGTAATTGTACTTTTTTTAAAATATTTTCTATTATTTCATTTGAAATAATTTCTCCATTAACTCTTGATTTTAAATCATTTTTAAATTCTTTTTTTGTTAGATTTTTTGCATATTTCAAAAATAATTCTTGAATCTTTTCATCAATTCTATAATTTATTTTTTTCTTCATTAATATTTCACTATTTTTATCTATTGCAAATTCATTTATTTTTTTTGTTGTTTCATTAATTGATTTTTTTAGTTCATCATAATAGATTTTAACATTTTCATCTGATTCTATATTATTGTTTATTTTTTTAAAATAAAAATCAATATTATAATAGGTATTTTCAAGTATGTGTTCTAAACATTTTTCTTTTAATGCTTTTACATATTTATCTGAAAAATTATATATCATTACCTTATAATCAATTCCAAGCTCTTTTATAAGTGGGTTTATAATATCTTTTTGATAAATATTTAAAACATCATTATAATTCTCATCACCATAAATAATAAAATTACTAATTTTTTTACTTATTTGTTTATCAATATATATATTTTTTAAATCATCAATATATTTTAAAGATACTTCATTTATTTTTGATTCAAAATCACTACCAAATTCATATCTAAATGGATTTATAATTTCTTCTTGATACTTATTATATAAATCTTCATAATTTTTAACACCATAAAAAGGTAATTCATTTAGTTTTTGTTTTATTTGAAATTCCATATATTTAATTTTAATTTCATTTTCAACTTCTGGCAAAATTTCTTCATAACCTTTTATATTACCAAATCCAAATTTTTTTATACATTCAATTATAATATTATTTTTTATTAATTCTTTTTGTGAATTATAATTATAATTTAAATAAAAATAAAGATTATTTAATTCTTCTTTTATAAATAATTTTATTTTTTCCTTTTCATTCATGTTATCACCATTAAACCTATATTAATTATTATACCATTTAAATATAAAAATTTGAACACTATTTCATCAATTCAAAATAAAAATATTATAATTTAAATATGTAGCATATAAAATCCATAATATATATGGTATTTGTAATAATCCAGATAATTTATTTATTTTAAAATATTTTATAGTCATAATGATAACAAATATTAATAATAATATAATCCATATTAAAGCAATTAAATATTCTTTATAATTAAAAAATATAATTGGCCATATTAAATTAATGGCTAAACTTATATAATATATAATATTTGCTTCTTTATTTTTACTAGTTAAATAATTTGAGATTCCCAGTAATATATATATTATTGACCATGCTATTGGAAATATTATTCTAGGGGGACTAAATTCTGGTTTTATTAATTGTTCATATAACTTTGTATTAAGAAAAAAACTTACTAATAATCCCAAACTTAATGGAATTAAACATGAAATAACTAACTTTTTCATTCTATCACCTTTTTAATTATATAATTAATTTATGAAAATTTTGTCGAATAAAATTAAACAAAATAATTTATTTTATAAATAAAATATATTGGGTGATAACTTGAATGGTCTTTCAAATGAAGAAGTAAAAAAATCTCGTGAAAAATATGGAACTAATGAAATAAAAAAGAAGAAAAACAAAAAAATTATCAACATTTTTGTTGATAACTTAGGTGATCCTATTATAAGGATTCTTCTTATTGCTCTTGCCGTTAAAATTATATTTTTAATGAAAGATTTTGATTGGTATGAAACAATTGGTATTGTAATATCAATATTACTTGCATCAATTGTTTCAACTTTATCAGAGTATGGTAGTGAAAAAGCTTTTGAAAAATTAGAAAAAGAAGCTGAAGAAATAACTTCAAAAGTTATAAGAGAAAATAAATTAAATGAAATTAAATTGAATGATATTGTAAAAGGAGATACTATACTTTTAGAAGTTGGGGATAAAGTTCCTGCTGATGGTATAATTATTAAAGGATCTATATCTTTAGATGAATCATTAATAAATGGAGAATCAAAAGAAAAAACAAAAAATTTAAATGATAATGTATATCGTGGTACTATAATAACAGAAGGACGAGCATATATGTTAGTTGAGCAAATTGGTAATAATACTACTTATGGTAAAATTGCTCAAGAACTTCAAATTGAAAGCGAAGAAAGTCCTTTAAAACTAAGATTAAGATCTCTTGCTAAAACAATAAGTAATATAGGTTATATAGGTTCATTATTAGTTTCTTTTTCATATCTTTTTAATGTTATTGTAATACATAATAATTTTAATTATACTGCTATAATAGAGACACTGACTAATTTTAGATTAATCGCAGGATATATATTACATGCTTTAACTTTATGTGTTACAGTAATTGTTGTATCTGTTCCAGAAGGTTTACCTATGATGATTACTTTAGTACTATCTTCAAATATGAAAAAATTATTAAAATCAAATGTTTTAGTTAGAAAATTAACAGGTATAGAAACAACAGGAAGTTTAAATATATTATTTACTGATAAAACAGGTACTTTAACAAATGGAAAATTAGAGGTTATTGGTATAATGAATCCAAATTGTGAAATAGAATCTTATCAAGATGTAATAGAAAATAAATATTTAAAAGAAAACTTAATTTTAAATAATGAAAGTACTTATTCGTTTGAAACAAAAACAGCAATTGGATCTAATGCTACAGATAGAGCTTTAAAAGAATTTATTAAAGAAAATAGTACTCAAATTATATTAAATAAAGAAAGTTTTTCATCCGAAAAAAAATATTCTAGTGTAACTACTATTAATAATACATATATAAAAGGAGCATATGAAAAATTATTAAATCAAACAAATAAATATATAAATAAATTTGGTTATGAAAGAAGTTTATTAAATAAAAAAATAATAATAGAAAAATTAAATCAATTATCAAATAAAGGAATAAGAATAATAATGCTTGGAATAAAGAAAAATAATGAAATATTTCTTCAAGGTTTTGCTCTTATTCGTGATGAACCAAGAAAAACAGTTAAAGAAGCATTAGAACTTGTTGAAACAGCTGGTATTCGTACTATAATGATAACAGGAGATAGTAAAGAAACAGCAATTGCAATTGCTAAAGAATTAAATATGTTAAAAAATGATGATTATGTAATTACAAGTGAGGAACTTAATTCCTTAAATGATGAAGAAATAAAAAATATTTTACCAAAATTAAGAATTGTTGCACGATCACTTCCAAACGATAAAACAAAATTAGTTAAAATATCACAAAGTTTGGGTTATGTAACAGGAATGACAGGAGATGGAATTAATGATGCACCAGCACTAAAAAAAGCAGATGTAGGATTTTCAATGGGTTCTGGAACAGAAGTCGCTAAAGAAGCAAGTGATATTATTATTTTAGATAATAATTTTTTATCAATAACAAAAGCAATTTTATTTGGAAGAACTATTTTTAAATCAATAAGAAAATTTATTATTTTTCAATTAACAGTAAATATATGTGCTTTAACAATATCAATAGTAGGTCCATTTATAAATATAGAATCCCCTATAACAGTAGTTCAAATGTTATGGATAAATATGGTAATGGATACATTAGCGGGATTAGCATTTTCCTACGAAGTTCCTCTAATAGAGTATATGAAAGAAAAACCAAAGAAAAAAAATGAAAAAATTTTAAATAATTATATGATAAATGAAATAATAATAACTGGTCTTTATTCATCGTTATTGTTAATATTATTTTTAAAAGTACCATTTTTTAAAAATATGTTTAGACATGATATAACAAACAAATACTTTATGACAGGTTTCTTTACTTTATTTATTTTAATAGCTATATTCAATAGTTTTAATGCTAGAACAAGTAGAATTAATATATTAGCAGGTATAAATAAAAATCCCGTTTTTCTTGGTATTACAATTTTTATAATAACAATACAATTAATAATTATTTATTTTGGTGGAAATATCTTCAGAACTTATGGTTTAGAAATAAATGAATTTATTTTTATTATTTTTCTTGCTTTAACAGTAATTCCAGTAGATTGGCTTAGAAAATATATTCTTAAAATAAAAGGAATAGAAAAAACCGTATAAATCTTTACAATAAATTAAAAGTATTATATAATCTTATTATACCGAAAGGGTGAAAAGATGAAAAAATTAATACTTTTATTTAGTATTCTTATTATACTTACAGGATGTACTTCATATAAAGAAGAATCAAGAGGAAATAACAAAAATAATAAACCAATATTATTATCAACTGAACAAGCTTTAGAAATTGTTAAAGAAAGATATAAGCAAATGGAAAACTCTTATACTGAAATAATTGGTTCAACTCCAACAATATATGAAAATGAAAAAAAATATTATACTTTAACAAACTATGAAGAATTAACAAATATATATACTGAAAAAATGTTAAAAAAATACAATGAAGAAAATAATATTATAAAAAAGGATAATATATTTTACTCATATTCATTACCTAGATATAAAATAGACTATGACGAAATAACTTATACAGAAATATCAGTAACAGAAAACAAAATAAAATATAAAGTTTTATTATATAAATGTACAGAAAAAATAGAAGAAAAATGTAAAAATTTTGCTTTAACAACTAATCCATTTGATTTAGAAAAAATAAATGAAGAATGGAAAATAGCCAATTATAAAAATAAAGGATAAAATCCTTTATTTTTTTATATAAACTTTATTTTTTTGTTCTTTTTTTCCATTAACTAACATATTATCAGCATCAATCATACTATGATAAATATCTTTATCAACTTTAGAAATACCGAAAGTAACACTAACAAAAACTTCCTCTAATTTTCCATCTACTGTTTTTAGATTATAAGGTGAAGAACAAATTTTCTTTCTAATATCTTCAATTCTTTTAAAACTTTTACTACTATTTGTATCCTTTAATAAAATAACAAATTCATCTCCACCAAATCTTCCAACAAGATCACTTTTTCTTACATTTGATGAAATAATATTAGCAATCCCTTTAATTACTTTATCAGTTTCAATATGTCCATATTTTTCATTATAATATTTTAAATTATCTATATCACAAAAAACTAAAACACAATCATTTATATTAGATAAATTAGAAATATAATCATTAAAAGATCCTTTTGTTAAAAATCCTGTTAAACTATCAACTTCCTTTTTACCATAAAAAACTAATTTATAATCATCTCCCATAATTTTAACATTTTTAGTACCAATAACATTTTGATCATCTAAAATATCATGATTTTTATAAACTAATTCATCTTTTTTATAAACACAAACAGTTTCATAAAACATTTTTAATAATTCCTCAAAAAACTCATTTTTCATAATCATCGCCTCTAGCTAAGAATTATAATAAATTTATTAAAAAATGTAAAATTAAAATCACTCATTTTTTATTAATAAATCAAACATCTTAGCTAGATCTTTTTCATTTAAATCTTCTATTTTATCTTTTGTACTATATTTTATAAAATTTGAACAAGTAATAGTTTTATTAACATTAAAACTATTAGTTTTTAAAGAATCCATTATTATAATTTTAATATTACCAATAATATTATCTTTTGTTTCATCCAAAATATTATCTATAATTTTAATTGTTTCAATATCTTTTTTTATTTTATTATTAGAAAACAATTTTTTTCTAAACATCATAAATTCTTTATCAAATATAATTTCCTTATCAATAATTTTATTAATATAATCATTATATTTTTCTAAATCTTTTTTCAAATTATCAGAATATATTAAATCTCCAGTAACATTAACAATTTCATTTAATTTTATAAATAAATTAACTATAAAATCATTTAAATAATTACTTAATGAATCTAAAATTTTATTTAATTCACTTTCTTTATATTTACTATTATTTATAATTAAATCTACCATATTATTAATTATTTCATCAATTTTTAGTTTTAGTTTTTTCTCTAAATTTATAATCATATCATTTGAACTTTTTATTAAATATGAATTAGCATATTTTAGCAAAAATTTAGTATTTATTTCATATTTATCTGGACTTTCTTTACCTTTATATTCCATTATTTCATTATATTTTTTTATAACAATTTTTTTGTTTTTTTCTAAAACATTATTTAAAATATCATTTATAAATATAATAAATTCTTTTTCTTCATCCATTATTATTTGCTTAACATTTTTATATAAATAAGCATCTAATCTATTTGAAACTGTTAAATTATATAAAATAAGTTCAAAAACACCTTTTATTTCCTCTTTAACTTCTACATTTTTACTTTCAATATTTATTGAAATAATATTTTTTTGTAAAAACATAATATCATCAGGTTCATTTTTAATATTAAAAACTAAATTTTTTTGAACAAAATTATTTATATTAATTAACTTTTGATAAAATTTATTAACAATTGGACTAACATTAATAGTAAAATTAGATTCAATATTTTCTTTTTTTAATTTATCATTAATTTCTTCTTTTATAGTTAAAGCATGATCATTAATTTTACCCATTGTAATATTTTTATCAATAAGTAAATCAGAATTAATTTTACCAAATTCACCTTTAATATCCATAAACCCTCCTAATTAAAAAGGACTATTAAAGTCCAGAATATAAATACTAGCACTTTATATTTAACAATTATAGTTAAAGCACTATGGTTAGTATATTTTTTTTACTAGTTATATACTTAACACTATAATAGTTTTCTTAATTATAATTTATCATACAAATTTTATTTATTCAAGTTAATTTTTTAAATTTTGACACTTTACTTGTCATTATATATTTTGTATAATTATAAAAGGTGAATATAATGGATAATAAATTTGATGATTTAATAAATTATATAGATAATGTATCAAATCAAAATAAAATTAAAAAAGAAAAAAATAATTTTACTAAATTTGTAAGAACTTTTATAAGTATTTTTTCAATATTTTTATTAGTTACCTCTGGATATTTTATTAAAGTAGTACTTGATAATAATAAAGATTTTAATGAATCAAAAAGTATTATCCGTGAACTAACTAATACAACTTCAATCAATTTTGATGAATTAAAACAAAAAAATAGTGATACAGTAGCTTGGATAACAGTACCAAATACAGTAATAAATTATCCTGTTGTAAAAAATAATGACAATAAATTTTATTTAAAAAATGATTTTTACAAAAAACATAATATTTATGGTTGGATTTTTGCAGATTTTAGAACTTCATTTCCGAATTTATCACAAAATACAATTATTTATGGTCATAATACAAGTATTGGTATAATGTTTGGGGATTTAATAAATTTACTAGATAAAAAATGGTATGAAAATGAAGAAAACAATTATATTTATCTAAATACAACAGAAAAAGAATACAAATTTAAAATATTTTCCGTTTATAAAATTAAAACAACAAATGATTATATAAAAACTGATTTCTCAAATGATTTTGATGAATATATTAAAATGGTTACAGATAGAAGTTTTATAGATTTTAAAACAAACATTGAAAATGATAAAATAATAACTTTATCAACATGTTATAATACTCAAAATAGTTCTATAAAATTAGTAGTACATGCCAAAATGATTAACAATTAGGCTTATTATTCACACATTTTATCTATTAATTGAATATATTGTAATAGATAATAAAGAAGGGGTGGATTATATGGAAAACAATTGCGGATGTATTGCTAAAATTCTAAGAGTTATAACTACACTTCAACAAAATGCTGAATGTGGAGAAACTTGTTTAGATACATGTGATCGTGGTTTTCTAGGATGTAACATAGCAACTATAGGATGTAATACAAGACCAGTAATGATTTATACATGTGGAGGAAATGGAACACCATGGAGTATGCCAATATCAAAAGATGAGGGAGAAACTGTTACATCTAATGTTTTTAGAGTAGAAAAAGTTGATGGAAACTGTGCTACTTTTAGAGTTCTAACAACTAATACAGATGACCAAGCAGAATGTCCTTATTTAGCAACTAATTCATTTTTTACAATGGATTTAAACTGTTGTTGTGCTCTTAGATGTCTAAATGATACATGTGTTTCTTGTATTTAAAAGAGCAGATTTTTCTGCTTTTTTATTGTATTTTTTTACTTAATATGATAATATTATTATAAGAAAGTGAGAACAAATATGAGACTTAATTTTCAGTTAAATAGACCTAAAACAATCATAAAATATGAAGAAAAAAAAGATTATACTATTATTTATATAATTGTAATTATAATTATTCTAGGATTAATTGGTCTTATTAGTTTTAATGTATATAAAAATAATACTTGTTCATCTATAGAAACTAAAATACTAAACAATGTAACAGAATATGCTGAAGATAATAATTTATTAAAATTAAAAGAAGGAGATTCTACTACTATAAATATTGAGGATATTTATAATAATGGTTATCCTATTATATCAAATGGAAATAAATGTACGGGAACTGTTAAATTTACAATGGCTGAAGGTAAATTAATTAAAACTTTTGATATTAATGGATGTAGTTATTGTTCAACTAAAAAAAGATTTAAAAAAAATTGGAACAAATCTAATACACTTGTTAATTCAAAATTAATTGATGTTATTGTTGAATATAATTATTATAATGCTGATACATTTTATACAAAATGGACAAAATGGTATCCATCAAATGATATAGATAAAGCAGTTAATATCCAATATGGAATAACTTTACCAAAAGATGAAAAAAAATATCCTTCTGTTCCTTCAACAGCAGAAATACTAAAATATGAAGTTGAATATGATACATATTATAGTTTTAGAGATAAAACATGGTTATGGTATAAAAATACAAATAACGATTATAGTAATGAATGGTATTCTACAAAACCTAAAGGATTTTCAAATAAAGATGAAAATACTATAAGATATACTGAATGGACTGATTGGTCATTAAACTACCCAGAAGAAAAATCATATAGAAAAATTAAAACTACAACAGGTTATAGGTGGTATTATAAAGATGAAAAAAATAAAAAACATTACTGGAATGGTGGTACATATTCAACACAAAAACCAAACGAAAATTATCCATTAAATGATAATTCAACGACTATGTATTCATATAGTGATGCTACATGGAGATGGTATAATGGACAAGAAAGAAAATATAATACTCAATATTCTAAAGTAGAACTAAGAGATTATCCTTATAAAGATCCATTAATGACTAGTTATACAAAGTGGTCTAATTGGTCTAATGAGAAACCTGAACAACTAGAAAATAGAAATATAGAATCAGATATATATTATCGTTATAGAGCTTTTTATAGAGATATTAATTTCTTAGTACTTGATAAATTTCTTCCAAAAGATCAATTTGAAGAAAAAATAGGAACCACTATAGAAGAATTTAGACATGATAATACAAAAAAAATAAGGTATAAATACACTTATCTTTATAAGTAGTTTTTTAAACTACTTTTTTTATATCTAAAATATCACTAAATTTTATAATTTCATTATCCATTGTTATTAGAGATGAATTATTTCGAGCAATTATAGTAGTATTTAATTTTCTATCTTTCAAACTTATAACAACATCAGCTTTATAAACAAAATCATTTGATTTAAAAATATCATTTATTTTTTTTAAAACATCGACTTTTTCAATATTTTTATTTATATCCATACCTTTAGAATAATAAACTCTTTCATTATTACTAAACTCCTTATCAAACTTATTAACAAATAAATTATCTCTCATTTAATCACCTATTATAAATTATTCATTTTTTTTGATAATATGATACCTATTACTAATAATATTTCACCAATTATAATATCTTTTAGAGTTCTATTAACAGTAAATGTATTTAAATACATAAGAAAGAGTGTTGAAAAAGTTAAAGCTTTAACTATAACCATAAAAATAACAGGATGCTTTTTCAATATATAAAGTATTATTTTTGAAACAACAATTATTCCAATTATTATTCCAATTACAAAAGGTATAAAAATTGAAATATTTCTAAAAGGATTACTTAATATTTCAAGTATTAAATCATATTTTTTTAAAACAATAAATATAGCAGTTCCACTTATACCAGGAATAATAGTTGATAAAGCTTCAATTATTCCAAGAATTATATATGTTAAAAACCCATCATTAAGTTTTATATTAAAAGATAATTTATTAATTAAAATAACAAATAAAAATATTGTAATAAAAATAATAATTTTATAAATTTTTTTATTTTTAAAATCATTAAATGAATAATCAATAGATCCAATAATTAAACCAATAAAAAGTAATAATACCGAAAAATAATACTTATTAATCAAAACTTTTATAATATTACTAAATAAAATAATTGAAATAATACTACCAGATAATACTTGAAATAAAAATGAAAAATTTTTTTTAAAATTTTTAAATAAACTATTTATACTTTCTAAAATATCTGTATAAATACCCATTGATATAGCTATTAAAGAACCACTAACACCAGGTAATATTTTACCAATTCCAATTATTAATCCTTTAATAAATAACACATTATCACCATTCAAGTTTATTCAAATAATAAAAAAAAAATTACCTTTTTAGTAATTTTTTTTGAACTTCTTTAAAAGAATCAGGATCTCCTTGTAAAAGAGGAGTTATAGAATTATTATTACTTAATTGATTTATAATTTTAGCAATAAATATAGAACAATCAACATCTTTATACCAAACAGAATTTTTAATATCTTTTGAAACATAAGTTAAATTAGTAGTATAAACACGATTAAAAGATTTATTTTCATATTCTTTATCAAATACTTCTTTACCATTACAAAAAAGTCCAAATGTAGAAGCTAAATAAATATTTCTTGCTCCCCTTCTTTTTAATTCTGTTGCAACATCAAGCATAGATTCACCAGAAGCAATCATATCATCTACTACAATACAATCTTTATCTTTAACATCTTTACCTAAATATTCATGAGCAATAACAGGATTCTTCCCATTTATAACTTTAGTTAAATCCCTTCTTTTATGAAATATACCAACATCTACTTTTAACATATCAGCATAATATCTTGCTCTATTAAAAGCACCAGTATCTGGACTTATAATAATAGTATTCTCATAATATATTTGTTCATTTTTTAATATTGCATTTATTATATTAACTGTTGGAAAAAAATTCTCAAATGCCATTAAAGGAACCACATTTTGAATATTTTCATCATGAACATCAAATGTAACAATACATTTAACCCCTAAATTTTCAAGTTCTTTTAAAGCAATAGCACAATCCAAAGATTCTCTTCCTTTTCTTCTATGTTGTCTTGAAGCATATAAAAGTGGCATTATAACAGTAATACTATCAGCATGTCCTCTAATTGCAGATATAACTCTTTTAACATCTTCTAAATGATCATCAGGTGATTTATGATTCTCATAACCATACATTTTATATGTTATACTATGATTTCCTATATCTGTCATAATATAAACATTTTTTCCTCTAATTGTATTTAATAATTTAACCTTTCCTTCACCATTACTAAATCTTATTTCTTCTGTTTCAACTAAATAATCTTGATTATAATTATTTAATTCTTTTAAATAATTATTAGTTTTTAAAGCAATTTCTTTAATAGATTCAAGTGCTACAATACTAATCTTACTCATACAACCTCCTACTATATATAGTATATCATATTTGGTTATGAGAATAAATATTTTAATTATTAATAAAATCTTTTAATATTTGTTCAATTATAAAACATATTTTTTTCTTACTATCAACTCTATTTTCTAAAGCATTTAAAGTAATTGTTTTTTTAGTATTATTTAAACTATTATAAATACATATATATATTGTTCCATAATTATTTAATTCTCCAGTAACACCAATACCATAAGTAGAGCCTGAAAATCTACATATTGCTTTAGCCATCTCAATAGAACATTCAACACTATAAACAGAATATTTATCAATCACTTCTTTAGATACACCCATTTTAATTTTAAAGTCATCTGAATATGTAATAGCACTATACTTTAAAACCTTAGATGCTCCTTTTATATTAGTTATTTCATTTACAATAAATCCACCTGTACAAGATTCCATAGTAGAAATAGTTTCATTTCTTAAAGTTAATTCATTAACAATTTCTTTCATTAATCCTCCTTATGACCAGACTTAATAATTTGATTTTTAATTTTAAATAAAATTTCTGTCAATTCAATATCATCACCATCAAACCAAAACAAATTTTGATTATATTTTTTTAAAAATCTTACCCATTTAAAAGTATGATTAAAAGCATAAGCATAAGAAAATGTATTAATTAAGAATTTTGGATCTTTTTTTAATAAAATTTTAATATCTTCTTTATTTAAATTATTTAAATAATTATTAAACTTTTCCGCTTCATTTTTTAAATTAATACCAGTTTTAGTCTTTGGTGTTAACGATTTTAATGTATTAATTATTATAATAGTAGATATATGACCTATTATAAAAATACCTTTACTATTTGTATTAGTTAAACTTATATAATAAAAAGGAAATCCTAAAATGACCATTAATAAAAGAATCAATATTTTAGATCTTATACTATTTTTACTTGTATAAACTCTAACTAAAGATATAAAAGATATCCACATTATTATAGTAATAATAGATTTTTTTAATATATTAAATGGTAAATTAATATTAATTATAACAAAAATAATAAATGTAAATATAACTAAACTATTATTTAAAAAAAGTTCTTCTTTTTGATTAATTTCATTTCTTAATTTTTTATTATCAATAGAATGTACAATATCACTAATATCTTTATATAAATTTATATGAAGATCATTTACTTTAACAGAATTTCCCTTTTTAAATAATGATTTATACATAAGAGCTTCCGATTCATTACTTTCTCGATATTTTTTTATTTTTATAATTTTTTCTTTATTTATTTTTATATATCCTTTTTGTGCTAAATTAATTATTATTGAAGTTAAATCTCTATCATTAACAAGAGAACTATAATAATATTTAAGTTCCCAAGGATTTAAATTAGGAATACATTTCTTTTCAATTTTATTTCTTTTCGTTTTATATAATTGTTCAATAAATATACTACATAAAGTAAATAAAATAATTATTATTAAATTATTTAACATTTCTTAACCCTTTCGGATAATGGTTTTTAAGTTTACCATTAACTGCTTTAAAAAAACCTAATGGATATTCATTAACTATGATAACACCATATCCATTTGGACATTCATAATTAATTTCTTCACCCCTTAAATATTTTAAAACTCTTTCATCGTTTATATCTAAAATACATTTATTTTTAAAATGTTTACCATAAGCCATACATAAATAATGATTTGGTAAAAAATAATTATTTTTTACTTCCCCAATTTGTACACCTGACGAAATAACATTTATATTATTTGGAACTTCTCCTCCTAATGTAAAAACTTTATTATTCATTATGTATATATCAAGTTTAATATCTAAATTTTTTAAAAATTCATCTATTATTCTTTCTTTAATAGGTTTTTTATTTTCTCTTATATCAGCATATTTTGAAACTTTATTTTTATTTTGCATAAGAGCCATAAATTGACCTTCTCCTTTTGATATATGGGGATAAAATCTTCTTGAATATTGAGCAGGTTCTAATCCTTTAACAGTATATTTATCAATATTTTTTAATTTTTTTAACTCATAATTATAATTTTTACAAAACCACTCTACAATATCTTCATTTTCTTCTTTTTCATAAGTACAAGTAGAATATAATATAAATCCATCTGTTTTAACCATATTATAAGCATTACTTAAAATATCTTTTTGTCTTTTAGAACATAATTTAATATTATCAATACTATAATTTTTAATAGCTTCATAATTTTTTCTAAACATTCCTTCTGAAGAACATGGAGCATCAATTATAACTAAATCAAAATACCCTTTATAAACTTTACTTAATTGTTCACATGAAGCATTTGTAACAATAACATTATTTAATCCCATTCTCTCTATATTACTATATAAAATATCCGCTCTTTTTTTATCATATTCATTAGATACTAAAAAACCTTTTTTTAATAATTGTGCAACTTGAATACTTTTACCACCAGGTGAACTACATAAATCTAATACTTTATAATCTTCTTTTATATTAATAGAATTTATAGGCATACAAGCACCTGGATCTTGACTATAAAAAAGTCCAGCATGATGATAAGGATGATTTCCAATTTTTACATTTTCTTCTAAATAAAAACTATTATCTGAGTAAGGTATTTTTTTTATTTTATAAGGAAATATTTTTTTAAATTCTTTAGTACTTATTTTTGTTGTATTAACATTTATACCTTTTACACTATCTTTATCAAGTTCTTCTAAAAATTTATCATAAAAAGGTATAATTTTATTCATTTTTTTATCAAATTCCTCTGGAATTTTCATATAACCATCCTATTTTAATTTTTGTTCTAATACCTTTTCTATATTATCAATTTTTTCATTATATTTTTTTATTTTTTTATTATTAATAAAATAATCATATAATGATATTTCTTTATTTAAAAACAATTCATAATTTGAACTATCTAATAAATTAACACTCAATCTAATTTCACTTAATTTTACTTCATATTCTCTGGTATTCTCTATTTTATCGGTAACCTCAAATTTATTAACATCATTTTGTAAATCATTAATTTTATTATTTAAATTATTTATATCTAATTTTTTATTTGAATTCCTAAAAAATAAAGATAATGAACACAATATTAAAATTAAACCAAATAAAATAATATAAAAATTTTTTCTTTTCAATTTAAACACCTCTTAATAATTGTATCATTTTTTTATATAAAAATAAAGGTTTATAGGTTAATACCTATACAATATTAGATAAATAAACTATTATATTTTGGGAGGAAAAAATGAATTATTATAATTATATCCCTAATACAGGGAATATGAACTGTCAAGTTCAAAATACAAATCTTTATGATCCTTATCAAGGATTTATCAGAGGTAATATGTTTAAAAATATATATGACCCATATAAATTAAATAATCCTTATAATATTAATCCCGTTAATGAACAAGCAAAAATGTTAACTACTATTGATGCTTTAAATTTTGCTATGATAGATTTAAATTTATATTTAGATATTTATCCTAATTCAAGAGAATATATTGATTTATTTAATAAATATCGTCAAGAAAAAAATAATTTAGTTAAGGAATATGAAAATAGATATGGTCCTTTAACAATAGATAGTGATGCAAATAATACATATCCTTGGGCATGGGATAAATTTCCATGGCCTTGGCAAAATTAAGGAGGTAATATGTTAAAATATGTTAAAAAACTTGAATATCCAATAAATATTAAAAATAAAGATTTGAAAATGGCGAAAACATTACTTGCTCAATTAGGTGGTCCTGACGGTGAAATTGGGGCAGCTATGAGATATTTTTGTCAAAAATTTACAATGCCTGATGAAAGAGGTTCTGCTTTATTAAATGATATTGCAACAGAAGAACTAGCACATGTTGAAATGATTGCTACTATGGTTTATCAATTAATGAATGGAGCTACTTTAGAGGAATTAGAAACTTTTGGTTTACAAGGATATTATACACAACATAATAGAGGAATATATCCTGTTGATGCAAATGGTGTTCCATATACAGCATCTTATATAGAATCATCTGGAAATTATATTGTTGATTTACAAAGTGATATGGCTGCTGAAGAAAGAGCAAGAGCAACTTATGAAAACTTAATGAACGAAACAAATGATCCTGATTTATTAGGTCCTTTATCATTTTTGAGACAAAGAGAAGTTGTTCATTATAATAGATTTAAAGAATTACTACATTTTTATAAAAATGGTCAATAATTGATCATTTTTTGCATATCATTTAACCAGGAGGTAAAATGAAAAAACTAGGGATAATTTATGGTGGTCAATCATATGAACATGAAATATCAATAAAATCAAAAAATTCTATTATTAATAATATTAAAAAATATGAAATTCATGAAATTTATATAGATAAAAAAGGTATTTGGTATGAAAATAATAAAAAAATTGAAAATATAATTAATTATTTAAAAAATTTTGATATTATATTTCCTATTATTCATGGTAATATAGGGGAAGATGGTAAATTACAAGGTTTATTTGAGACCTTTAATATTAATTATGTTGGTTCAAATACTATAAGTAGTGCTATTTCAATGGATAAAGGCTTTTGTAAAATAATAATGGATAAATATAATATAAAACAAGTACCATATTTAATTATAGATAAAAAATATAAAATCAAAGAAATAATTAATACTTTTTCTTATCCTATAATTATTAAACCAGCTAATGGTGGCTCAAGTATTGGTATATCAGTTGCTTATAATTTAAGTCAATTAATTAAAGCTTTAAATAAAGCATTTAAATATGATAAAAAAATAATAGTTGAAAAATTTATAAAAGCAAGGGAACTAGAAATAGGTCTTATTGATAATAATGGAATTATAACATCTAGTATAGGAGAAATAATAAATAATGGTTTTTATGATTATGAATCTAAATATAACAAAAAAACAGAAATTTTAATAAATCCTACTTTAAATAAAGAAATAATTTTAAAAATAAAAGAAACAG
This sequence comes from uncultured Bacilli bacterium, assembly GCA_934130215.1. Classification (GTDB taxonomy): domain Bacteria; phylum Bacillota_I; class Bacilli_A; order RF39; family UBA660; genus CAG-884. The sequence continues at coordinate 31,565 of CAKOXR010000002.1, forward strand.
CTCGAAAAGTATATAAAATACTAGAAGTAAATTCTTATGCAAGATGTGATTTTTTATATGACGAAGAAAATAATCAATTATATTTTAATGAAATTAATACAATTCCAGGTTTTACTGAATCAAGTATGTTTCCAAAATTATTCATAAATAAAGGTTATACATATGATGAATTATTAAATATAATTATTAAAAATAGTCAAAAAAAGAAGCCTACTTTTTCTTAGCATCTTCTTTTTTTCTTGCTTCTGTATTTAAAATTCTTTTTCTCATTCTTATATTATGAGGTGTTACTTCTACAAATTCATCAAAATTAATATAATCTAAAGCATATTCTAGTGTAATAGGTCTAGGTCTTTTTAATACAACTGTATGATCTTTAGATGATGATCTTGTATTTGTTAAATTTTTTCCTTTAACAACATTAACTGCTAAATCATTATCTCTATTACATTCACCAACAATCATTCCTTCATATACTTCAACACCAGGTTCAATAAACATAACACCACGGTCTTCAAGTTGACCTAAAGCATATGATGTTGATTTACCGTTTTCCATTGAAACAAGAACACCAAGAGCTCTTTCACCAACTTCAACTGCTTCTACTTTTGCATATTCTTTAAATGTATGATTCATAATTCCATAACCTTTAGTTAAAGTCATAAAATCAGTTGAAAATCCAATTAATCCTCTTGAAGGTATTGTATATGTTAATCTTACTAATCCATTATAATTAGACATATTTTCCATATTTCCACCACGATTGGCAAGTTCTTCAATTACATTACCAACACATGATTCATTAACTTCAATTTGTAGTTCTTCATAAGGTTCGCATTTTACACCATCAATTTCTTTAATAATAACTACTGGTTTAGAAACTTGAACCTCGAATCCTTCTCTTCTCATATTTTCAATTAAAATACCTAAATGTAACTCTCCTCTACCTGAAACAATCCAGCTTTCTGCATCATTAGTTTCAACTTTTAAAGATACATCTTTTTCAGTTCCTTTTATTAATCTTTCTTCAATTTTTCGTGCTGTTAATAATTTTCCATCTAATCCTGCCATAGGACTTGTATTTACACCAATAGTTATTTGCATAGTTGGTTCATCAATTCTAAGTTTAGGTAAAGCTTCTTCATACCCTACAGAACAAACTGTTTCTCCTACTTCTATATCAGGTAATCCTGAAATAGCAACTATTTCACCAGCTTCACAACTATTGATTTCAACTTTTTTTAATCCTTTAAAACCAAATAATTTAGCAATTCTAAATTGTTTTTTACTTCCATCTAATCTTACACAAGAAACCATTTCTCCAACTTTAATAGTTCCTCTTTTAACTAAACCTATTCCAATTCTTCCAACATAATCATTATAATCTATTAATGCAGGTTGAAATTGAAAACCACCATCTAAACTAACTTTAGGATCTGGTACTGTTTTAATAACAGCATCAAGAATAGGTTCCATTGTTGGTTTTTGATTTTCAAGTCCAATTTCATAACTACTAGTTCCATTAATAGCGGATGCATAAATAACTGGGAATTCTAATTGATCAATATCAGCTCCTAATTCAATAAATAAATCAAGTACTTCATCAACAACTTCTTTAGGTCTAGCAGTTGGTTTATCAATTTTATTAACTACTACAACAGGTGTAACACCGGCATTTAATGCTTTTTTTAATACAAATCTAGTTTGTGGCATTGTTCCTTCATATGCATCAACAACTAAAATAACACCATCAACCATATTCATAATTCTCTCAACTTCACCACCAAAGTCAGCATGTCCTGGAGTATCTAAGATATTAATTGTATAACCTTTATATTCAATTGATGTTGTTTTTGCAAGAATTGTAATACCTCTTTCTCTTTCAATATCATTTGAATCCATTACTCTATCTTGAATTTCTTCATTTGCTCTAAAAGTATTAGCAGATGCAAGTAATTTATCAACTAATGTAGTTTTACCATGGTCAACATGGGCAATTATAGCAATATTTTTTATTTTTTTCATACTCATCCCTCTTTTTAGTACTTTGGTATTATAGCACATTTTTAACACTTGTCAAACTGTTTTTTTTATACTTTTTTAATTTTTATTAAAATTTTCAATTATTTTATTTTAGTATCTTTAATTTCATTGAAGATATTATTTTTGTTCTTTTTAAGTATTATACTTTTTTATATTATTATTCAATATTAAAAAAATCAAAATTTTATAATTAACAAAATAAATTAATATAAGATATCACAAATACTATTGGTTTTTCATTACATAATCGATAATTTTATTAAATCCATATTCATTTACAAAATAATTAAATGGACAATTTTTAAGATTTGTATAAATACTTTGTTTATCTCTAAAGAGCTTATTTTTTGTACTAGGATTAACTAATTGATTAAATAAAATCCCATCCATAAAAGAAATATAGTGGATTCCTCGTTCACCCCAACCTATAAAATCAATTATTTCTGTCATTTGTTTATCCTGTCCACCACCAGATTCTTTTAATATTTTATGTTCAACAATCAAAAAATTATTATTAATTTTTATTAATGCATCCGGCATTTTCCCCTGATGTGTAGTTCGAAATTCAAAATTAATATGATTTAAATCTAATATCTTATCAAATAATTTATTATCTCCAGCATCAGGCAAAATATAATATAAAGGTTCTTCTATCTGTGAAATATTATTTATTTTAGGAATCCCAAATTTGTTACATATTTTCTTTAATTTAGCAACACCCATCGTTCCTTTTCTTTTATGACTATAACTGTCAGTTAATACTTGAAAAATAATATTGGAATAATCACTATTCAAGTATAACTGAAAACGGTCATCTAAATAGCAGTCTATAATATATTTTTTTTCTTCGTTAGTTAACTTATTTAAATACATATCATATGTAACATCATGAACCATAAGGTATTGTGAAAAAGGGCAGAAATTCATTCCTTCATAATGTAAACAATCATCTATTTCAGATATAATTTTAGAATTATATAAATCATCATGTTTTCTTTTATTGTTTGCATAAGATAGAATCAACTCTGATAATCTATAATTTCTAGAAAATAATTCTTTTGTAAAATCTTCATTTGGTAAAATAACTTTATTTAGCGATTCACGAGCAATCGGATCAACATTCTTTGCCAAATGTTCCAAACATTCTTCAAATATTTTTATATTATTAAGCATAATTTTTACTCCTTAAATTAGAAATTGCAATTTCTATAATACACCTTGCAGTTCTATAATCTAATCTTCTTCTTCTTTTACCATCCTTCGTATTACCTTTAAAAGGTGACAATGTAACATCAAATGTTTTATTTCTATAATTTTCTAATATTCTATTACATTCACTTACTAAATCCTTTATATCTATGTCACTACAATCCAAATCAATAATTGTTACCAATCTAGAACTATCGCCAATTCTTGATAAGTCATAGTTTAATTCTTCTTTACTATAAAATCTAATTTTCTTATCATTTGTAGTTAAATCTACAGCTCTCAAAGCCAACTTTCCATTTTGAACATTAAATCTTATCGAATAATTGTTTTTGGGTTTTAACCGTAGCTCACTAAAATATGAATAAACATTTAAATAATTATCATCAATAAAAACTTTTATTTGTGGAGGTATTTTAGAAGTTTTATCAAAACAAACAATGCAAACAGGATTTTCTGTGTCATCAAAAGGATTTTCTGTTAATATGGTAACACTATATACCCTACTTAAATTTTTTTCAAAAAACCTACTATTAATATATGTTTCTGGTACAATTGCAACAACATAATCCTGTGCTTCTAACATATTATCAATTGCTAATTGATATAAATCCGTATGTTTATCAAAGTATTCATAATCTATATCTATTTTCTTTCTATGAGCACTATACTTTGTTAAATAAGGTGGATTTGTAATTATTATAGCATTATCAATATGAGGAATTTTTTTTAAACTATCATTTGTTTCCCAACTCAAATTTTTATCAATATCTAACCCTTTAATTTGTTTTATTCCATATTCGCAAGAAATTTTTAACAAATCTCCATTACCTGCAAAAGGATCATATGCTATCGTACAGTTAGATTTTTTTATAAATTCTATAATTTGAGGTTTTAACCATAAGTCTTTTTTGGTAAAATATTGACCAAATTTTTTTTTATCATTTAAATTCATTTATTACACCACCAATCTAATCATATTGTACCATTTTTCATATTTAAAATCTATAGAACTATAAATTTTTATTCTATAAATTTACTCATTAAAATTCTCAATTATTTTATTTTTGTATCTTTAATTTTATTGAAAATAATATTCTATTTTTTTTTAGTTTTCATAGTTTTTAGATTTAATTACATTTTATAATACGATTTTAAATCAAGGTATTACCCTTGATTATATTAAAAAATACTGTTTTCTCCTTTATAATCTTTTAAGATGATATTATATTCTTTTTTAGATTCTTCAATACATTTATGATAACTTTTTGAAGATCTTTGATAAGCATAAAAATCATAATTTTTTTTACTTTTTATATTTATATGTATTATAAAATCATAAATATTTTCATTTAAATCTTGATAAATACAAAGAATTCTATTATGACTAACACCATTATAATTTAAATAATTAACAAGAAGCATTTGAATCTGAGTAATATCAGACGAAGCAACATCTAGAGTTGTAAATAATTGTTGATTTATATCTTTTTCAAGTAATTGAGTTCCTTTTATACATTCTCCTGTAAGTAAATCATAAAATTTAACATTACTAGCTACCCCATATCCAATATTTTCAAGAATAATATTAAAAGGAATCTCTATTTCCTCACCAACATCTTGTTTTTTTAAAGTTATATAATATTTATATTGATCTAATTTTTTTAATATTTGTAAACTTTTTAATATTAAATAAGGTTTATGTTTTTCCTTGTTTTCATTTCTAACTCTACCATTTACTGAATAAATCGCAACAAAAACAGTAACAACTAAAGTTAAACATGAAAAAATAATTGTTATTTTATCCATTATATTCACCTAAATAATATTTTAATATATAATCCATTGTTATTTTTACATCAGGAAATACTTTTATTCTCTCTAAATCATTTCTAGAAAACCAGCCAATTTTTTTAATATCATTATCAGTATCTTTATGATCAATAACATTAATAGGAACGCCTGCATATATAATATCAATATGTATTTTACCCTTTAAAGTACGATTCTTTTGAATACCAAGAGGCCTTATAAAATCTTGTTCTCTAGGAAATCTTTCCCCAAGTAATCTAATTTTAACTCCAGTCTCTTCCCAAACCTCTCTTAAAACAGTATCCTCAGGAGTTTCATTTTTTTCGATATGACCTCCTGGTTGAACCCATTTATCAAAATCATTATGGAAAACTAAAAGGATTTTTTTATTAATAGGATTTATTACAAAAGCGGAAGCACAGAACTCTTTTTGAACATAATCTTTATATTCTTCCATACAATCACCTATTATCATTATAAGATAAAATAATATATAAATCAATCAGTTTATAAATACCACCGACAAAAAATGTAAAATAAAAACTATTCTAATATATTAAGAATAGATTCATTTTCTTTTTGTTTATAAATTGTTAATTTATCATTAATATCTAAGGTAGCAAGTAAAACATCCTTTAATTTAATTCCTTTTATATTTAATTGATTAAGTAACCATTTTTCATCCGGAGTTTGACAGTTCACTAATTTGTTAATGCATGTTTAGACCTTTTATTATAAGGTTTTTATTTTGTCAAGTTTTTATCATTTTTATGTTGTATATCTTTGACTATCGTGTTATAATTGTTATGTAAAGGTAGTGATTTTATGTTTCTAAAGCAAAGTAAAAGCCATGGCAAAGTATATTTATCATTTGTTCAAGGCTATAGAGATGAAAAAGGAAAAATTAAACATAGAACTATAGAAAAAATAGGTTTTTTAGATGATTTAATGAAAAAGTTTGATGATCCCATTCAACATTTTAAAAATATTGCTAAGCAAAAATCAAATAATGAAATTACAGAATACACAATTAAAAACCTTAACACTAAAACTATAGATGATAATTCACATGTAAAAAATATCGGTTATGTTATTTTGAAAAAGGTTTATAATGAATTAAACATTTCCGATATTCTAAAACAAAAGCAATCAAATCTTAATATAGAATATTCATTAGATGAAATAATGAAATTATTAGTTTTTTCTAGAATTTTATATCCAGCCAGTAAAAACGAAACTTATAATAATAAAAATATTTTCTTTGAAAAGTTTGACTTTTCTTTAAAAGACTTATACCGTAGTTTAGATTATTTTGAATCTTTAAAAGATAATATTATTAAATCCATTTGGAACAATACAAAAAACACTTACAATAGGGATACTTCTATCACATACTATGATACAACTAACTATTATTTCGAAATATCATATAATGATGAAGATTTAATTGATGAAAATGGTACTATTTTAGAAAAAGGATCAAGAAAAAAAGGTCCCTCTAAAGAACATCGTAAAACTCCTATTATTGGTATGGGGCTACTTATGGATAAAGATGGTATCCCCCTTTCTTATGACCTTTTCCCTGGTAATGAATCAGAAAAACTAATGATGCGACCTACTTTAAAAAAAACTAAATCTAGCTTTAATATTGATAGAACTATTATAGTTACTGACCGTGGTCAAAATACATCGGATAATACCGTATTCATTGCTGGTAAAAACGACGAAAAGCATACTAATCATGATGGTTATGTTTATGGTCAAAGTATCATTGGTGCCGACAAAGAATTTAAGGCTTGGGCATTAGACCAAAAAGAATTTGTTAATGATTACATTTATGATGAAGAAGGAAATTTAGTTACATATAAGGAACCTATTAAAAATGATAATGGAAATATTTTAAGGTACGAAGATAAACCAGTTATCTTTAAGCATAAATCAAGAGTATATGCTAAAAAGGTTCAAATAAAAAAAGATAACAAAAGAAAAGTTAATTATCAAATATATCAAAAACAAATGGTTTATTATTCTAAAAAATATGCAGATAGGCAAAAACATGAAAGAGATCTAGCTATAAAAAAGGCAGAAGATTTAATAAAGAATCCAGCCAAATATAACCTAGCAACATCTTATGGTTGTACTAAATATATTAACAATATTAGATTCAATGAAGAAACTGGTGAAATACCTACCGGTCTAGAATTATCATTAAAATCAGATAAAATTAAAGAAGAAGAAAAATACGATGGTTATTATTCAATTGTTACTAGCGAAAAAAATTTAACTGATAAAGAAATACGAGATATTTATAAAGGTTTATGGAAAATTGAAGAATCTTTTAAAATAACTAAATCAAACTTAGAAACAAGGCCGGTATATGTTTGGACAAAAGAACATATTGAAGCTCATTTCTTAACTTGTTTTATTTCACTTATTATATTAAGATTGATAGAAAGTAAAACGAAAAGAAAATATCCTACATCAGCCATAATAGACACACTTAAAAATTATACTTCTAATAATTTAGAACATGATATTTATATTCAAAATTTTACCAACAAAATTATCAAAGATTTATCAAACATTTACAATGTTGATTTATCTAGAAAATACCTTACTTTATCAGAAATTAAAAAAATTTTTAAAATTTAAAAATTTTCTTCTGATATACAACAATTAAAAAATGCACAAGCCCTTATATAATCTAGGTTTGTGCATTTTTACTGTCAAAGTCAAGTTATAAGATAAAATAATATATAAATCAATCAGTTTATAAATACCACCGACAAAAAATGTAAAATAAAAACTATTCTAATATATTAAGAATAGATTCATTTTCTTTTTGTTTATAAATTGTTAATTTATCATTAATATCTAAGGTAGCAAGTAAAACATCCTTTAATTTAATTCCTTTTATATTTAATTGATTAAGTAACCATTTTTCATCTTTACCCATCTGATATAAATTTTCTTTCATAATTTTTTTATCAATAATAACATTACCAACTAAACTATTTTTTTTAACTTTTAAATTCATATCATTACAAGTTAATGGTAAATATTCCCCTTTTAATAAAATACTAAGTTTACCATTTGCTTCCATAAGACCATAATTTATTTGATTTAAATCAAAAACACCATTACTTCTACATTCCTCTAATAAATCATTAATATCAAGTTTTACCTTTTTTAAAGATTCTTTAATTATTTTTCCGTTTTGAATAACAATTGTAGGTGAACCCATAAAAAACCTGCGGGCTATTATACTTTTCATAGTAAGTATTGAAACTAAATAAGCAACAACACCAAATATAATAACTGCAATAACACCATTAATCCATTCTGCTTCTAAATTAATGGTAACTTCAGCAGCAAAATTACCTATTGAAATACCAATAACATAATCAAATAAACTAAGTTGAGAAACTTGTTTTTTCCCTAATAATTTTGTTATTAAAAAAAGTGTAACTAAAGATATAATAGCTCTATAAGAAACTTCTATAATTTCTTTATAATTAAACATATTATCACCTTTAATAGTATAAATATTTATTAAAAAAATATACAAAAAAAGTATAGATTTCTATACTTTACAAAATGTTTCTTCACTATTTGACATATTATAAATTAAATCATAGCTTCCATCAGATTTAACATTTATAACAATAATACCTTTCATTTCTTTAGAACATTTAGGATTAACAGGATATTTATCAAAAACACCTTCACTAATAAAAGTACTCATAGGAATTTCTATTTTTCTAGCACCATTAAATAAATCAATTTTAACATTTTTACCATTAATAATTAATGTTTTACCTTCATTTTCAGTAATATAAGTACCAACAGCACCTTTAATAGTTTTTATTTGTTCTTCATAAAGTTTATTTTTTGCTTTTTTATCAATTCCATTATAAACATTTATACCAATCATACCTAAAATACCAAGTATAACTATAATTGCTAAAAGCTCAATTAAAGTAAAACCTTTTTTCATAACTACCTTTCTATTAAATATAAATTATCAAGTAATATTCCTGTTCCATTTGCAACACAAGAAAGACAATTATCAGCAATTTTAACTGGAATTTTTAATTCTTTTGCAAGTAAACTATCAAGACCATTTAATAAAGCACCACCACCTGTTAAAACAATACCTTTATCAATAATATCTGCAGATAATTCTGGAGGGGTCTGCTCTAATACATTTTTAACTGCTCTAACAATTAAATAAGCTCCATCAGATAATGCTTCTTTTATTTCTGATGCAGTAATATGAATAGTATGAGGTAAACCTGTTACTAAATTTCTTCCCTTTACATCCATTTTTTCATTTGTTTCATTAAAAACTGAACCAATCTCTATTTTTATTTCTTCAGCAGTTCTTTCACCAATTAATAATTTATATTTATCTTTTATATATTTTGTGATGTCTTTATCAAAAGTGTTTCCAGCAACTTTTATAGAAGCAGATGTTACAATACCCCCCAATGATAATACAGCAATATCTGTAGTACCACCACCAATATCAACAACCATGGATCCATTTGGAATTGATATATCAATTCCAGCTCCAAGAGCAGCAGCTTTTGGTTCTTCTTCAATATAAACTGATTTAGCACCAATTTTTTCGGCAGCTTCCCTAATAGCATTCTTTTCAACACTAGTAATATTAGTAGGACAACAAATAACTATTTTAGGTCTTAAAAACATATTTTTACCTATTACTTTTTTTATAAAATAATTAAGCATTATTTCTGTTGTATCAAAATCAGCAATAACACCATCTTTTAATGGTTTAACAGCTTTTATATTACCAGGTGTTCTTCCTAACATATCTCTAGCTTCACTTCCAACGGCAAGTATTTTATGACTATCTTCATCATAAGCAATTACACTTGGTTCATTCAAAACTATGCCTTCACCTTTTACATAAACAAGTACATTAGCTGTTCCTAAATCTATTCCTATATCTTTGCTGAACATATTTCCTCCTTTATTATAACATTTTTTTATTATTATTTAAATACTTATTTTTAGTTGATTCACCACCTCTTATATGTCTAATATCAATATGATGTTTTAATATTTTATCAACTTTTTCATATAGTTTTTTATCGATATATTTTAATCTATCATGTAGATCTTTATGAACAGTACTTTTAGAAACCCCAAATTTTATAGCAAGTTCTCTTACAGTTTCTTCAGTTTTTATAATATAAACCGCTTCCTCTAAAACACGATTTCGAATTTTTAACATAAAAACACCCCTTAATAAAATATATAATTAATAGGGATTTTTATACTTATTTATTTAATTCATTTAATGTTTTTCCATAATTTTTTTCAGGATCTATATTTTTTCCATTTACAATTAATTCAAAATGTAAATGATCACCTAAATTACTAGATAAATTATTTTTACCACTTTCTCCTATAACATCCATTTTATTAACAAAATCGCCTTCTTTTACTTTAACATTTTGTAAACTAGCATATAAACTAATAATATTTTCATCATGTTTTATAGTAACAATAGTACCCATAATTTCATCATTTTCAATTTTTGTAACTTCTCCTTCATATATAGCTAAACAATCAAATTTGTTTGTTCCTTTATATATTACTCCTGTATTTGGCATATAAGTATTTTCGTAATAAATAATAGAATTTTCATGATTTTCTTCTTTATAATCATAAAAAGAATTTACAACTTTAACACTATCATCATTATATGGTCTTTCTAAACCTTTTGATAAATTTATAACTGGATAAACTTCATCAAAAATATTTTTAGTAACATATCTTGTACTTATATATTCTTCGCTATTAGATATTGCTTGATAAATAAATAATCCTCCAATTAAACTTAAACTTCCAATAGCATACAATCCATATATAACTGATTCTTTTAATTTTCTCATTTTTCCACCTCAGTTATATATTGTTCTTTTTTTTAAATTTTATACTTTTTTATTTTAACTCCACTATAATAATGTTTTAATATTTCACTATATTTATATCCTTCAATCGCCATTCCTAAAGCACCATACTGGCTCATACCAACACCATGACCAAATCCGTTTGTAGTAATATTAACTAAATTATCATTTTTTTTAATAACAAAACTACTAGATCGTAAATTAAATATATTTGATATTTTATTACCTGTAAAATTAACATTATTTATTTTTATATTTTTAATTCTCCCACCACTTGTAGAATCAATTATTTCAATTTGTAAATTTTCATTATATGGCAAATTCAATTTTTTATAGAAATCTTCTAAAGAAAAAGTATAATAATCGAAAAATACAGGCGATACTTTTTCATCCCATTCACTTGACACACTTTGTAGATATGGAAGATTGATATTAAAAACATCAATACTATTTTCTGTTTTACCAGTACTAGTAGAAAAAAAGAAAGCATCAACTATAGAACCATTATAATCTAAATATTCGCAGTATGTATCATTAACAGCTTTTCTTATTTTATTAATATTTTTAATATAATTTTTACCCCAAACTTTTTTTAAATATTCATTATCTAAATATACTTGATTATTTGTATTATCAACAACATCATATTCTTTATTTTTATTATATTCCATTCTTTTTAAAGCATAACTTCTAGAAGCAACTGCTTGTGCTTTCATTGCTTCTTCTTTAAAATATAAAGGCATTTCTCCCGCGATAACACCTACTATATAATCTTCGAAAGGAATTGTATCAATTTTTTTTGAATTTGTTCTATAAATTCGAATCATTTTATTATTATGTACAAGTTCAATAATTTTATTTTCTTTTTTATCAAAATTTTTTATTAATAAATAAGGTAATAATAATATAATTAATAAAAATAAAATAAACTTTTTCATAATATCACCAATATAATTATATTAATTATATTTTAAAAATTTTGTTGATAAATAAAAAAATCTATACATTTGTATAGATTATTCACTTTTTACTAATTTGTTTTCTTTAAAGAAATCTACATATTCACTTGTTTCAATTTGTGTATAACCAGATTGTAATTTAGATGCAACTAATTTACCATTTTTAACAATTAAAACTGCTGGTGTAACTAAACCATCATCAAATAATGGTAATGAGTTCATAAATTTTTTTGCAATTGCTTTTTGTTCACTTGTTGCTTTATCAGAATAAGTTTCAGCCATATAAACATCATAAACATCTAATGAATAAATTTTAACATCTGTTAAATTAGATGCTCTTTTTAATTGTGAAATTGCAAAATCATTATCAGAGCTACTATTTCTTCCAAGATATATAACTGAAGTATTTTTACTCTTTAATAATTTATAATATTCACTATAACTTATATCTTTTAAATCATTCATTCCATAATTTTTAATTAATTCATATTTATTTAAAATATTAGCTAAATAATCTTCATTTTTATATCCAACTATAGATTCTTGAACTTCACCTTTTCCAATTACAGCCATTGTAGGTGTACCAAAATCATCATAATCAACTTTAATTTTTTCAAGAATATGTTTTAATTGACTATCATTAATTTTTCTAGTATCAATATATAGATAATTTAATCCATAATTCTTTTCTAAATCATCTAAAATTGGTTTTTGTTTAATACAATATGTACAAGCATCTCTTGCAAGCTCTATAAATGTATATTTATCAGAACTATAAGCCGAATCAAAATTTGAAACCATTTCTCTTCCTTTTTTACCACCTATATAATTAATTAAAGGTAAAGTAATTATTAATAATAACATTAGTCCTAAAACTGTTATAAATCTCTTATTTTCCATGTTAACCTCCTATGATGTTTTTCACATCGCATTATCATTATATCATATTTTATTGATTTTTAAACTATTTTTTTATTAATAAAGGATAATTGTTAAGAATTTTGTTTTTTGCACTCTCTTGATTAGTCTTAACTGATTCAATAAAAAATTCTAATTGAATTTTACTAAATTCTCTTTCCTTAAAAAATGTATCTGTTCCAATAATAATATTATTACTTTCAAACTCATAACAATTTATAATTGGTAAATATAGATGATTAAGTTGTTCAATATCGCAATAAATTCTATAATCAGCTCTTTTATAATTATAATCAACTCTTTGTTCTTTAATATAACAATCAAAATATCTATAAGTTCCTAAATAAACAAATATTTTATTAGTTTCATCTTTATTTATATAAAATAAATATTTTTTATAAATTCTTTTTATAATATCTTCATCTTTTTCATTATTAATTTCTTCATTATTAATATTTTTATTAATAAGTTTTAAATATTCTTTAATTAAAGGATTAGATTCTAAATTTTTAATTTTTTTTATTCTTTCATTATTTATTTGATTATATTTTTTTATTTCATTTAGTTCTATTTTCAATTTATTTAATATATCTTCTCTCATAATATTTAACCTTTAACATTATTTTTTATAAATTCTGATAATGCCTTATTTCCTTTTTCATTTAAATGTTTACCATCTGGCATTAAATATTCATTTTTTAATTCAAAATTATAAACATTTTCTTTATTTAATTTACCATTTATATTAAATATATAAATTTGATTATTACATAATTTAACTAAAGTATTATAATCATTTAATGTTAAATTATTAAATATAAATACACACCTTTTAGTTGAATTTTCATTTTTCAAAGTATTTATAATATTTTCAAAACTATTTATAACAAAATTAGAATCCTTAAAATCTTTACTTATATAATCAAAAGCATTTAGTAATAAACTATTACCATAAAAACTAATTTTATTATTTTTTTTATTTTCATATTCTTTTATTAAATCATTTTTCATTTTTTCATATTTTATTAAATAATTATCATAAATAGCTTTATAAATAGCTTCTGAATAAGCTTTTCTTCCTGCTGGTGTTAAATGAATTCCATCAGCATAAAAATATTCTTTATGACCACTTGAAATATTTTTCCAATCAATAAGATATACATTATCATGTAAACTTGCATATTTACTTAAATTATTATTAACATACTCTAAATTGGTAGTATTAATTAAATAAACATCTTTATCCCCAATAACCTCTAATATTTCATCTTTACAACTAGTAGAACAATCACCATTAGTACCCAAATGAATAATAATAGGGTTTCCTAATTTATTATTGTTTTTTAAATTTGTTAAAATTTTACTACAAGACCAAGCAGTTCTCGAAATTTTAGCATCAAAATATCCATTTGGAAATTTTTGATATAAATTATTAACAGCACCAAGCATAACTGAATCACCAATACCTACAACTGGTAAATTTTTAACAACATCTTTTAATTTTTCTTCATAGTTTTCATATGTTTCCAATTTTTTTATCCAATTTTCTTCTTCTTGTTTTAAATTTTCTAAATATTTTTGATTATTTTTTTCCAATTCTTTTTCATTATTTGATAATTGTTCTTTAAGTATATTCATTTCTTTAGTATAATCTTTAGCTTTTATATAAATTAAAAAACCATATAAAGAAAATATTATCAAAATTAAACAAAAAATATTTCTTATTACTTTATTTTTAGTTTCATAAATAATATAATGATAAATCCAAGATAATAAAATAATTAACAAAATAATTATTATTATTTTAAAAGGAATATTAATATTTTGAAAAATAAATATTACAGGATATTGTATTAAATATATTTCATATGAGAAATTAATAAAAAATTTATTTTTATAATTATTAATTAAACCATATTCAATTAATCTACCACTTAAAATTGAAACTAATATCATAATAATACTATAATATTTACTAGAGTATGGTACAAATATAAATAACATTGAAAGAACAAATAAATATAAATAATATATTTTATTATTTATAATGTAACTTTTATAATAATAATTTATAAATCCAATAAACATACCCAAAAAGAAAGAAAAACTTCGTCCAAATGTATCATAATAAGCATAATTTATACCCTTTATTATATTTATTTTATAAAAATATATACTTGATATAATAAAAAGTAAAAATAAAATAATACATGGTAAACTTTTAATTTTATTACCTATTTTTTTTAAAATTTTAAAAAGAATAGGAAATATAAGTTCATATTGCATTAATATAGAAATATACCATAAATGCATAAAAGGAGAATCTATATGCCGAGCAAAATAATCCAAATTAACAGTTCTTTGCCAAAAATTATTATATCCAAATATAATAGATGTAGTTTCTGGTTTTAAATTAAACCAATAAATATTATCAAAAAAAGATAAAATACCAACTACTACAAAAGTTATTATTATTAAAGGAAAATATATTTTTTTTATTCTATTTTTATAATAAGATAATATAGAAAAATCATCTTTTTTTAAAGAACTAACAGTAGAAAGATATCCTGAAAGCACAAAAAAAGTACACACTGCTAAATATCCACCTTTAATTAAGCCTAAATGATATAAAAGTATAGCACATGTGCATAAGATTCTAATAAAGTTAATACTATAATTTCTACTACTCATAAAACCTCACTTATGTAAATTATTATAACATATCAAACATTATAATTTTTATCTATTTATAATCTTTACATAAAAATTTACAATTTTTTATTTACTATTTCTATTGCTTCTTCATGGTTTGGTTTATATTTTCTTTTTAATCCCATTAACATAATTTGCTTAAAATCTTTATATATAGGTAAATATAAAACATTACCTTTATTACGACAAATCCATTTGAAATTTTTTTTATTTATAAATTCATCTAAAAATTTATCTTGAAATCTTTCTCCTCTGCAAACTATCCAATTTTTTCCAAATATTCCAACTTGTAACCATCCTAATCTTTCTACAGCAAAACTTTCATAAGGTTCATTTGCATCCTGATTAAGATGACTATATTGTTTTAATTCATTTTGAATTTTTTTATAAATGTTGCTATCATATAATTCGAGTCCCAATAAAAAAATTCTAAATAATTGACCATGATCTTGAACAATTTTAGGTGCTAGATCTTTATCTATATAATAACTAACCATTTGACCATCAGGTAAAACCCATCCTCTAAATTTTTCATCTGCAGAGTGATATTTAAAAATATCAGACATTATTTTTAATACCTTTTCATCATTCATTTTACTAGCAATAAACATAATATCATTATTATCCATAATTTAACCTCAAATTAATTATAATATACTAATTAATTTTTATCAATTAAATTATTTAAAAAATATATTTTTCAAATTCAAAATATTAATAATTATTAAAATTTCAGTCTTCCACTTGAAAAATTTGTCGAAAAATGGTATAACTACTACATGCAGAGGTGAATTAAATGAAAAAGAAAAATATAATTGATACAATCATTATATCGTCATTTTTCTTCATAGAAGAGCTTATTTTTAAAGCTTTAATAAACAATTTTACATTAGATTATAGTATTTTAAGAATACTTTTATTATCATTAATTTTAGGTTTTATAATATCTTATATAGCAAATTTAGCAACTAAAAAGAAAATTAAAAATTCTATTATTTTAGTTCCATGTTTAATAGCAGCAATCTATGCACTTGCTCAACTAGGATTTATAGCATACTTTGGTATTTATATGAGTACTAATACCGGAGGCCAAATTGGAGCAGTAAAATCTTATATAATAGATTTTATTAAAAGTTTAAAACCAGTATATTATACAATACTAATTCCAATTATTCCTCTAACAGTATATTACTTTATAACAAAATATAATAAAGAAAACAATAAAATAATAAAAAAAGAAGTTTTTATTAATTGTTTAATACTTGTAACTCTTTGTTTATCATATTATGCAACTGTTAGTTTAAAGTTTATGCAAAACAAATATCAACCAATATCAAATAAGGAATTATTTAATTATCCTTCTAATCCAAGTACAACTGTTAATCAATTTGGAATAAATGGATATTTTATATTAGATATTAAAAGTTTATTTCAAAAAAAAGTTGAACTAACATATGAAGCACCAAGAGAAACTATTACTGTTACTGAAAAGCATTTTGATGATACAATTTGGAATAAAATTATTGAAGAAGAAAAAAATTCTATAAATAATACATTAAATAATTACTTTATATCAAGAAATCAAACAATAGAAAATGATTATACTGGTTATTTTAAAGATAAAAATCTTATAATGATAATGATAGAATCCGCTAATGAAATTGCAATCAATAAAGAATATTTCCCAACTCTTTACAAATTATATTCTGAAGGTTGGTCATGGAAGAATAATTATTCTCCAAGAAATACATGTCCAACTGGTAATAATGAATTTAGTGCTTTAACTTCTTTATATAGTATAAATAATACTTGTGTAGCTCGTGATTATAAGAAAAATACATATTTTGAAAGTATATTTAACTTATTTAAAAACAAAGGATACGATGTTTCATCATTTCACGATTATACAGATCAATATTATGAAAGAACAACACTTCATAAAAATCTAGGTAGTACTTATTATGGTGCTAAAGATTTAAAAATTGAAACAAGTCCAATTTATGGTAAATGGCCATCTGATATAGATTTAATTGAGAATTCTTATTCTATATTTAGTCAAAATAAAAAATATTTTACTTTTTTAACAACAGTAACAAGCCATGCTCCATATAATAGGCCATCAGAATATGGAGATAAATATTTAGACAATTTTAAAGATTTAGATTTACCAACCGATATGAAAAGATATTTATCTAAATTAACAGAGGTAGATAAAGCTTTAGAATCTCTAATTGCTAAATTAGAAAAAAATAATGAACTAAATAATACTGTTATAGTTATATTTGGTGATCATTATCCTTATGCTTTAGATACAAAAACAATAAATAAAATTTTAGAATACGAAGATAATTCAGTAGATATAGATAAAACTCCATTTCTAATATGGAATCCTAACATAAAACCAAAAGTTTATGAAGAATATACTAGTTATATTAATATATTACCTACAATTGCAAATTTATTTTCACTTGATTATGATGCAAGATTATATATGGGTGAAGACCTATTAAATGATGATTATCAAAGTATCGTAATATTTCCAAATGGTTCATGGAAAAATGAAATTGCATATTATAACTCTAATAATAATAAAATAACATATTTAACCGATGTTACTTATACTGATGAAGAAATAATAAAAATTAATAAAATTGTAACTTCAAGATTACAAATGTCCACAACAACAATAAAGAAAAATTATTTTGATTATTTAAAAAATAAATACAGTGAAAATGATATAGAAAATCCTTTAGATTTATATATTACAGAAACACATGAAGAAGAAATATCAAAAAAGAACACCTAAAATTAAACTAGTCAATAAAAAGTAGACAGTTAAAAAAGATACTTTAAAACCCTGATTCGATTTTATATTGAATTGG
>CAKOXR010000003.1 GCA_934130215.1 uncultured Bacilli bacterium
ATAGAATGTGGTATAGTATTAAAAGGAACTGAAATAAAATCAATAAGAGAAGGAAAAGCAAATATAAAAGATAGCTATGGAATAATAAAAAATAATGAAGTTTATATATTAAATATGCATATAAGTCCTTATCAAAATGGAGGAGTATTTAATCATGAAGAAACAAGAACAAGAAAATTATTATTACATAAAAAAGAAATATTAAAATTAAAAAACAAACTAGAATTAGATGGATTTACATTAATACCATTAAAATTATATTTTGTAAACGGAAAAGCTAAAATTGAACTAGGACTTTGTAAAGGAAAAAAACTATACGATAAAAGAGAAGCAAGTAAGAAAAAAGATATAGAAAGAGAATTACAAAAAAAATACAAAAATTGATTTGTATATTAATAAAAATATGATATACTATATTTGTAGGACAAAATCCTACATTTATGGGGATGCCAGGTTTCGACAGAAATATGAGAGTATTGGCAGCAAGGCGGAGGAACACGAAACGAACAAAAATAAAATAACTGGAAACAGAAATCAATTAGCTTTCGCTTAATATTAGAAAGCACTTCATTTAATTTTCTCCCATGAAATTACTTGGGGTTCATTTAATGGGATATATTAATTTGTCTGCCTAACCAAATTAATGAAAAAAAAAGGCTTGCTAAAGTAAGGATTGCTAGTTATCAACTTTCTTTAGGACACTTTATAACTAGATAACCTTGTAGAAACTAATAGATGATTATTTTTGGACAGGATTTCAATATCCTCATCTCCACCATAAAAAAAACAAAGATTCATTTTTTGAATCTTTTTTAGTTATTTTAAATATATAGAATTTTATTTATAACATACCATATAATGAGGTGAATAAAATGTCTAGATTAATTAAAGACAAAAATATATCAATAACACAAAAGTATGATAAAAATCATACTGGAATAGATATTGTAGGAACAGTAGGAGGACCATCTTATATAAAAGCACATACTGATGGAATAGTATATAAAGTAGTAGATGGAAGAAATAATGATACAAATACAAAAGGAGCAAATAGATATGGTAATTATGTTCAAATAAAACATAGTGGTGGATATTATACTTTATATGCTCATTTACAAAAAGGATTAAAAGTAAAACAAAATGATAAAGTAAAAGAAGGAGATATAATAGGAATAATGGGAAATTCAGGAAACTCATATGGAACCCATTTACATTTTGAAGTTAGAAAACCAGATAATTATGTAATAGATCCAGAAAAATATTTAGAGCAAGATTTACCAAATCAAAGTTCATTATATTATAGAGTTCATTTAATGAAAGAAAATAGATGGTTAAATTGGATAAAACCAAATAAAAATGAAAATCCAAATACATTTGATTTTGCAGGTATATATGGAAAAGAAATAGATGGAATTCAAATTAAAACTTCATAAATCTATTGTTTTTCCACTTTATTTCCAAAAATATTTGCATTTATCACATATCATGGTGTAAAATGTAAATAGAAGTTATATGAACTAGGGTATCCTAGAATTTATATGGAGGAAGAAATGAAAAAATTAAATGAATTAATTGATTTAAAAGAAAATATAGATATTGAAATTGATAATTTAAATGATGATTCAAGACAAATAAAAGAAAACGGATTATTTTTCGCAATCAAAGGTTTAACAAATGATGGAAATAAATATATAGACCAAGCAATAAAAAATGGAGCAGTTGCAATTATAACTGAAGAAGATATAAAAGCAACTGTACCAGTAATTATAGTAAAAGACTGTCAAATGACATATAATAAAGCTTTAAATAATTATTATGATAAACCACTTGATAAAATAAAAATAATATCAGTAACAGGAACAGATGGAAAAACAACTGTATCAGAAATAATTTATCAATTACTTAATAATTATACAAAAGCTGGATATATAGGAACAAATGGAATTAAATATAATAAATTTAAAATGGATAATCCACATACAACACCATTACCAGATGTACTATTTAAAGCATTAAACGAATTTGTTAATTTAGGATGTGAATATGTAGTAATGGAATCATCATCAGAAAGATTATATACTAAAAAATTAGATTATATATTCTTTGATACAGCAATATTTACTAATTTATCTAGAGATCATTTAGATACACATAAAACAATGGAAAATTATGCTAAAGCAAAAGCAATAAGTTTTGAACAATTAAAACCAAATGGTTTAGGAATAATAAACTATGATGATAAATATAAAAATTATATGATAGAAAAATGTAATAATTATTTAACTTATTCTTTAAATAATAATGAAGCAGATATTTTTGCAAGTAATATATCTGTTAGATTTAATCGACTAGAATTTGATATTGAAGGAATATATGGACATCATCATATAATATCTCATATATCAGGAGAATTTAATGTTTATAATTTAATGAGTGCAATTATATGTTTAAAACATTTAGGATATGATATAAAAAGTATTATTAGAAATATCGCACTTCTAAAACCAATAGCCGCAAGACAATTATTAATAAAAACAAAATTTAATTTTAATATTATGATTGATTATGCACATACAACAAATGCATTTAAAAATTTATATAATTATATGAAAAATAATATAAAAGGAAGAAGTATTGTTGTAACAGGAGCACCCGGATCTAGAGATGAAAGAAGAATGATTGAAATGGCTAATTATTGTACAGAAACAGTAGATTATTGCTATTTTACAATTGATGATGCAAGAGATTCAGATCCTTTAGAATTATTAAAATTAATGGTTAGTGAAACTAAAAAAGATAACTTTGAAATAATAATTGATCGTGATGAAGCAATAAAAACTGCATTAATGAATGCTAAAGAAGGAGATTTAGTATTTATTTTAGGAAAAGGATTAGAAAAATATCAATTAACAAAAGGTAAAAATGTTATTAGACCAAATGATTTAGAATCTTGTAAAAAAGTATTAAAACAAATGGAAAACAATCAAAAAAATGTCATTTAGACATTTTTTTCATTAAATAAATCAGGTAAATCATTTTCTAATAAAACATATGTTTTATCATTCCTTAATTTTTCAATTAAAGGAAAAGCCTCTTTAACATCATTTAAAATATAAATTTTATTTTTATCATAGTTATTACTTATTAAACCATCATAAATAGGTTTTGTTTGATTTTTACCAATTAATATAGTATAATCAGCAACTTCACTAATTTGTTTACCAAATTCATAATTACAACTATATTCTTTATCTTTTAATTCAATCATACCAGGAGTTACAATTATCTTCATACCAGGCATTAAATTTAAAACATCAACAGCCATCTTAGAACCAACAGGATTAGAATTATAAGCATCATCTATAATTGTATAATTGTTAAATTTTTTAATTTGTAATCTATGTTCAATTGGTTTAATATTTAAAACACCTTTAATTATGTCATCATATGATAAACCAAGTTCATGAGCTATCGCTATTGCTGATAATATATTATAAATATTTGGTTTTTCAAAAAGACAAGTTTTTAAAGATATTTTTTTATTTTCTTTTTTAAATATACAATCAAAACTAGTTCCTTCATATGTATATTTTATATTTTCGGCCATAATATCAGCACTTTTATCTATACCAATCCATATAATTTTACAATTGTTTTTAATTTTATATTCAACTTGTTTAGGATCATCAGCATTTAAAATACCAATACCATCATTTGGTAAATTTTCAATAAGTTCAAATTTAGCTTTTTGAATATTATCAATAGTTTTAAAGTTTTCTAAATGTGCAATACCTATATTTGTAATAATACCATATTTTGGTTTGATGATATCACAAGATCTTTTAACATCATTTGACTTTTTATCTGCAACTGACATTTCAGCTATAAATATTTCTTCAAATTTATCTAAATAATTATTAACAGTTTTCATTAATCCAAGAGGAGTATTTAAATTACCAGGAGAAGCATAAGTTCTATATTTAACACTTAAAATATCATGTAAAATATTCTTGCTACTAGTTTTACCATAAGAACCAGTAATACCAATATTAATAGTATTTATTTCATTTAATTTTTTTCTTGCTTTTCTTTTATAATGATTATAAATAATTTTTTCAATCGGTAAATTAATTAAAAAAGCAATATAAACTTGATAATAAGCAAGTATAGATGCTATAACTAAATAAGAAATTAAAACAAAATTATTAGTTTTATAACTAATATATAATAAAATAATATTTAGTAAAATAGTAGTTAAAATAAGTCTTTTAATTCTAAAAGTATATACAAGTGGTAATTTAACTTGTTCTTTCTTTTTTAATTTATATCTATAAATAAATAAAATTAAATAAAAAATAAATAAAACAATAAAAAATATTAATTTATTAAATAAAGGTAATATAAATAAAAATAAACTAAATAAATCAAAAGTAATAATAGTTTTATATTTATTTTTGATAATCCAATTAAGATATCTATTTCCTTCATTATAAAAGTTTTGCTGAAGCATTTGCATTCCATGTATTATTTTTAAATATGTATATAAAAAATAAGGTATTAATAATATGTACATAAATCATTCCTCCATATTTATTATATCAAATAACTTTAGTTTTTAAAATAAATACTTTAAAAAAAAACAATTTTATGGTATAGTATAACTACGGATTTGAAATATTATAGAAAAGGAATGATTTTAATGAAAAGAAACATTTTAATAGGAGGAGCATGGCCTTATGCCAATTATTTATTACATATAGGACATTTATCAGCACTTCTACCAGGAGATATACTAGCAAGATATTATAGAGGAACAGGTGATAATGTTGTTTATGTATCAGGAACAGATTCTCATGGAACTCCAATTACTCAAAGAGCAAAAAAAGAAAATAAAACACCAGAACAAATAGCATCCTTTTATCATGAAGAATTTAAAAAATCATTTTTAAAAGCAGAATTTTCATATGATTATTATGGTTGTACATTTGAAAAATATCATGAAGATGAAGTTAAAAAATTATTTAAACTTATTTATGATAATGGATATATTTATGAAAAACTAGAAGATGAAGATTATTGTCCAAATTGTAAAACTTTTTTATCAGATCGAGATATTATAGGAAAATGTCCAAAATGTGGTGGAACTGCAACTGGTGAACAATGTGATAATTGTTTAACAACTTTAGAAGCTAAAGAAGTACTTGAAAAAAAATGTAAAAATTGTTTAGGAAGTACTATTACTAAACCAAATAAACATTTATATTTTAAATTATCAGTTTTTCAAGATGAAATTAATAAATATGTTGAAGATCATAAGGAAAAATGGCGAAAAAATGCTTATGGTGAAACAAAAAAATTCTTGTCAATGGGTTTAATTGATAGAGCAGCAACTCGTGAATTATCATGGGGAATTGAAGTACCAATTGAAGGATATGAAGATAAAAGAATCTATGTTTGGATAGAAGCAGTAATGGGTTATTTATCAACTTGTAAAAAAGTATTAGAAGACAAAAATATGAATTTTGAAAATTTTATAACTGATAAAAATTTAATATCTTATTATGCTCATGGTAAAGATAATATACCTTTTCATACTGTAATTTATCCTGCTTTAATAATGGCAATGAAAAATAATTATAATTTACCAGATTATATTGTATCTGGAGAATATATAAATATGAATGATGAAAAAATGAGTAAATCAAAAGGTAATTTACTTACAGTAAATGAATTAGTTGATACATATGGTGCAGAAACTATTAGGTATTATATGATAGCAAATGGACCTGAAAAAAAGGATGTTAATTTTACTAAAACAGATTTAATTCAAGCTCATAATAAATTTTTAGTTGGAATTTTAGGTAATTTTGTAAATAGAAATTTATCATTTATTTCCAAAAAATTTGATAATCTTATAACAGAAGGAATTATAGATCCAAGTATTATAGAAATAACAAAAGAAAAATATAAAAAAGTAGGATCTTTAATTGAAAAAGCAGAACTTAAATCAGCACTTGAAGAAGTATTTGATTATATTTATTTAGGAAATAAGTATTATGATGAAAAAACACCTTGGATTGCAGTTAAAGAAAATATAAATGAATTTAATAATATTACTTATACATGTATTTATATGATTAGTAATATTGCAAATCTTATAAATCCATTTTTACCTGAAACAAGTAATAAAATTAAGAAAATGTTAAATTTAAAAGAATTTAAGTGGGAAGAAGAAAATATATCAGGTAATATTAAAATAAATGATTTACAATTATTATTTAATAGAATTGATGATTAAGTTTAGATTTATCTAGACTTTTTTATTAATTTGATATATAATTTATTTGAGGAAGATGTATATGAAAGTTATAGAAAAAGTAAAAGGATTTAATTATTTTTTACCTATTGTATATTTTATATTAGGTTTATTAATGGTAATATTTCCAAGTACAGTAAATGATGTTATAAATTATATAATTGGTGGTTTATTAATGTTATTTGGAATAGACTATATTGTTAGATATTTATCAAACAATAAAGTAACAACTTATTCTAAATATAGTTTAACAGTTGGAATAGTACCAATAATATGTGGAGTATTTTTAATATGTAATCCTGAAGTATTAGTATCAATAATTCCATTTGTTGCTGGAATGATAATATTAATGGATGCATTTGAAAAATTAAAACATGCAATTGACCTAAAGAAAATGAAATATGAAGAATGGTGGGTTGATTTAATAGTATCACTTCTATTTATGGTATTTGGTATTATAGTTATTATGAATCCATTTGATGCTGCAAAATTATTAATAAGAATTTTAGGAATATTCTTTTTAGTAGATTGTTTTATAGATGTATGGACTAATTTTTCTTATGAAAAAATTAAAATTAAAAACGGTGAAGATAAAAAAATTGTTGTAATTGATGAAAAATAGAATAAAATAAGTTGACAAACATATATTAAATAAGTATAATAAGATAGAAATTTAAAAAAAGAAAGAAGAAATATCCATTTTCTCACCTGATTATAATAGTAATAGGTAAAAAGCTTTGTTAAGTCTTTTTAAAGTGGATATTTATACCCACTTTTTTTATGTTGGAGGTGTAGGGGTATCGCAAATAAAGAAAAAAATTTGTTTATTAATGAACAAATAAGAGCAAAAGAAGTAATGGTTATTGGACCAAAAGGAGAACAATTAGGAACAAAAATACTTAAAGATGCTTTAACATTAGCATCATATGCAGGATTTGATTTAGTTTTAATTAATCCAAGTAGTAATCCACCTGTTTGTAAAATAATGGATTATAATAAGTATAAATATGAAAATAAGAAAAAAAACAAAGAAAATCTTAAAAAACAAAGAGAAACTAATTTAGAATTAAAAGAGTATCGTTTATCTGTTACAATTGATGTTCATGATTTTGATACAAAAGTAAAACAAGCGTCAAAGTATCTAGAAAAAGGTCATAAAGTTAAAGCATCAATTCGTTTTAGAGGTCGAGAAATGGCTCATACTGAATTAGGACTAAAAGTTTTGTTAAGATTTGCTGAAGCTTTAGAAAGTTGTTCACAAGTGGAACAAAAACCACTATTAGAAGCTCGTACAATGACTATGATTCTAGCACCCAAAAAAGAAAAATAGGAGGATTTTATGCCAAAGTTAAAAACACATAAAGGAACAAAAAAAGTTCTAAATATCAGACAAAGTGGTTCTATTAAAATTGGAAAACCAGGAAGCAGACATAATACAGGTAAAAAACCAGCAAGTTTTAGTAGAGCATGTGCTAAAGGAGCTGCTTTAGACAAAACAGATTTAAAAAGAATAAAGAGTTTAATAGTAAAATAAGGAGGAAGAAATATGCCAAGAGTTAAAGGTGGAACAATTCATGCTGCTCGTCGTAAAAAAGTTTTAAACGAAGCAAAAGGATATTTTGGTTCTAAACATCGTTTATATAGAACAGCAAAAGAACAAGTAATGCATTCATTAAGTTATGCATATAGAGATAGAAGACAAAAGAAAAGAGATTTTAGAAAATTATGGATTACAAGAATTAATGCTGGATGTCGTCAAAATGATATTAGTTATTCAAAATTCATAAATGGTCTTTCAAAAGCAGGTGTTGAAGTTAATAGAAAAATGCTTTCAGAAATTGCAATCGCAGATCCTAAAGCATTTACAAATTTAGTTAATATTGCTAAAGCAGGTTTAGAAGGTAAACCATTAGAAGTAAAAGAAACTAAAGTAAAAGAAACTAAAACAAAAGAAACTAAAGATTTATCAAAATTAACAGTTGCTGAATTAAAAGAACTTGCAAAATCTTCAAATATTGAAGGTTATACTTCAATGAAAAAAGCCGATTTAGTTGCAGCATTATCAAAATAAGATGTTTTAACATCTTTTTTTTTACCTTAAAAATCACATAAAATTATTTACATTCAATATAATTATGATATAATACATAAAAAAGAAGGAGACTTATGAAAAATTTATATATTGATTTTGATGGTGTAATAATGGATACAATTGATAAAATATATCAAATGATTGAAGAAGAACATATTGATAAAACAAATAATGATGAATTAAGAACATTTTATGAAAATATTAATTGGAAAAAATTACTTTCAGAAACAGAAGAAATAAATGGTTCAATTGAAAAAGTAAAAAAATTAAATGATTCAAAAAAATTTAATGTAGCTATTTTAACACATATTAATTCATTAAATGAAGCAGTTGAAAAAGTAAAATTTATAAGAAAATTCTATGATGATATAACAGTTATTCCAGTTCCAAAAGCAATATCAAAAACTAAAATGGTACATACAAAAGATGCTATATTAGTAGATGATTATACAGGTAATTTAGTTGAATGGAAAGGTGAAGGAGGAATAGGCATTAAGTTTTCTTTAAAACCAAAAACAAGTAATTTTATTGTTATAGATGATTTAGATAAAATATTTGAAATATTTAAAAAATAGATATTATCTATTTTTTTTCCTTGCAATAGATTTTAAAACAATATATAATAAAATAGGAGATGATAAAATGTTAATACTAGCAAAAGCAACAATGGCAATGATGATAGGATTTATATTAGCAATAGTATTAGGTTTGATATTAATACCAATATTAAGAAAATTCCATATAGGACAATCTATTAGTATATATTTACAAGAAAAACATAAGAAAAAAAACGGTATTCCAACAATGGGAGGATTAATATTTATAATAACAACAATAGTAACAGTAATTATATTGTTATTAATGAAAAAAATAGAATTTTCAGAAAACTTATTTATATTAATGTATGTTTTTGTAGCTTATGGAATACTCGGATTTATAGACGATTATTTAATAGTCGTTAAAAAAAATAATAAAGGATTAACAGAAATCCAAAAACTTTTAGGTCAATTATTTATAGCACTAGGATTTTATATAATATATATGAAAAGTGGACATCCACCAGTACTTGAAGTAAATGCCTTTGGATTAAATATAGACATTAACTTCGGACCATTTTATATATTATTTATAATGTTTATAATGGTAGCAAGTAGTAATGCCGTTAATATAACTGATGGACTAGACGGTCTAGCAGGAGGATTATCAATAATATCATTTTTATGTTTTGCATTAATTGCATGGAATTCAAAATGGATAGTAGGATACGAAGATATGGCTATATTTTGTTTTATATTAATAGGATCATTAATGGGATTTTTAATGTTTAACACATATCCAGCAAAAGTATTCATGGGAGATACAGGATCACTTGCACTAGGTGGAGCATTAGGAGCAGTTGCAATATTAACAGGCCGTGAATTTACTTTAATATTAGTAGCGGGTGTATTTGTAATTGAAACATTATCATGTCTTATACAAATAGCATCTGTAAGATTACTTGGAAAAAAAGTATTTTTAATGACACCATTACATCATCATTTTGAAAAACTAGGATTTCAAGAAAATGATATAGTAAAATCATTTTGGGTTATAGGACTAATATTCGCAATGATAGCAATAGCATTCGGAGTATGGATTTAAGTATAGGAAACTATACTTTTTTTAAGGCATTATAATTGATTTTTAATAACAAACTATGTTATAATTATTCTAGTCAAAGAGGTGACTTATGAAAATAAAAAATGTCGATTTAAAAATAAGTGCAGTAAGAAGAAGTCAATATCCAGGAGATGAATTACCAGAATTCTTGCTAGTTGGAAGATCTAATGTAGGAAAAAGTAGTTTTATTAATACTTTAATAAATAGGAAAAACTATGCTAGAACATCATCAACACCAGGTAAAACTCAAACAATAAATTTTTATTTAGTAAATGAACAATTTTATTTAGTAGATGCACCAGGATATGGATATGCAACATTATCAAAAAGAGAACAAAAAAAATTTGGTTTAATGATGGAAGATTATTTAATTAATAGAAAAAATTTAAAACATGTATTTATGTTAGTAGATTTTAGAAATAAACCAAGTAATGATGATCTTCAAATGTATAAATTTTTAAAATATTATAAAGTACCAGTAACAATAGTTGCAACCAAAGTAGATAAAGTATCAATAACACATCAACAAAAACAAAGAAGTATTATTTTAAACAATCTTGATTTAGTAGTAGGAGATGACTTTTTAATGTTTTCAAATGTAACTAAACAAGGTAGAGATGAAGTATATGAAAAAATAGAACGAATTACAACCTAAAACATAATATATCTTAGGTGATATTATGTATATTGAAAATAATGATGAAAAATTAGTTCTTTATATAAATAAAAAAATTAACTTAGAAGAAATAAGTGATATTTTATTAAAAACTAAAATTCTTGGAATAGATATAAAAAATTATGATAATATTGTTATCTATGAAAATGAAATACTAGGAACAATACTTGAACTAACACAAGAAAATGATACATATTTTCAATCATTTGATATGAATATACAAGTATCAAAAGAAACAACTTTTCTATTAAAACTAGAACAAACACTAGATTTTGATATAAAATATGATTTATATAAATATAAAAATAATTATTATATTGACTTAAAAGAAACAAACTTTATTAAAATAGGAAGAGTATTAGAATACTCAAAAATAGTATATGGAAATATAATAAAAAAAATAAAAACAGAAAAAAATAAAATAAAAGGAGGTATTATAATATGAAAAAAAATGTAGTAGCTTTAGTAGGTAAACCAAATGTAGGAAAATCAACATTATTTAATAGATTAGTCGGACGAAAACAAGCAATTATTGAAGATATACCAGGAATAACAAGAGATAGAATATATGGACTTGTAAATTATAAAAACTATTCATTTCATTTAATCGATACAGGGGGAATTGATCTTGGAACAGATTCTTTTAGAAGGGAAATAAAAGGACAAGTTGAACTTGCAATCGATGAAGCAAATATAATAGTCTTTGTAGTAGATGCAAAAGAACCTATAACACCAAATGATTATGCAGTTAGAGATATGTTATTAAAATCAGGAAAAAAAGTAATTGTAGCAGTTAATAAATGTGATAGTAAAGAATCAGAAAAATATAAATATGATTTTTATGAACTAGGATTTGATGAATATATATATATAAGTGCTGAAGCAAAAGATGGAATTAGTGAATTATTAGATAAAATTGTTGAAGATTTTGATGAAACTCAAATTGAAAATGAAATTGGAATTAAATTTTCTATAATTGGAAGACCAAATGTAGGTAAAAGTAGTTTAACAAATGCTTTATTAAATGAAGAAAGAGTAGTAGTATCTCCACTAGCTGGAACAACAAGAGATGCAATTGATACACCATTTAAATATAATAACCAAGATTTTACAGTTATAGATACAGCAGGAATGAGAAAAAAAGGTAAGATTTATGAATCTGTTGAACATTATAGTTTATTAAGATCACTTAAAGCAATTGATAGATCAGATGTATGTGTTTTAGTACTAGATGCTAAAGAAGGAATAATTGAACATGATAAACATATAGCAGGTTATGCACTAGAATCAGGTAAACCTGTAGTAATTGTTGTAAATAAATGGGATATAATTGATAATAAAGATGAAGAAATGAAAAAATTTAAAGAAAATATTCGTAATAATTTTCAATTTATGCCATATGCACCAATAGTATTTTTATCAGCAAAAACTAAAAAAAGAATATCAACTCTTATGCCAGAAGTAATAAAATGTTATGAAAATACTCATAAAGAAATAAAAACATCTGCAATTAATGACTGTATAATGGATGCATATCTTTTAAATTTACCACCTTCTTATAAAGGAAAAAGACTAAAAATATATTTTACAAAACAAGTATCATCTGCACCACCAACATTTAATATTTCTGTTAATAATAAAGGATTAATACATTTTTCATATCCAAGATATTTAGAAAACAAAATAAGAGAAACATTTGATTTTAGTGGTACACCAATAGTACTTCAATTTAAAAATAAAGGAGAAGAGGATATATAATATCCTTTTTTGGTACATTAAAATAAAAAAAACATATAATGTTCTAGGAGGATGTAAATGAATTTTTCTGACAATTTTTTTAAAAGAGTTGAAAAAAAAACAAATGTTGATAAATCAACAATTTTAGAACTTGCTCAAAAACTACAAGATACAAATTTAAAAAATGAAAATACATTAAGAGAAATAATACAAAAACTAGGGAATATGACTGGAAAAGAAATAAGTAAAGAAAGGGAAAATAAAATAATAAAAGCAGTAATAAATGATGAAGTACCAAAAAATATAGATAAAATGATTTAATTTTATAGAGCTATTATAAACTATTGACTTTATTAAATATAAATGATAAAATCATAATCAAGAAAGCGATGATTATATCTAAGTAGTTATTTTAAATCACTTACAGGAACAATAGAAATGACTGAGAACTATTGAGAAAGATAAAATAATGAATTTCAATATAAGAGCTTTAAACCGTTAAATGAGCGTTAATCATAAAGAGCCTTAATAGGAATATGGGTGGTACCACGGAGTAATTCGTCCCATAATATTAAGGCCCTTTTTAATAGGAGGATATATGGAATTAAATTCAATAAAATTAGAGATGATTAATAAAATTAAAACAGTAAATACAATTAAAGAATTAAATGATTTAAAAGTGTTATATTTAGGAAAAAAAGGAATAATTACAGAACTTCTAAGTAAAATGAAAGATATTCCGAATGAAGAAAAAAAATCATTTGGAATGAGTATTAATGAAGTTAGAACTCTTTTTAATAATGAATATGATTTAAAATTAGAAGAATTAAATGAAAAAGAATTAAATGAAAAATTAAGTAAAGAAGCAATTGATATAACACTTCCTTCAACAAAGATAAAAACAGGAAGTCCTAATATATTAGAAAAATTAGTTGAAGAAATTGAAGAATTAATGATTTCATTGGGATATGATGTAGTAGATGGACCAGAAATAGAGGAAGATTATTTTAATTTTGAGTTATTAAATATTCCAAAAGGACATCCTGCTAGAGATGCACAAGATACATTTTATCTTGAAGATGAAAAAATATTATTAAGAAGTCAAACATCTCCTGTTCAAGCAAGAGTAATGTTAGAAGGTCAAGGTAAAACACCGATTAGAGTAATTTGTCCAGGAAAAACATATAGAAGAGATGATGATGATGCAACACATTCACATCAATTTATGCAAATAGAGGGTTTATTAATTGATAAAAATGTAAGTTTATGTGATTTAAAAGGAACATTTGATTTAATTGCAAAAAAACTTTTTGGTGAAGACTGTATAACAAGATTTAGACCAAGTTATTATCAATTCACAGAACCTTCAGTAGAGATGGATATAAGTTGTTTTTCATGTCATGGAAAAGGTTGTTCAATTTGTAAAAATACTGGTTGGATAACTGTATCAGGTGCTGGAATAGTACACCCTAATGTTTTAAAAAATTGTGGTTATGATCCAAAAGAATGGACAGGTTTTGCATTTGGTTTTGGTGCAGAAAGACTAGCTATGTTAAAATATGGAATTAATGATATAAGAGTATTTTATAATACTGATTTAAGAGAATTAGAAAACTTTAGTAGGAGGTAAATAATGATTAATTTAGAATGGTTAAATGATTATGTAGATATAAGTGATATAGATCCAAAAGAACTAGCAGATAAAATAACTAAAGCAGGTGTTAATGTTGAAAAAATAATGACAAATCATATAAATAATTTAGTTATTGGAGAAGTTATTGAATGTGAAAATCATCCAGATAGTGATCATTTACATGTTTGTAAAGTAGATATTAAGGATAAAATTGTTCAAGTTATATGTGGAGCTCCAAATGTAAGAAAAGGCTTAAAAGTTATTCTTGCTAAAGTAGGATCTATTTTACCAGGTAATTTTGAAATTAAAAAAGGAACAATTAGAGGTATAGAATCAGATGGAATGATTTGTGCTTTATATGAATTAGGATTAGAAGAAAAAAATGAAGAAAATTATAATAAGGGTATTCATGAATTAGATAGTAATGCACCAGTTGGAGAAGATCCTTTTAAATATTTAAAATTAGATAGTACTATATATGAACTTGATATTCATAAACATAGAAATAATGATTGTTTTTATCATATTGGATTTGCATATGAAGTAGCTGCTATTTTGAATAGGAAAGTAAAATTACCAGAATTTAAAACAAATCCAATAAATGATAATATAAGTAATTATTTTAATTTAAAGGTTGAAACTAATAAATGTCCATATTATTTAGCAAAAATGGTTAAAGATGTTGAAATAAAAGAATCACCAGAATTTATTAAAAAAAGATTACAATCTGTTGGTATTAGATCTATTAATAATGTAGTTGATATATCGAATTATGTAATGCTAGAATATGGTCAACCACTTCATTTCTTTGATAAACAAAAGTTAGGTTCTAATATAGTAGTAAGAGAAGCAAATAATGAAAAGATAATAACTTTAGATGGAAAAGAAAGAATTTTAAATAATGATATTGTTATTACTGATGGTAAAAATCCTGTTGCGATAGCAGGTATAATGGGTGGATTAAATACGGATATTGATGAATCTACAAAGGATATTTTAATTGAGAGTGCTATATTTGATGGTGTAAGTATAAGATATACATCAAGTAATTTGAATCTTAAAAGTGAAGCTTCTATAAGATATGGTAAGGGTTTAAATTATGAATATACATCTGATGCTATAGAAAGAGCTTGTTATTTACTTGAAAAGTATGCAAATGCAAAAGTATTATCTGGAACTGTTAAATATGATAATTTAGATAAAACAAAAAAAACGGTTATATTTGATTATAATGATGTAAATAAAATGTTGGGTATTAATATTTCTAAAGAAAATATGGAAAAAGAGTTTGTTCGTTTGGGATTTGAATATAAATTAGAAAATGATTTATTTACACTTTTAATTCCTAATAGAAGATTAGATATTGAACCTAATATAAATGATATAGCGGAAGAAATAGGTCGTTTATATGGGTATCATAATTTGGTTGGTACTCTTCCTATATTAAAGCAAAAGAAGGGTGAATATAAAGGAGATTTAAAATTAAGAAAAGATGTAAGTAAGCATTTAAGGTCTTTAAATTTAAATGAGGTTAAAACTTATACTTTAGTTTCACCTGAAATGGCTAATTTGTTTGATTATGATAATAAGGATAAAGCTATTTTACCTAATCCGATGAGTATTGATAAAAGTGTTGTTCGAACAACTTTAATTCCTTCTTTATTAAATATATATGAGTATAATAAAGCTAGAAAGGTAAATGATGTTTTAATTTATGAGATAGCAAAAACTTATGATAAGGATTATAATGAGGATATAAAATTATGTATTTTAATGAAGGGTAATTATATTATAAATGATTGGATGAATTCTAAAATAAAGGTTGATTTTTATTTAATAAAGGGTATTGTTGAAAATATATTAAATTATTTGGGTTTTAAAAATAGATATTCTTTTAATAGAGAGATTATAAATAATTTACATACTGGTATTAGTGCATCAATATGTTTAGATAGAAACAAAGTTGGAATAATTGGTCGTATTCATCCGTTGGTTACTAAAGATGATGTTTATGTTTGTGAAATTTCTTTAACAAAAATTAATAAACCGGTTAAACCTATTAAGTATAAAGAATCATCAAAATATCCTGAGATTATAAAGGATGTTTCATTTGCTTTAAGAAATGATATTTTGTCTATAGATGTAGTAGAGTGTATTAAAAAAGCTGGTGGAAGGTTATTAAGTAATGTTGATGTTTTTGATGTTTATACTGGAGAAAATGTTGATCAAAATGAAAAGTCTATTGCTTATAAATTAACTTTTAAGGATGATTCTAGAACTTTAAATGATGAGGAAGTAAATGTTTTATTTAGAAATATAATAGAAAAAGTAACGGAAAAATTTGATGCAAAATTAAGAGATAAGTAGAAATACTTATCTTTAATTTGAAGATTTTTAAAATTTTTTATATAATATTTTAGGGGGAAATATATGATATTAATGGGTAAATATAATGGTTTTTGTAATGGTGTTGAAACTTCTATAAATGAATCAAATAATCTTTTAAAATTGTATAAAACTGTATATGCATTAGGAATGCTTGTTCATAATGAAAATGTAATTAAAAATTTAGAGAAAAATGGTATAATATTTGTGGATAATATAGAGTCTGTTCCAGATAATTCACATTTAATTATAAGGGCACATGGTGTTGATAAGGATACATATGAAAAATGTAAGAAAAAAAATTTAATTGTTCATGATTTAACTTGTCCAAATGTTTTAAAGACACATGAAATTGTTAAAAATTTAAATAAAAATGGTTATTTTGTTATTTTATATGGTAGTAAAGATCATCCTGAATCAATTGGAACAATTAGTTATTGTGATGGTATTATAGTTGAAAATATTGATCAAATAATAGTTCCTCAAAATAAGAAACTAGCACTTCTTTCTCAAACTACTAAAAGTATAGAAAAGTATAATGAGATAAAAAATTATTTAATTAATAAATATCCTGATATTTTAACTTATAATACAATATGTAGTGCAACTAAAAAAAGGGAAGAAGATGTAATTGAGTTATCAAGAAAGGTAGATAATTTGCTTGTTGTTGGATCAAAAAAGAGTTCAAATACAAAAAAACTATTGGAGGTATCTCTTTGTAAAAATACAATATTAGTGGATGATATAGATAATTTTAATGTTGATTTAAGGGGTAATATTGGTATTGTAACTGGAGCGAGTGCTAGTAATGATGATGCAATTAAATTAAAATTAAAATATGAAAAAAATTATAAAAAATAATTAATTTATAATTGTATAAGGAAATAAAGTATGGTAAAATTAGATTGTAATAAATACTAAAGGTAATAATGAAGGGTTTGTTGATAACATGAAAAAGGAACATACATACATACATACATACATACATACATACATACATTAAATAATATAAAAAATACCTTTGTTAATAATTATAGGATTAGATATATAAGAATAACTAGTCTTCTTTTTAGTATTTAAATAAATGGAGGTAAAAATATATGAAATTAAATAAAAAGGTATTTATAATCATAACATTTGTAATAGGTTTAATCAGTTTATTAATAGGTAGTATTGCTTATTATAGAATTGTTGTAAATGGTTCAATTACTGGTAATACTGGTAATGCGGTATTTGTTTTAAGAGATACAGAAGCAGGTGAATCATGGAATAACAAAAATATTAATTTGGGAACTATAAATCCTGGTGATAGTGGATCATTTGATGTTGTTATGGATGCTAGTGGATCTTCTGTTGATATGTATGCGACATTAGATATTGAAAGAAATAATTTACCTGGTAATTTAAAATTTTATACAACGGCTGATCATAAGAGTGAACTTCATAAATATTATTCATTTCTAGAAAAAAATGGGACAAATAAAGAAAAATTAACGGTATATTGGTACTGGAATCCTTATATTAGTGATGAAGATGATAATAAATATGTAAATAAAACTTTTACTGCAAATATAACTGTTAATGCAGTTCAAATAAGTGAATATGCGACTATGAAGAATGGGTATAGTGATAGTTCAGGTGCTAATGGTGGTACTGAATTTTGGAATGATAATTATAAACCATATATAAGAACTATTAACTTTGGTAATGATTTAAGTAATTTACCTAGTAGTTGTACCGAAGAAAATTTATGTTGGGATATTTCTGAAAGTGCAACCCAAAGGAAAAAAGTATATGGTTATTTAGTAGATACTGGATTAAAAGATAGTACTGATAATACAAAATCATTATATAATTTATACATAGTAAGTGATGCACCAATATTTGCACCTTTTAGATGTAGTAATATATTTTCATTTCAGAAATATAAAAATAATAAATATACCTCAAATTTAACCCAAATTAATTTTAATGATAATTTTAATACAAGTAATACATATTATATGGATGAAATGTTTAAGGGGTGTATATCTATAGTTAAGTTGAACTTGGATAATTTTAATACATCCAAAGTTGTTAAAATGTCTAGTGGAACTGGATCGGGTATGTTTTTTGATTGCTCAAATTTAAAAAAATTGTATATAAGTAATTTTAATACAAAAAAATTGCAAGTTATGGGCTCTATGTTTGAAGGTTGTTCATCTTTAACAAGTTTGGATATAAGTAGCTTTAATACCGCAAATGTAATAGATATGGTTTCTATATTTGATGGTTGTTCATCCTTAACAAGTTTAGATTTAAGTGGTTTTAATACGGCAAGTGTAACATCTATGTCCCAAATGTTTTTAAATTGTTCATCCTTAACAAACTTAGATTTAAGCAGTTTTAATACGGCAAATGTAACCGGTCGTATGTTTAAGATGTTTTATGGATGTTCATCTTTAACAAGTTTAGATTTGAGTAATTTTAATACGGCAAATGTAAAGGATATGGGTAGTATGTTTGCTGACTGTTCATCCTTAACAAATTTGGATTTAAGTAATTTTAATACAGCAAATGTAACAGATATGTCTTATATGTTCTCTGACTGTTCATCCTTAACAAGTTTAGATTTGAGTAATTTTAATACGGCAAATGTAGCAAATATGTATGAAATGTTTCGTGATTGTAGATCCTTAACAAGTTTAGATTTAAGTAGTTTTAATACAACAAGAGTAACAAATATGACTCAGATGTTTTACAGTTGTTCATCCTTAACAACAACAATCAACATAATGAATGCTAATGTTAGTTATTATTATAATATGTTTTATAATGCCGCAACTAACTCAGGATCTCAAATAACAGTTAATTATATTGCTTCTGCATCAACATTAGTTGATAAAATGATTGCAGAAAAATCATCTAATAGTAATGTTATAAAAGGAAATATAATTCCTGAATATTCAATTACAATAACTGGTAATGATGATATAAAATATGAATCTATTAATAGAGTAAAAGGTACAAAAGTAACTTTAACATCTATATCAGGTAATAATTATGTAACATCATTTAAAATGAATGGAACTACTATAAATGGAAATGAATTTATAATGCCTGATACCGATGTAACAATAACGGACATTGTTGCAACGACATGTAAAACAATTGAGTCTGCCCATAATCCATACCCTAAGTCTCAAAATAATGTTATACTTGGTGAACATACATTCGAAGGAGCAAAAAGTTTAACAGTTATACTAGACTATCAAACTGAAGGTACAAGTTATGATTATTTCCTAATATATGACTCTAGCACATCAACAACAG
Organism: uncultured Bacilli bacterium; assembly: GCA_934130215.1. Classification (GTDB taxonomy): domain Bacteria; phylum Bacillota_I; class Bacilli_A; order RF39; family UBA660; genus CAG-884. Next base: position 19,811 of record CAKOXR010000003.1, read on the forward strand.
GTATAAACAATAATAAAAAATATGGAGGAAAGACTAGAACACAGGAAACAATAACAATTAACTCTAACTATATTAAAATAACATTTAAAAGTGATAGTAGTGATAACAACTATTACGGCATAAAAGCAATAGTAATCCCTAACTATTAAGATAAATATAAATTAAAGTAAGTTTTTATTTATAAAAAATTATAAAAATTCATATTTTAATTATAAAATAAATATGATATAATCTAATAGAAAGGAGTTAATAATATGGGAATATATGGACCAGAAACAGATTTTATAACATTTGATAAAACAATAACAGCATCATTTGTATGGATTTTAATGTCAATCTTTATTGCAATAGCAGGAGGAATAGCACTTTATTTCGTATTTGCAGATAAAGAAATCAGAAAAAAATTAACTGGAAAAACAAAAAAAATAGTCGAATTTTTAACATTTGAAAAAAATTTATTAATGCCAATATTAAAAATAAGTTATTTAATATTAACAATTTTTATAACATTATACTCATTCGTATTAATAAAATTAAGCTTTTTTGCATTTCTAGCTTTACTAATATTCGGTAATTTAACACTTAGAATAAGTTATGAAATGGTAATGTTATTTGTTGGACTAACAGAAGATGTTAAAGAAATTAAGAAAGGTTTAAAGAAATAGTGTACTATTTCTTTTTGTAATCATGAAAGAATTAGAAACAGAAAGATTATATTTAAGAAAAATTAATTATTCAGATACACAAGAAATGTTTGATAACTGGTGTAACGATAAAGAAGTATGTAAATATTTACCATGGAATATTCATGAAAATATAAAAGTAACAGAAAACCTTGTAAAAATGTGGATTGAAGAATATAAAAATATAGACACCTATAGATGGATGGTTGTATTAAAAGAAACAAACGAATTACTCGGAACAATTGACATTGTAAAACAAGACAAAACAAATAAAGTCTATGAAGTAGGATATTGCTATAAAAAATCATCATGGAATAAAGGATACGGAACAGAAGCATTAACAAGAGTTATTAAATTCCTATTTGATGACATAAAAGCATATCTAGTATATGCTAAACACTATGAAAACAATATAGGAAGCTATAAAGTAATGGAAAAATCAAACATGAAAGTTGAAGCAGTATTAAGAAATAGAATAATCTTTGAAGGAAAACGAATAGGGGAAGTATATCACTCAATAACAAAAGAAGAATACGAAAGGTTAAATTATGACAATAATAATACCAGCTTATAATCCTGATTATCACCTAATAAATCTAGTAAAAAAATTAAAAAGATATAACATTATAATAGTAGATGACGGAAGTAAATCAAAAGAAATATTTAAATCACTTAATAATATAACTATATTAAAACATGAAGTTAATAAAGGAAAAGGCCAAGCCATGAAAACAGCAATGGAATATGTATATAAAAACACAAAAGAAGAAGGAATTATATTCGTTGATGCAGATGGACAACATAAACCAAAAGATATCGAAAAAATAATAAATATTTTTAATAGAAATAAAGATTCAATAATATTAGGAATAAGACAATTTGATAAAGAAGTTCCCTTTAAATCAAGAATGGGAAATAAAATAACCAAATATTTATTTAGACTATTTACAGGAAAAAACATACAAGATACCCAAACAGGATTAAGAGCACTCAATACAAAATATATTCCCTTTTTACTAAAAATTGAAGGAAATAGATATGAATATGAAATGAATATGTTACTAGAAATAGTATCAAACAAAATAAACATAATAGAAGTACCAATAGAAACAGTTTATGAAGATAAAAAAAATTCAACATCACACTTTAAAGTAATAAAAGATTCATTTTTAATTTATAAAAAATTTTTAAAATTTATATTATCAGGATTAATATGCTTTATTATAGATTACTTAAGTTTTATAATCTTAATAAAATTATTAAAACAAAATCCAACAAATATATTTATTTCAAACATAATTGCTCGATTTATTAGTGCAACAATAAATTATAATATAAATAAAAAAATAGTATTTAAATCAAATAAAAAAAGTGTTTACGAATATATAATGTTATCACTAGGTATTATATTAATTAACAGTTTAATTTTAAATATATTTATAAGTAAAATGAATATAAATATTTATATCGCAAAAATATTAATAGAACTAATTCTATTTATAATAAATTTTATAATACAAAATAATATCATATTTAAAGAAAGAAGGAGGAAAATATGACATTAGTTATAATGGCCGCAGGAATGGGAAGTAGATTCGGAGGATTAAAACAAATTGAACCAATAGATGAATACGGTAACTTTATAATCGATTATTCAATATATGATGCTATAAAAGCAGGATATAATAAAGTAGTTTTTATAATAAAAAAAGAAAATTATAATATATTTCATGAAACTATAGGAAAAAGAATTGAAAATAAAATAAAAGTAGAATATGCATTTCAAGAATTAGATAACATACCAAAAGGATATACTGTACCAAAAGAAAGAATAAAACCATTTGGAACAGCACATGCCATATTATCAGCTAAAGATAAAGTAAAAGAACCATTTACAATAATAAATTCAGATGATTTTTATGGATTCGATGCATATAAAAAAGCAATTTCATTTTTAAAAGAAAATAAAACAGATTATGCAGTTATAGGATATAAAGTAAAAAATACCATAACAGAAAATGGTAATGTAAAAAGAGGAGTATGTAAAATTGAAAAAGGTTTTGTAACACAATTAATCGAATCAGAAATAGAATATAATGGTAACTATATAGCACATCCATTAGATAAAAGTTTACCATTTAAAATAGATGGAGAAACAATTGTATCAATGAATATGTTTTCATTTCAATTATCATTATTTGATTATTTAGAAAAACAATTTCCTATCTTTTTAGATGAAAACATAAATAATATAAAAAGTGAATTCTTAATACCAGATATAGTCTTTAAACAAATGAAAGAAGAAAAAATCAAAGTAAAAGCAATTAATACATCATCTAAATGGTTAGGAGTTACCTATAAAGAAGATAAACAAAAAGTAGTACAAAACCTAAGAAAATTAGTTGAACAAGGAGAATATAAGGAAGGACTATGGTAGTCTTTCCTTTACATTTCATAAAAAAAATAATATAATAAATATGGTGATAGAATGAAAAAGGTATTTTCTATAATATTTAGTTTTATATTAATAATAATAATGATTTTATTTATAATAAGTATTTCATTAAAAGTATATAATATAAACGAACTAAACAATATAATTAATTTAATAAATAATGATTTTAATATAAAAATTATAAATAATTTAAATTTTATTTTTAAAACTCAATTTATGATATCAACTTTAATTATATTTATAATAATATTTATAATATTAAGCTTAATTAACATAAAAAACAAATTTTTTAATTCATTAAAATATATTGGTTCATCAATGATTATAAGCGGATCATTTACATTAATAGGAGGACTTTTTTTTGATAAAATAATTTCATCATTAAACACAAATGTAAAAATTATTTTAAACAACAATCGAATAGAATTCTTAAACTCAATAAATCATAAAAGTATTATTTTTATTATTATAGGACTTTTACTAATTATATTGTTTTCTATAATAGATACAATAATAGAAAAATATAAAAACCAAAAGTTAATAGAAGATAACATAGAACTAATCGAAGAATAATATTGAAAAAAAAATTAAGAATGAGTATAATATAAAAAGCGGTGATAAAATGAAAATAATTAAATATATATTACTTGGAATATTAACAATATTAATAGCTTGTATTCCATTAATAAGTGAAAGTATGCCAACATCAAGAAATCCATATACATATTATAGAGTTTATTATGATGGAGAATTACTTGGAACAATTAAATCTGAAGATGAATTACTAAATTATATAAATAATAACAATCAAGAATATAAAGATAAATATAAAATAGATACAGTATATAAACCAAACGATTTATTAATAAAATCATATAAAACATATGAAAGTATTGTTGATGAAACAATAGATGTATATAAAAAAATAGAAAATTTAGCAAGCTTTACTTTAAAAGGATATGAATTTTCTATAATAAACGGAGAAAATACAGATATTATATATGTTTTAGATGAAAAAGTATTTAATGATGCTATTGAAACAGTAATAAAAACATTTGTAAATGAAAAAGAATATGAAGATTATAAAAAAGGAAATAATACAAAAGCAACAAGAATTGATAATGTTTATGTAAAAGAAAATATCAATTATAAAGAAGTATATATTCCAATAAACGAAAAAATATATACAGATCCAGTAGATCTAGCATCACACCTTTTATATGGTGAAAAACCAAATATAAAAAAATACAAAGTTAAACTTGGAGATACAATAGAAAGTGTATCATTTGCAAACGAAATAAGTACAGGAGACTTTTTAATCGCAAACCCAGAATATAGTAGTCCAGAAAATCTTCTAGCAGTAGGATCAAGTGTAACAATAAAACCTTTAAAACCATCTATTAACATAGTAGTTGAAAAAGTTGAAACAACTGAAGATACAAAAGATTATAAAGTTGAAACAACTTATGATGAACAAAAAAATCAACAATACTATAGAGTTTTAAGAAAAGGAGAAAACGGTTTTGAAAGAGTAACCAGAAGAATTGAAACAATAAATGGAGTCGATACATATGCATTAACTCTATCAAAAGAAGAATTAAAACCATCAATATCACAAATTGATGTTAAAGGAAGTAAAGTAGTATCTCGTGTTGGTGGATATAACTGGGGATGGCCTACAGAAAGTGGTTATTATATAAGTGACCGCTTTAGATACCGTTATAATCCAGTTTATGGATATTATGAACACCATACAGGACTAGATATTACAGGAACAGGATGCTATTCTGAAATATATGCAGCAAATAATGGAGAAGTAATAATGTCAACAAATGTAGATAATGGAGGATATGGTAAATTCGCTGTAATTAACCACAATAATGGATACAGTACCTTATATGGCCATATGGTAAAAGTTGTTGTTAAAGTCGGCGATGTAGTTGAAAAAGGACAAGTAATAGGGTATATGGGATCAACTGGAATATCAACAGGATGTCACCTTCATTTTGAAGTATGGAGTGGTTATCCATGGACAAATGGATACCGTTTAAACCCTAATGTAATATCAACATATAATAGATAAAAAGATAATTTTTATCTTTTTTTATGCCCAAAAATCAAATTGACTTCTCAAAATATATGTGCTAAACTTTATATGAAAAGGTGAAAAAATGAATTATGGATTAACCGATAAAGAAGTTCAAAAAAGAATCCAAAAAGGATTAATTAATATAGAAAACAATGTTAAAACAAAAACAATAAAAAAAATAATACTTGATAATTCACTTAATATATTTAATATAGTAAATGCTACATTAGGTATTATTGTAATAATAATAGGTCTAATATATCATATATATTGGTTAGACATTGTAAAAAGTATTACATTTATGTTTATAATGATAATAAATACCCTTATAAGTATTTATCAAGAAATATCAAGTAAATTAATAGTTGATAAATTATCACTTATAAGTAAATCACCAGTATTATGTATAAGAAATGGTAAAGAACAATTTATAAATGTAAATGATATAGTATTAGATGATGCATTAAAATTTAAAATAGGAAACCAAGTAGTAGTAGATAGTATAGTATTAGATGGAGTAGTTGAAGTAAATGAATCATTTATAACCGGAGAATCAAAAACAGTAATAAAAAGAAAAAATGATAAAATTTTATCAGGATCATTTATTGTAAGTGGAGAAGTAATAGTAAAAGTATTAACAGTTGGAAAAGATACATATACATCCAAAATAACAGCATCAACAAAAAAGAAAAATAAAATTAATTCTTGTTTAATGGATTCATTAAACTTTATAATAAAAAATATATCAAAAATAATAATACCAATAGGTATATTAATGTTTATAAAACAATATAGTTTACAATCAAATAATTTATTTAATGCAGTTATAAGAACAGTAGCTTCAATGGTAATGATGATACCAGAAGGATTAGTCTTATTAACAAGTACTGTACTAGCTGTAAGTGTAATAAGATTAAGTAAAGTAAAAGTATTAGTTCAAGAACTATATTGTATAGAAACATTAGCAAGAGTAGATACACTATGTTTAGATAAAACAGGAACCCTAACAGAAGGAATAATGGAAGTATATGACTGTATAAAAAAAGAAGATATTAATATAGAAGAAATATTAAGTTCATTTTCTTTAAACTTAGTACATAATAATACACTAGAAGCAATCCATAAAAAATATGGAAATAAAGGAATAAAAGCAAATAAAAAAGAAGAATTTTCATCAAGTAAAAAATTTTCTATGATAAATTATAATGAATATGACTATTATCTAGGAGCACCAGAAATATTATTTCCAGGAATAAATATAAAAGAATACTCAGATTATAGAGTATTAGCGGTTGGATATAAAAAAGAAAATAAAACAAACCTTAAACTAGGAGCATTAATATTATTACAAGATAAAATAAGAAATAAAGCAAAAGAAACATTAGAATATTTTAAAAATCAAGGAGTAGAAATAAAAATAATATCAGGAGATAGTACTGATACATTAGTTAAAATAGCAAGTAGATTAAATATTCAAATAAATGGATATATTGATATGAAAGAAGTAGAAGTAATTGATGATGAAATAATTAAAAACACAATATTTGGTAGAGTAAGCCCATTTCAAAAAAAAGAACTAGTTGAACGCATGAAATTAAATGGTCATACAGTAGCAATGACAGGAGATGGAGTAAATGATGTACTTGCACTTAAAGAAGCAGACTGTAGTATAGCAATTGCAAACGGATCAGATGCAGCAAAAGCAGTATCAAGATTAGTTTTATTAGATAGTAATTTTGATAGTATTCCAAACATTGTATATGAAGGAAGAAGAACAATAAATAATATAACAAGAAGTGCAACACTATTTTTATCTAAAACAGGATATGCTATATTATTTACACTCATATATTTGATATTAAAAGTATCATATCCATTTGAACCAGTACAAATATCATTAATCAGTACATTAACAATAGGACTACCATCATTTATACTCGCTTTAGAAGATAATAATGAAAGAGTAAAAGGAGATTTTTTGAAAAATGTTTTATATAAATCTATACCAGTAAGTATAACATCAGTAATAAGTGTTTTATTAGTAGAACTTTTAGGATTTATATTAAATTTACAACAAATTGAAAAATCAACAATAGATGTATTTTTAATAGAGTTCATTGGATTTATGTTAATATTTAAAATATCAATACCATTTAATAAAATGAGAAAAATACTATTTTATTTTTGTATAATATGTTTTATAATAGGTGTAATAACTTTAAGAGATTTTTATTCATTAACAATATTAAAAGGAGAATTATTATTAATAACATTTATATTAATGGCATTAAGTATATATATACTAATGATATTATATAAAATATTTAATAAATTAATAGATAAATGGGAGGTAAAAAAATGAAATCAGGATTTGTTGGAATAATAGGACGAAGTAATGTAGGAAAATCAACTTTAATTAATAATTTAGTAGGTCGTAAAGTAGCAATTACATCAGATAAAGCACAAACAACAAGAAATGTAATACAAGGAATATATAATGACTCTGAAAGTCAAATAGTATTTGTTGATACACCAGGAATTCATAAACCAACACATAAATTAGGAAACTATCTTAATAAAGGAGCATATTTTAGTATTGAAGATGTTGATATTATTTTATTTGTAGTAGATGGAAGTGTAAATATTGGTCCAGGAGATAAATTTGTAATTGAGAAACTTAAATCAGTTAACAAAGATGTAATTTTAGTTATAAATAAAATAGATAAAATGACTAATGAATATATTATGAAAAAAATACTAGAATATAAAGAATTATATGATTTTAAAGAAATAGTACCTGTAAGTGCATTAAAAAGTAAAAATAAAGATGAATTAATTAAAACAATAAAACAATATTTAAAAGATAATATTAAATATTATGATGATGATACATTTACAAATAAACCTGTTCAGTTTTTAGTAAGTGAATTAATAAGAGAAAAAATATTTAATTTAACAAGAGAAGAAATTCCACATTCTATAACAGTTGTTATTGAACAAATGAAAAGGAATAAAGGAAAATTAATAATTAATGCAATGATAGTTGTAGATAGAGATTCTATCAAAAAAATAATTGTTGGTCATAATGGATATATGATAAAACAAATTGGTACTGAAGCTAGAAAAGATATAGAAGATTTACTAGGAGAAAAAATATATTTAGAACTTTTTGTAAAAACAATTGAATCATGGAGAGATATAGATAGATATATAAAAGAATTTGGATATAATGAAATAGATGAATAAAATTTAAAAAATAAATCATAATTATAAAGGGTGAAACAAATGAAAGATATATTATGGTTGTTATTTAAAAATACAGGAAAAATAGAATATTTTATGAAGTATAAGGAGTTAGAACATGATAGAAGTAGAGGGAATAGTAATAAATGAAATAGACTATAGAGATAAAAGTAAAATTATTTATGTTTTAACAAAAAATGGTTTAATTAGTATAATTGCAAAAGGATGTAAAAGTCCTAAAAGTATATTAAGATCTTGTACTGATAAACTAACTTATGGTAAATTTTATATAAAATATAAAGAAAATAAATTATCAATTTTAACTAATTTTGATTCTTTATCAAATTTTAAAAATATTAAAAAAAATTTTAATTCATTAATACTTTCAATGTATATATTAGATTTAACTTACAAAATAGTAAAGGATAATTTTAATCAAAATATATATTTTATATTAATAGATTCATTAAAAAAAATAAATGAAAATATTAATCCTTTAGTTATAACAAATATTCTAGAACTTAAATATTTAGATTATTTAGGTGTTAAACCAAATTTAGATAGTTGTTCAAATTGTTCATGTACCAAAAATATAGTTGGTTTATCTATAGACAAAAGTGGATTAATATGTTCCAATTGTTTTGAAAATGATATGTTAGTAAATGAAAAAACAATTAAATTAATTAGGATATATTACTATATTGATATTAAAAAAATTGATAATTTTAATATAGATAACAAAATAATATATGATATAAATAAATTTATAGATAATTATTATGAAAAATATACAGGATTATATTTAAATAATAAAAAAACAATAATTAATTTATTAAATAAATAAATTATATTATAAACTTCGTTCTTATATAAAAGAAACGAAGTTTTTATATAAAATAATAATGAATTCAAATAATTAAATATAAAAAAATAGATTTTTAAAAATAAAACCTTAAAAACTTTATTTTTTTTTTATTAAATGCTATAATTATAAAACGAAAGGCGGGATAAAATGTATTTATTCATACCAAAGAATATAAAAGAAGTATATGATTATATTGACTATTATGATGGATTAATATTAAGTTTAGAAAATCTAAGTATTAATTATCCAGAATTTAAATTTCAAGAAATAAAACAAATAATAAAAGAAATTAAAAATAAAAAAATATTTATAAATCTAAATAAAAATATGCATAATATAGATATTCCATATCTAAAAGAAGTAATGAAAGAATTAGATAATTTACAAATAGAAGGAATACTTTATTATGACTTAAGCATACCAAATATAGGTTCAAAACATAATTTAGTATGGTCAGTATGTCATATGACAACTAATTATAAAACATGTGAATTTTGGCATAAAAGAGGAGTAAAATATACATTTTTATCAAACGAAATAACATTAGAAGAAATAAAAGAAATTAGTGAAAACACTAAAATGGAATTAATGGTTCAAGTATTTGGATACACACCAATATTCGCATCAAAAAGAGATATTATCAAAAATTATCGAAAAACATTTAATCTAGAAGATAAATCTAAAGTAAATTACATAAAACATGAAAATGAATTATATCCAATTATAAATGAAAAAGAAACAGTAGTTTATAATTCTAAAATATTAAATGCAATTGATGAAATAGACCAATATAAAAAAATGAATATCAAATATTTTATAATAAATTCATTCTTAATAAATGATATAAAAGAAGTATTAATAAATTTTAAAAATAATAAAAAATTTAATTATCAAAATCAAGGAAAAGGTTTCTTATATGAAGAAACAATATATAAGGTGAAAAAATGAAAAAACCAGAATTACTAGCACCAGCAGGTGATTTAGAAAGATTAAAAGTTGCACTTGATTATGGAGCAGATGCAGTTTATTTTGGAGGAACCATGTTTGGTTTAAGAGCAAATGCAATTAACTTTACAATGGATGAAATTAAAGAAGGAACAAAATATGCCCATAAATTAAATAAAAAAGTATATGTAACAGTAAACATTGTTTTACACAATAAAGAACTAGATGGAATACTAGAATACTTAAAACAATTAGATGAAATTGGAATAGATGGAATTATAGTCTGTGACCCATATATAGTTGAACTAGCTAAAAACAACACAAAATTAAATATATGTATATCAACACAAGAATCAACATTAAATTATGAAGCAATAAAATTTTGGGAAAAAGAAGGAGTTAAAAGAGTAGTACTAGGTAGAGAAGCAACAAAAGAAGACATCAAAAAAATAAAACAAGAAGTACCAAATATGGAATTAGAAACATTTATTCACGGAGCAATGTGTGCATCTTATAGTGGAAGATGTGTCTTATCAAACTACTTTACAAATCGAGATGCTAATAGAGGAGGATGTGCTCAAATTTGTAGATGGACATTTGATTTATTAGATGAAAACAAAAATTTAATTGAATGCTCTAAAAAATTTACATTTCAAACCAAAGATCTAACAATGTTAAAATATATTCCTGAAATGATAGATTTAGGAATAGATTCCTTTAAAATAGAAGGAAGAATGAGATCAATATATTATATAGCAACAGTTGTAAGTACATATAGAAAAGTAATAGATGAATATTGTAATAAAAAAGAAAAATATGAATATAATTTAAACTATGAACGCATTTTATCATCAGTTGCAAACAGGGATTCAATAACACAATTCTTTAATGGAAAAAATGATAAAGAATGTCAATATTATAATGAAAGAAAAGAAATATCAAATCAAGAATTTATAGCACAAGTATTAGACTATGACAATAAAACAAATTTAGCAAAACTAGAACAAAGAAATAATTTTAAAAAAGGAGATACAGTCGAAATATTTGGACCTCAAATAGAAACTGTCAAATTTGTTGTAAATGAAATGTATAATGAAGACATGCAACCAATAACAGTAGCACCTCATCCACTTCAAATAATATATATAAAAATACCTGAAACAGTATATAAAAATAATTTAGTCAGAAAAATTATTGACAAACAAGAATAAATATAGTATATTTAAATGCGTTAAATTTAAAGAGGTGAAAATAAATGGATACAAATAAAATATATTTAACACAAGAAGGATTAAACGAATTAAAAAAAGAACTTGATTATTTAAAATTAGAAAAAAGACCTGAAATAATAGCAGCATTAAAAGATGCAAGAGCATTAGGAGATTTAAGTGAAAATGCTGAATATGATGCTGCAAGAAGTGAACAAGCATCCACAGAAGCAAGAATCAAAGACTTAGAAAAAATGCTTGAAGAAGTTGAAATCATTTCTGATGTTAAAACAGATGCTGTCGCACTTGGAACAAAAGTTAAATTAGAATATGTAGGCGACAATGAAACCGACGAATTTTCAATTGTTGGTTCTAAAGAAGCAGACCCATTTTTAAATAAAATATCTAATGAAAGTCCAATTGCAAAAGCAATATTAGGTCATAAAGCTGGAGACATTGTAAATGTAATCAGTCCAAATGGCGAATATCAAGTAAAAGTAGTTGAAATTTTTTAAAGGCAAAAGCCTTTTTTTTCAAAAACGGTTGAAAAAAGTATAAAAATATTATATACTAATAAACGTATTTAAGGAGGAATTATGAGAAAAGAAATATCTAAGAAATTAGAAGGTGCAGCTTGGAATGAAGAAATCGAAAAAGCTTATGAAAAAGCAAGTAAAAATTTTAAAGTAGATGGATTTAGACCAGGACATGCTCCAAAAGATATCTTTATGAAAAAATATAAAGAAGAAACACTATGGATGGATGCAGCTGAAAACTATATCGAAAAAGCATATCAAGAAGTAATAAAAGAAAATGAAGATTTAGAATTAGTAGCACAACCAAAAGTAGAAATTAAATCATTAGATAAAAATGGAGTTGAATTTGTTTTTACATTAGTTACAAAACCAGAAGTAAAATTAGGTAAATATAAAGGTTTAGGACTAAAAAAAGAAGAAACAACTGTAACAAAAGAAGAAATAGAAAAAGCAATTGAAGAAATGAAAAATCATTATGCAGATTATACTATAAAAGATGGTAAAATAGAATCTGGTGATATAGCAGTTATAGATTTTGAAGGATTTAAAGATGGTGTAGCATTTGAAGGTGGAAAAGGAGAAAACTATTCTCTAACAATTGGTTCAAATACATTTATACCAGGATTTGAAGATCAATTAATAGGTCATTCTGCTGGTGAAGAAGTTGATGTAAATGTAACATTCCCAAATGATTATCATGCAGAAAATTTAAAAGGTGCTAAAGTTGTATTTAAAGTTAAAATAAATACAGTTAAAGAAAAAAAAGTACCAGAATTAAATGAAGATTTTTTCGCAGATCTAGGAATGGAAGGAATTAACTCTAAAGAAACTCTTGAAAAACAAGTTGAAGAAAATATTAAAACAAGAAAAGATTATGAAAATGAAAACAAGTACATTGATTCCCTATTAGATGCTGCAACTAATAACATGGAAGTTGAAGTACCAGAAGAAATGATATATGATGAAATTTCTAGAATGTTAAAAAGATATGAAGATCAACTTGCAATGCAAGGAATTAAATTAGAAGATTTTTATAAATTTACTAAATCAAATGAAGAAGATTTAAGAGAAAAAATGAAAGAAGAAGCACTAAAAATAGTAAAACAAAGACTATTATTAGAAGCAATTGTAAAAGAAGAAAGCTTAGAAATAACAGAAGAAGAAGCAGAACATGAAGCAGAACATTTAGCAACTCATTACAATATGACAAAAGATGAATTTTTAAAAGAATTTGGCGGTTTAGAAGCAGTTAAATATGATACATTAGTTAAAAAAGCATTAGAAATTCTAAAAGAAAATGACTAGTTTTGTCGTTTTTAACAAAAATATTTAAAAATATGATATCATCATTTTAGGTGATAAAAATAAAAGAAATAGATGAAATGTTTAATGAAATTTTAAGAGATGTTCAAACAATAAAAAAAAGTCTATGGTTAAAACTTAAAGATTAATTCTTTAAGTTTTTCTTAACATTTAAAAAAAAATATGATATACTTATATTGTAGTATGGAGGAGTTAAGTGGCAAGAAATAGGAAAGATGCTAAAATAATTAAAAATTTAACATCAACACAAAGAGTAATATACTATTTAAAAAAGAAAAGATGCGACTCAGATGTTTACATAAATATGAAAGTGGACATGACAAATGCAATAAAATATATTGAAAAACAAAAACAAGAAGGAAAACATATAACATATTTTCATTTCTTCTGTGCAGCAGTAGCAAAAACAATATATAATAGACCATTATTAAATAGATTTATCATGCCAGGAGGTAAAGTTTATGAACATAATGATGTTTCAGTAGGATTTGTAGCAAAAGTTAAATTTGAAGATTATTCAGAAGAATATCTAGCAGTTGAACATTTAAAAAAAGAATACAATTTATTTGATGTATCAACAAATTTATCAAAAACAGTTGAAAATTTAAGAAAAAACAATAAAAATGATACAGATAAAACCGCAGACACATTATCTAAATTACCAGCACCAATATTTAATATTGTAATGAAAATACTAAAATTTATGGATAATCATGATCTATTACCAGAAAATATAACTAAAAATAGTATATATCATTCATCAACAATTGTATCAAATTTAGGAAGTTTCAAATCATCATCTATATACCATAATCTAACAGACTTTGGAACAGCATCAAGTCTAATAACAATGGGTGCAATTCATAAAGAACCAGTTATTAATGAAAAAGGACAAATTGAAGTAAAAGATGTATGTGATTTTGGTGTAAATTTAGATGAAAGAATAGGGGACGGATACTATTTTGTTAAAAGTATGAAGTTATTTAAATATATAATAGAACACCCCGAAGTACTAGAAGAACAACTATCTGTTGAATTGACAATTGATGAATAATTTGTTAAAATATTGAAGCAAGAAGAAAAGGTGGAATGAATGTATCAAGATAGAATTCTGTTAACAAGTAAAGATATTTATGAAAAAGAATTTAAAGTCGATACAAGAGGGTATCGCCCCCAAGAAGTAGATAAATTTTTAGATGAAATCATGAGAGATTATGAAGAATGGAGAAAAATTATATCAGAACTTGAGGAAGAAAAGAAAGAACAATTAGAAGAAATTATAAAATTAAAACAAGAAATTAGGTATTTAAAAACTCAATTAGATGTTGTTAAAGACGGAAAAGTTGAGCCAGTAATGAATAATACTGATTTACTAAGAAGAATATCTAACTTAGAAAAAGTAATATACGGAAAAGAAGAATGATAACAGACAAACGCTGCATTTAATGTAGAGGAAAGTCCATGCTCGCACTATCTGTGATGATAGTAGTGTTCATGTAAGGGGAAAAAATAACCCTTAGTAGTTTAATAAACTAACGGCGACTTAATACCTTAAATGGTTATAAGTTGTAAAGTGCCACAGAAACGAGTATTTGGGAAACCAAATAATGAAACGCGGTAAACCCCATGAGCGAGAAACCCAAATTATGGTAGGGGAACCTTGATGTCGGAAATAAGAACGAATAAAGGATCGAAAGATAGATAAATGTTTGTCACCTTTAAAGGTACAGAACATGGCTTATGTTATTATTATTTTTTTAAGGAGTTGAGATGCTTGAAAGATATTGGAGCTAAACTTAAAGAAGCAAGAGAAAGTATTGGTGTTTCTGTAGAAGAAGCAGCAGAAGACTTAAAATTAAAAGTTTCCCAAATTGAAAATTTAGAAAAAGGCAATATGGAAGCTTTTCAAGATGTTTTTTATTTAAAATATTTTATTAAAGATTATGCCAAATATTTAGGCTTAAAACATGAAGATTTAGTAGATGAATTTAATGAGTATTTATTTGATTATACATCCAAAATTTCTATTGAAGATGTTAAGAAAAAACAAGATACGATAACAGATAAAACTGCTATTCATTCACCATATACAAAAAAATTAAAAGAACCATTTAAATTATCAAGTATTATACCTTATATAGTAATTATAATTATTGCTATCATAATAGCATTTATTGTTTTGTAGGAGGAAAAAATGAATTTACCAAATAAAATAACATTTTCTAGAATAATACTTACTATTTTTATATTATTATTACTTGTATTTCCATTTGAAGAAGCAGGTATAAAAATGCCTCAATTGTTTGTAAGTGAAATGATTGTTGTTGATATAAAATATCCTATAGCAGGTGTTTTATTTATAATAGCAGCACTAACAGATATGGTAGATGGTAAACTAGCTCGTAAAAGAAATCAAGTAACAGATTTAGGAAAAATGTTAGATGCAATAGCAGATAAAGTATTAGTAAATACTATATTAGTTGCTCTATCAGCTTCTGGATTTATTCATCCTATTATTCCTATAGTAGTTATTTTCAGAGATGAAGTAGTAAACTCTATTAAAATGATATCAGGGAATAAAGGAAAAGTAGTTGCTGCAAGTAAAATGGGAAAATATAAAACAGCATGTATGATGACAGGAATAGCACTAACATTATTTTATAATTTACCATTTGAATTAATGAATTTAAAAGTATCAGATATGTTATTAGTTGTAGCAATGGTATTAAGTGTAATATCAGGTATCCAGTATTATGTAAATAGCAAAAAAATAATCATGAATTGATTATTTTTTTTTAATTGAGTTCTTTAATTTTTTATTTATTATTTTATGTCTTATTGGTATTAATTTGTTATAAAGGAAATACATAAATTTATTAGTAATATAATCAAATTCACCGATAAATTCAGTATATTCTCCTCCCCATTTTTTCTTAAAATCATGTAGTCCTACTAATTGACTATCACTTGTTGGTTCTCCAATTGTACCAAAAACATCAAATATTTCCATTCCTCTTTTTTTAGAATCTTGAATTTGTTTTTCATAAACTAAATAATTAGCATATAATCTTTTATAATTCATATCATTTGCAGCATATAAAGCCCAACTTTTATTACCATAATGTACTATTAGATAAGAACTAACAACGATAGTATTTTTGGGTTTATCTTTAAAAAAATCTAATTGTTCATTAATACTATTTATATTTTTTATAAGTTCCTTTTTTTGACCAACACTTTTCTTATTATCTAAGTTTTCAATAGTTTTATATTCTTCGTTTAATTTATTTAATTCCGTTTTTAAGTTGAGTTCAATTTTTTTAATATCTATTTTTCCTAAATATAATGTTACATGATTATTTTTAGAAAAAACATCGTAAAAGGAAGTAAAATATTTATCATCATGAGAATAAAAACCTTGTCTTTCCTCTGTCATTTTCATTAATCTATTAAATTCTTTAATATCTTCTTTAGTTCCAATTTCAACAGTAACACCACATTTTTTTGCTTTTTTTATTCTTTGAATAGTAGTGGTAGAGTATTTTTTTTCAATTTCTTCAATAGGAGGTTTTAAATCTATTCTAAATGTAAATCTCGGTTGCATTGTTTCAAAATATTTTGTAAGTGGACGATGTTTATAACCAATACTCTCTAAAAAGTTAACTAATTTATAATTATTTGTTCCCTCAATTTCACAAGCAGTTTCATCAATCGTATGAAGTTTTATATCAGGATCAATTCTAAAGAAAATACCTTTTTTTTCTTTACAAAATTTTTTAATTTTTAAACTAAAAATTTTAATTAATTCTTCATTATTATAATCTATATTAAAACCTCTTGGAATATAAAAATATGAATAACCCATTAATAAATTCTTTTTTAAAAGTAAAGCAGTTGCTACAATAGTATTTTTATCTTTAAGTCCAATATAATAAGGAGTAAAACCTCTTTTTAAAGAAAGTTCTCCCCATTCATAAGATTCTAAAAAATGTGTATTCATTTTATCAGTAAAAGATCGGTATTCTTTTTCATTTAATGTTACTAATTCCATGTTTCCTCCTTTATTTATATATAAAGTATATAACAATTGTATATTTTAGTCAAGGAACTAAAAGGTTTAAAAAAAATGTAATAAAGAGGTATTTATCTCATATATTTAAATGAAAGTAGGTAAATATGGATAAAATAGAGATAATAAAAAATATCACTGAAAGAACTAATGGTGATATATATTTTGGGGTAGTAGGAGCAGTTAGAACAGGTAAATCAACTTTTATCAAAAAAGTAATAGAGACATTAGTAGTTCCAAATATAGAGGATGAATATGAAAAGAAAAGATGTTTAGATGAAATACCTCAATCAGCTCAAGGAAAAACAATTATGACAACTGAACCAAAGTTTGTTCCATCAAGTGGAGCAACCATTAAAATTGATAATTTTGAAGCATCTGTTAGATTGGTAGATTGTGTTGGATATGTAATAAAAGGAGCAAAAGGTTATGAAGATGAAAATGGACCTAGAATGGTTCATACACCATGGTATGATGAACCATTACCATTTGTTGAGGCAGCTGAAATTGGAACAGAAAAGGTAATTAAAGATCATTCAACAATTGGAATAGTAGTAACAACTGATGGATCAATCGGAGAATTTGATCGAGAAGAATATGTAGATTGTGAAAAAAGAGTTATAACAGAATTAAAAGAAATAGGGAAACCATTTATTGTTTTATTAAACTCTTCTCATCCAATGCTTCCAGAAACAGAAAAATTAAAAGATAAATTAAAAGAAGAATATAGAGTACCAGTTTTACCACTTAATATAGAAAATATGAACGAAAAAGATATTTATGGAATTTTGAAAGAAGCATTATATGAATTTCCAGTATTAGAGGTAAATGTTAATATGCCTGAATGGATAGCATGTTTAGACTCAAATAACTGGCTTAAAAAAATATATATTGAAAAAATAAGAGAAAGTGTTATAGAAGTAGATAAATTAAGAGATATTGAAACAATTAATAAACATTTTGTTGATTGTGAATATATAGAATCATCATTTATATCTGAAGTTAATACAGGAACAGGAATTGTAACTATAACATTAAATCCACCAAAAGAATTATATAATACAGTATTAAAAGAAATAATAGGATTAGATATAAGAAGTAAAACAGATTTATTAAAAATAATGCAAGAATATAATTTAGCAAAAATAGAGTATGACCAAGTAAAAACAGCATTAAAAATGGTAAAAGCAACTGGATATGGAATAGCAACACCTTCTTTAAAAGATATGAAATTAGAAACACCAGAAGTTATTAAACAAGGAAGTAGATACGGAATTAAATTAAAAGCAGTTGCACCATCAATACATATGATAAGAGTGGATGTTGATTCTACATTTGAACCAATCATTGGAACCGAAGTTCAATCAAAAGAATTAATAGACCATTTAGTAAAAGATACTGATTCTAGTAATGTTTGGAAATCAGAAATATTTGGAAGACCACTTGATGTAATAGTTCAAGAAGGAATCCAAACAAAATTATCAATTATGCCTGATGCAATAAGATATAAATTACAACAAACATTAACAAAAGTAGTAAATAAAGGATCATCAACAATGATAACTATAGTTTTATAAAAAAATTAGCAAAATTTCGTAAATTTTTAGACTAAATGCAGCTTTAAAAAAGATTATTTAATTTATTAGACTTATTTCAGGTTCTGAAGATAGAAACTGCAATAAGTCTTTTAATTTATTCATATAATACTTAAATTATTGCACACCAAAATTACGGAGGTTATTTCCGTTTTTCAAACTTATTTCCGCTTTTTGTTTCTTTGTCATATTTGGTAACAAATAAAGCTGAGCTTTATTTGAATAAATATTATAATTTTGTTATATTGTCAATGGTTAAAATGAACTCGTTATACTCGCCATTGACAATAACTAGAATAATTTATTATACAAGTCTTCATCAAATACATTTGTAAAGGCTTGTTTAGGTGTATAAGAAGATAATGACTTTAATGGTCTATTTAAAAGAGTTTTATTAACATTTTTGATATCTTGTTTGTTATATGTATCTAAAGTTTTACCTTTTGGAAAAAATAATCGTAATTGTTTATTAATGTTTTCAACATTAGGCTTTTGATTTGATTTATAACCATCACAAAAGAATAATTTACATCTTTCTTCACCAGTTATTTTTGAAAAACATATTCCTTCTATATCTGTAAAAGTAGGATCTCTATCAGTTAAAATAACTGGTATTAAATCAATAAAAGCATTAGTTCCAATTCTTTCTTCTAACTCATCAAAATATTCAACGACTTTTTGTTGATTTGGATTTTTAATTAAATTTAACAAAACAAATTGCAAATCAGGCAGAATAAATGATAAAATATTATTGTTATCTGTCTTAATTGTTCCAAGAAAATCTAGTTGCCAGACATAGATTCCTGGATGTTTATGCATATAGGCAAGATAATCAATGTAAGTATGACCAGTTCTGTCAATTTTATTATTTTCAGAATATTCATACTTTTTATTATATTTTCTTTTCTTGTAAGTGACAGCATAAGGTAAATCAATTCTTTTAGTTGTTAAATAGCCATTATTAACATATCTATAAAGAGTAGTAACAGATTTATCTATTTCTTCTTTGTTTTCAATAGTTATTTGATAAATAGATTTTTTATTATCAATTCCATCCTTAATAATTTTATCAAGTCTTTGAAACTCATCTGAATCAATATCAATACCTCTTCTTGAATTAACCAAATTAGTATCAGCTTTATTTTGAGCTTTTTGAGCATCGTATTTGTATTTTGTAAAACAACATTGATTATTATATCTTTTACTGCATCCTGTGCATACATAAGGCCATCTAGTTACTTTTTTACAATTTGTTACATTATTTCCAATTGTAATACTATCTCGATTTCTTTTAACTTCCTTTGAAATACTTGTTGGATCAAATCCTAAAGCATCAGTAATCTCTTTTAATTTATAATTACGAGATATTCCATTTGAAATAACTTTCCTCTGTTCCATAGTTAAATGTTTCCAATCTTTCATTTATAATTCCTCCTTTTTTGACAAAGAAACATATATATTATACTATAAACAGACTTATTGCAGTTATTTTATTTAAAACGGAATTTCAAATGATAATTAACAAAATTAGCAAAATTTGAGAAAAACTGTTGCACAATCAAAAAATATATGCTACAATATAATTGCTTAGTAAGAATAACTTAATTAGGTACTTAATATTTTATCTATTTTAATAATTATTGCTTATTATTTAATAAAGATTTTATTAAAAATAATCATTTAATATATTAAATAAATAAAATAACTAGTGATATTTATATCATGAGTACTGTCTGAAGATGGTCGGTATTATAATTAGTATAATACAAGTATGTACTAAAAGTTTTAAAGCAAGAAAATTTATTAATTGTTATTAATAAATTCTTATCAGCGCTAAGCAAGAACAATTGTTTTATGAGAAAGAAAAACTCGAATGATAAGAAGTTGTGGTAGGTACTGATAATATCTATTTAGAATTTATATTAGATAAAGCCTAATATAAATGGTACAACAATTTCTAAAAAACTCAAAACAGTATAGTTTATCAGGTTATACTGTTTTTTGGTGTAAAAAATATAAAAAAACCATTAAAATATAACGAAAAGTGTTGCATTTATTAATTAAAAATGGTAACATTGAAATGTAAGCAAGATATGCTTATAAAACAAAGGAGGATAAACATGACAAAAACAGATTTAGTAAATTATATGGCTGAAGAAACAGGCATGACAAAAGCTGATGCAACTCGTGCTTTAGAAGCAATGTTAAATGGAGTTGTAACAGGTTTAAAAAAAGAAAAGAAAGTTGCTCTAACAGGATTTATGACATTTACTGCAAAAGATAAAGAAGCAGCTACTCGTCGTAATCCACGTACAGGTGAACCAGTAGAAACTCCTGCACATGTTGCAGTTACTTTTAAAGCAGGATCTAAATTAAAAGATGCTTTAAACTAAAAAAAGAGGGAGTATTCCCTTTTTTTTCTCATAAAGGAATGATAAAATGTATGAAAATGCAATTGCCGTATTAAAAATACTTAAAGATAATAATTATGATGCTTATATAGTTGGGGGTTTTCCAAGAGATTTATATTTAAACAGAAAAAGTACAGATGTAGATATATGTACTAATGCAAGACCAAAAGATTTAACAGAAATTTTTGATGATACCAAAATTACTAATATAGATTATGGATGCGTTATTATAAAATATAAAAATACTATATTTTCAATAACAACATTTAGAAGTGATAATAAATATATAGATTCAAGAAAACCAGAAAGTATTAATTATGTAGATGAATTACTTGAAGATTTAAAAAGAAGAGATTTTATTATAAATACAATGTGTATTGATGAAAATAAAAATATTATAGATATATTAAATGCTAAAGAAGATTTAAAAAAAAGAATAATAAGAACTGTTGGTAATAGCGATAAAAAAATAGAGGAAGATGCTTTAAGAATTTTAAGAGCTGTTAGATTTGCAACCGTTTTAAATTTTAAATTATCACAAGATTTAAAAAAATCAATTATAAAATATAAAAGCAACTTAAAAAAGTTATCATATTTTAGAAAAAAAGAAGAACTAGATCGTATATTTTCTAGTCCAAATAATAAATATGGAATTAATTTATTAAAAAAATTAAAATTAGACCAAGAACTAGATATTAATTTAAATATAACAATAACTCAATCATCACTTGGAATATGGGCTCAAATAAATAATATGAATTATCCTTTTACTAAACAAGAAAAAGAAACAATTTTAAAAATAAATGAAACTTTAAATAATAATATTTTAGATCCTAAAATAATATATAAAAAAGGTTTATATATTATATCATTAGTAGCGGAAATAAAAAATATTTCAAAAAAAGAAATAATTGAAATTTATAATAAAATGCAAATACATGATAAAACAGAAATTGCACTAGAACCACTAGAAATATGTGATTATTTAAACATTGAACCAGGATATATTTTAAAAAAAATAATTGAGGAAATAGAAAATCAAATACTTGAAGATAATATTAAAAATGATGAAGAAAGTATAAAAAAATATTTAAATAAATATAAAAAATGATATAATATATTGGAAGGTGACTTATGCTAGATAAAATGATAAATATTTTAAAAGAAAAACCGATTATAATTTCAAGTAAAGTATTTTATAATTATAAAAATTTAAATATGAATGAACAAGATTTGATAATATTAATTTATTTAATAAACTCAACTGATTCAACATTTAATCCTCAAAATATATCTAAATCATTAAATATTGAATTAAAAACAGTAATGGAATCAATTGATAATTTAATATCAAATAATTTAATTGCAATTGAAAATATAACCGATAATGGAGTTAAAGATATTATAAATTTAAATAAACTATATGAAAAACTAGCTCTTTTAATAAATGATGAAAAAAAAGATAATAAAAATATATATGAAATATTTGAAAAAGAATTAGGTCGTACAATATCTCCATCAGAACTAGCAGTAATATCAGATTTTACTGAAAATTATAATGAAGAAATAATTATATTAGCACTTAAAGAAGCAATATTTAATGGTGTAAGACATTTAAGATATATTGATTCAATATTAAAAAACTGGAATCAACAAGGTTTAAAAACTAAAGAAGATGTTTTAAATTATCAAAAGAAATATAAACAACAAAATGAAAGAAAGCCTGAAATAATAGACTACGATTGGTTAAATGAAAGCAACTGAAATAGTTAAATATTTAGATCAAATTATACCAAATCCAAAATGTGAATTAAATTATAATAAGGATTATGAATTAGTAATTGCAACAATGTTAAGTGCTCAAACAAAAGATAAAAAAGTAAATGAAGTAACAAATATATTATTTAATAAATATAAAACATTAAACGATTTAAAAAATGCAAATATTGATGATTTAAAAGAAATAATTAAACCATTAGGATCTTATAATAAAAAAGCATCCAATATAATAGATATTGCAAATAAAATATCTAAATTAGGTTATGTTCCAAATGATAGAGCTTTTCTTCAAAACTTAAACGGTGTAGGAAGAAAAACAACAAATGTAGTATTATCAGAACTATTTCATGAAAACTTAATAGCAGTTGATACTCATGTAGAAAGAGTAAGTAAAAGACTAAATATAGCACTTCCATCTGATACAGTATTAGAAACCGAAAAAAAATTAACAAAATTTTTTAAAAATTATGATTTATCAAAAATCCATAAACAACTAGTATTATTTGGTCGTTACCATTGTACAGCCAAAAATCCAAAATGTAATGAATGTAAATTAAAAAATAGATAATTTATATTCTTTTTTCATATTATTTAATATGAAGAAAAAAATTCATTTAAAAAAAAGAAAAAAATTTAATATTTTATGGATTATTATATTAATAATATTATTTTTATTAATCTCAAATAAAGTAAAAAAAAGTAGTCAAAATTATGCAAACCATGAAATAAAAAAAATAGTATCAACTATAATAAATAATACAATAAAAGAAAATACAATAAAAGAAAATATATTTAAAATAGAAAAAGAATCAGAAAAAATAACTTCTATAAATATAGATACAAATAAAACCAATTTAGTATTATCAAATATAAATGAAAATATCCAAAATAAATTAGATAGTATAGAAGATACTATCGTTTTTAAAATGCCATTACTAGCACCTTTAAATAATATATTTTTAAGTACAAAAGGTCCTAAAATACCAATTAAATTTATAATGCAAGGTACTGTATTAAGTAATATAAGAACAGAACTTGAAAATTATGGAATTAATAATGCATTAATAAAAATATATATTGATACTAAAATAGAAACCAAAGTTATTTTACCAATTAATTCTGAAAGTATAGAAATAAATCAAACCAATATACTTGCAATAAAATTAGTACAAGGAAATATTCCTAATTATTATTTTAAAACAAATTCATAAAATAAATTTGACATAATATAAATATATGTTAAAATTAATTCAGTAGGGAGGATTAAAATGAAACAAAAAGATAGAAAAATTCAACAATTATACAAAAGATATTTACATGCAAAAAAGAGATTAGAACAAGGAAATGAAAGTAGAGATTATCATGCTATAATAGAAGACCTAAAATGGCAAATCGATGAATTATTAGGAAACAATATAACAGATGGTATTGTATCATTAAAAGAAATGGTAAATCCTGATGATAAAATTATTTATGATGTTTTATTACTTGAACAAATGAAGAAAATTGGTATTATAACATATAATAATGGAAAATTAAATTATAAATTTGAAGAACATGCTATTAAAAAAGGTCATGATTTAAGAGCTTTAAAATTAGTAGTTGAAGAATTAAAAGCTAAAGGAATTGAAAAACTATATTTATCAGCACTTAGAGAAGATAAAATGAGAAATAATACTTTATCAAGTATAGGAGCAAAAAAAGATTTAACATCTATTACACCATACAATGAATATACACTTAAATTAAAATAGGTTATAAACTTTTATATAGGAGGAAAAAAATGAAAAAAATATTAATTATTTTAGTTATTTTTATATTATGTATTATAAAAGTAAATGCACAAAATATAGAAATATCAAGTTTAAAATATGAAACATATGATGTTCAAGGAAATAAAAGTGAAGGAACTTTAAACTTTGAAACAACTTATATATATGATGTTACTGAACTATAAAATATCATTGTAATTTAAAAATATTTTAATTATAATATATGAGTAGATAAAAGGAGAAAAAATGAAAACAGAAGATTTTGATTATAATTTGCCAGAAAATTTAATTGCACAAGTTCCTTTAAAAGAAAGAACTGAATCTAAATTAATGGTTTTGGATAGATCAACAGGTAATATTGAACATAAAAAATTTTATGAAATTATTGATTATTTAAATAAAGGTGATGTTTTAGTAATTAATGATACAAAAGTAATGCCAGCTAGATTAATGGGAATCAAAGAAGAAACAAATGCTCATATAGAAATATTAATGTTAAAAAATATCAAAAATGATATATGGGAATGTTTAGTAAAACCAGCTAAAAGAGTTAAAGTTGGAACAATTATAAATTTTGGTGGAATTTTAAAAGGAAAATGTATAAATACTTTTGATGAAGGAATAAGACATATAGAATTTAGTTATGATGGTATATTTTATGAAATACTCGATAAACTAGGTGAAATGCCACTTCCACCATATATTCATGAAAAATTAAAAGATAAAGATAGATATCAAACAGTATATGCAAAAGAAGTAGGAAGTTCAGCTGCACCAACAGCAGGATTACATTTTACAAAAGAACTAATGGAAAAAATAAAACAAAAAGGAATAATTATAACAAATATAACATTACATGTAGGACTAGGTACATTTAGACCAGTTAATGTAGAGGATGTTACTAAACATGAAATGCATAGTGAATTTTACCAAATGACAAAAGAAACTGCTAATATATTAAATAAAGCAAAACAAGAAAAAAGAAGAATAATAAGTGTTGGAACAACTAGTACAAGAACACTTGAAACAGTTATGGATTTATATGGTGAATTTAAAGAATGTAGTGGTTGGACTAAAATATTCATCTATCCTGGATTTAAATTTAAAGCAATAGATGGTTTAATAACTAATTTCCATTTACCAAAATCAACTCTTGTTATGTTAGTAAGTGCATTTGCATCTAAAGATATAATATTAAATGCTTATAATATAGCAGTAAAAGAAAAATACCGTTTCTTTTCCTTTGGTGATGCAATGTTTATAAGGTGAATATGGTAATAGTAATAACAGGTCCAACAGCAACTGGAAAAACTAAATTAAGTATTGAACTAGCAAAAAAATTAAACGGTGAAATAATTAATTGTGATAGTACCCAAATATTTAAAACATTAGATATAGCAACTGCCAAGGTAACAAATAAAGAAATGGATGGTATTATCCATCACTTAATAGATATTAAGGATATAACTGATAATTATACGGTATATGATTATCAAAAAGATGCAAGAAAAAAAATAAATGAAATATTAAAAAAAAATAAAACTCCTATTTTAGTAGGAGGAACAGGTTTATATATTAAAGCAGTACTATATGATTATAAATTTGAAGAAGAAAAAATAATTAGTAACTTTGATAATATAAGTACAGAAGAATTATATAAAAAATTAGTTATTAAAGATCCTAATAATTTAATTCATCCAAATAATAGAAAAAGAATCATAAGAGCTTTAAATTATATTAATTCAAATAATAAGTCTTTTAGTTCAAAAGAAAAAACAAATAAATTATTATATGATACAATCTTTATTGGTTTAACTACTAATAGATCATATCTTTATGAAAAAATTAATAATAGAGTAGATATAATGGTTAAAAACGGTTTAATTGAAGAAGCATACAAAATATATAAATCAAATATAAGAACAAAAGCAATTATGACTCCAATAGGGTATAAAGAATTATTTCCATATTTTGATAAAGAATCATCATTAGAAGATTGTTTAAATAAAATAAAACAAAAATCAAGAAATTATGCTAAAAGACAATATACATGGTTTAATAATCAAATGGATATAAAATGGTTTAATGTAAATTATGATGATTTTAATAAAACAATAGAAGAAGTATATAAATATATTATAAAAAACAAATAAAAGGGGCTGTAATGAAATAGAATAATTTCATTCAGTTCTTTTTTTTGATCTTTAAATAAAAATAGCACTAG
>CAKOXR010000004.1 GCA_934130215.1 uncultured Bacilli bacterium
ACCATATATATTGGCATAAATTTCATCATATTATCTTCAGTTGTTGTAGCTGTTTTATTTAATTTAAATGAAAAATGAGTTACTAAGGTTACCATTATAGGTAATAATATATATAATAAATTAAGTGGTGATGCACCATTTACAACATCTCCAAATGCACTAGATGCAGTTTTTCCTAAATCAATAACATGTAGAAATTTTCCTTCAAATATTGCTGGTAAACGATTCATTGCTTCATAAAATGATATTAAAAGTGGAATTTGAATTAAAGCAAATAAACAACTAGATAAAGGATTTATATTATATTTTTTATAAACAAGCATCATTTCTTGACTTTTTTTCATCATTGATTCTTGATCATTTTTTCCTGCATATTTTTTTTCTAGTTTATCAAGTTCTGGTTTTGCAAGTGATAAATTTTCAGATTGCATAGCTGTACTATTAGTTAAAGGATATAATAAAGCTCTAATTAAAATTGTTATTATTATTAATCCTATACCATAATCTTTAACTATATGACCTACTTTTAATATTAACCATGCAAGAGGTTTAATAAAAATATTAGTCCATATTCCTTCATATTTAGTTTTAAATGGTGAGAATTCACTACATGTTGGATATTTATTAATATCAACTCCCGCTTCTTCATATTTTTTTATTGATGATGCATCTTCTGGCCTACAAAGTACATTTTCTACTAAGCTTTGACCTGTTTGAGGATGTTTAACAATATTACCATTTGGATCTTTTAATTGTTTAGTACAACCCGTTAAAAGTAGAATTGTTAATAATATTAATATTTTGCTTTTATTTTTCATTAGTTTCTCCTTCTATTATATTAAGTTCTTCTAGAGCAGATAATAGATTATTTTCTATATAACTATATTTATAATTATTAATTGCTCCTTTAACTATTATAATACAATTAAAACCATTTTGGTAGTTTTTTTTATCAATTATTGATTTTAACCTTCTTTTTACTTTATTTCTAACAACAGCATTTCCAATTTTTTTACTAACACTAATACCAAAATGATATATATTTTCATTGGTTCTTTCTATATATATATTAAATAATTCACCTTTTTTATATTTTCCATTTTTAATAATTCTTCTAAAATCTTCATTTTTTTTAACAATATTTATTTTTTTCATTAACTACCTCATATTAAAAAGCCACTGATTTTTCAGTGAACTAATGTGAAAGAACTTTACGTCCCTTTCTTCTTCTACTATTTATTATATTAGTTTTCATTCGTGCTAAAAATCCTTGTTTTTTGCTTCTTTTACGATTATTAGGTTGATATGTTCTTTTCATTTGGACACCTCCTTGTTAATATCTTTTTGGCTAAGACTTGATTAATATAACATAAAATAAAGTTATTTGCAAGATATCAACAAAAAAAAATTAGATAATTATTAATGTTTTGACACTTATTAACAAAAATGTTAATAACTAAAATGTTAATAAAAATTAGTGTTAATAAAGTTATCAACAAAAATGTTAATAACTCATTATTTCTTTATAAAATATACTAAAACTACTGTTGATAACTTGTTGATAAGTTTTTTTTTGAAAAACTTTTATGAAAATGGTTTCCTTTTATTAAAAAATAAGTTAAAATATGTGTGTAAGTCGTTAAAGGTGGGTGATGAAAACATGAATTTAGAACAATTATGGAATACAGTACTTGAGAAAATGCGAGCTTCACTCAATAGTGTAAATTATGATACTTGGTTTAAAGAAACAAAAGCTTATTCTATGGAAAATGGAGTTATTAACATTATTGTTCCTTTTGCTTTACATAAAAAATATTTGAAAAAAATTTTTAATAGTAAACTTGAAGAAATAATATATGAATTAACAGGTACAAATCTAGAACTAGCTTATTTTTTAGACGATGAAATTAAATCAAAAAAGGAAAATTGTGAAATAACAGAAATAAAAGAAGAAAAATTTGTCTCAAATTTAAATCCAAATTATACTTTTGATAACTTCATAGTAGGTACTAGTAATAAATTTGCCCATGTTTCGGCTCTTGCTATTGCTGATTGTCCTGGTATGATGTATAATCCACTTTTTATATATGGAAGAAGTGGTGTTGGAAAAACTCATTTAATGCATGCAATTGGTAATTATATTATAGATAAATATCATAAAAATGTTTTATATGTTACTTGTGAACAATTTATAAATGATTTTGTAGAAATGAGTAAGGGTGCTAATAATTATGATAAAGTATCCGATTTTAAAAAGAAATATCGAAAAATAGATGCCTTGTTAATAGATGATATACAATTTCTTGAATCTGCCATCAAATCACAACAAGAGTTTTTTAATATTTTCAATGAATTAACAACAAATAATAAACAAATAGTTTTATGTTCAGATAGATCACCTGATGATTTAAGAAAATTGGAAGATAGGTTAAGAACAAGATTTACAAGTGGACTTCCAGTTGATATTCAACCACCGGATTTTGATTTGAGATTAAATATAATTAAGAACAAAATTGTTGAAAAAGGTGTTGTTGTTCATATACCAGATGAAGTTATTGAATATATTGCAAGTAATTGTACATCAGATATAAGAAAACTCGAATGTTCATTAAATAGGGTACTTATGTATTCACTTATGAATGGTGGAGCTGAAATAACTTATGATTTTGCAATCGAAGCTTTAAAAAATTTCTTTGTAGTAACTGTTACTGATAAAAATAAAATTGAACAAGTTCAACAGATAGTTGCTAATCAATACAATGTAAATATTGATGATTTAAAAAGTAAAAGAAGAAATAATACACTTGTTATACCAAGACAAGTTGCAATGTATATATGTAGAGTATTGCTTGATGAAAACTTAGAAAAAATTGGAATGGCTTTTGGAGGTAAAAACCATGCTACAGTAAGTCATGCTGTTGAAAAAATAAAAAAAGAAATTGAGACCAATGAACAATTAAAAATTGCTATCAATAAAATCTATAGTCAACTAGGAAATGTTAATAACTCGAGTTATTAACAAGTTATCAACAGTCCATTTGGCTTTATAAAATAAGGCCTAAAGTGAGTTATCAACAATATCAACATTAATAATAATAATAATATATATATAATATTAATAATAATAGGGAGGGAAAAAAAATGAAATTTTCAATTAAACAAAATGTTCTAATGGAACATTTAAATTATGTAATAAGGGGGATATCTAATAAGAATTTAGTACCAATATTAAATTGTATTAAATTTGAATTAAACGATGATGGTCTAGATATGATAAGTACTGATAACAATATTGCTATTAAAACTCATATTGATAGATCGCTTATATTAAGTATTGATTCAACAGGAGAAACTGTAGTAGCAGGAAGATTTATTTATGATATAATCAATAAATTACCAAATACTATTCTTGATATTGAAGCAGATGAAGACGGTAAATTTTATATATTTACTAAAAATTCTAAATTTTACTTAAATTGTAATGATGTAAATGAATTTCCAGAAATTGATTTAAAAGAAAACGATGCATGTATTAATATAAATAGTAATATATTTAAAAGTATAATAAATCAAGTTTCTTTCGCTTCATCTACTCAAGAATCAAAAAGTGCATTAACAGGAATAGATTTTAAGTTTGAAGGCAACAAACTTATTTGTACAGCTTCTGATAGAGTTAGACTTGCATGTAAAGAAATAATATTAGATCAAACATTAGATAAAAATTTTAATTTAATTATACCAACAAGAAATTTAAGAGAAATGGTTCATTTATTACCAGATTCTGATAAAATTGTTAAAATGTTTGTTTTTGAAAATAAAATAATTTTTAAAATTAATGATATAATATTTTTAACAAGTGTTATAAATGATATTTATCCAGATACTTCAAGATTAATACCTGATAATTTCTTAATTTCTTTATTAATTAATTTGAATGAATTTTATGGAGCTATTGATAGAGCAGCATTACTATCAAATAATGATGAAAAAAATGTTATTTTACTTGAAGCTAGCGGTGATGTAATGAAAATAACATCTAATGTTCCAGAAATAGGTAGAGTAGATGAAAGTATTATTATCAAAAATGTTAATAATACTAATATTGATATTTTATTAAGTGCTCGATATATGATGGATGCTTTAAAAACATTTAATGGAGATGAAATTAATTTATTATTAAATGGTGAAAAAAAACCTGTAATTATAAAATGTCCTAATCAAAATGATTTAACTCAAGTAGTCATGCCTTTTAGGCCAAAAAACTAGTTTAATTAAAATAATTTATAAAAAAAGTCGATAAATTAAATTATTTAATAAAAAAAATAATAATTTAATAAAAAAAATATATTTAATTTTAAAATATTTCATAAAAAAAACGAAAAAAATCGTTTTTTTTTTTTAACTTTTTTTATTATTTCGACAAAATTCAACAAATTTCGACAAGATTGGGTGTTAGTATATAGGCCATCATGTTTATCATGAAATCTAAAAAGGAGGGGGAATATATATGTTTGATACTTATGAAGTAACATCAGCAACAAATGCAATAATTGCAATTAATGAAACATTATCAAGAGTTATTGAAAAGGAAAGAGAGTTTTTTATTAATAAATCAACAATCAATATTATCGAAGAAAGTTGTAAATATTATGGATGTACTTATGATGGAAGATGTGAAGGAACAAAAAATTTATTAAATTATTCTTATAAATTACCAATTATGATTGAAGAATCTAAATCATTAATATTTTTTCCAACTGCATCACCAAAATATGCTAAATGTTCATGGATTTCACTTCATGAAATTGATAAGTTTTATAAACAAAAAGAAGGAACAAAAATATTATTTAAAAACGGATATAGTTTAGATATTGACTGTTCATTTGAGACAATTGAAAATCAATTAATGAGAGCAACAAGGTTAGATTGTGTTATGAAAGAAAGAAAAAATGCATAAAATGAGGGTTATTCCTCATTTTTTGTTTTATTTCAACATTTTTTATGGTATAATGTTAACGAGGTATAGGTATATTTGTAATATATAAAATGCCTAAAAATGGACAAAAAAAGGTAAAGGCATGAAATATGATATTAAAAAATTTAGAAATTGTTAATTTTCGTAATTATTCTTATGTAAATATTGAATTTGATAATAAAATTAATATATTTTATGGAAAAAATGCACAAGGAAAAACAAATCTACTTGAAGCAATATATTTTTTAGGAATTACAAAATCATATCGAACAATATTTGATCGAGAACTTTTAAAAGAAAAAATGGAATTTTTTCAAATATCAGGATTAATAAAAGAAGATTATGATTATCATTTAAAAATAAATTTTAGAAATCATAAAAAATGTTTTATTGATGATAATAAACAAAAAAATATTGAATCATATATAGGTAAAATGAAAGTTATTATGTTTTGTCCAGAAGACCTTAATTTAATTAAAGGATTACCAGTTGAAAGAAGATATTATTTAGATACCCAAATTGAACAATTTTCATTAATTGGAAATAAATATTATACAGTATTAAGTGAATTTAACAATATCTTAAAAATTAGAAATAATTTATTAAAAAATAATTTAAATGGAATTAAAATTAATGAAATGTATTTTGATGTATTAACACAATTTTTAATAAATAAAATAATTTATATTTATAAAAAAAGAGAAAAATATATTGAAAGAATAAATGAAGTTATAGATAATGTTTATTTTAAATTAAGTGGTTATAAAGGTCTTAAAATTGTTTATAAAACCGATGTAGAATTAAATGGTAATTTAGAAAATATATTAAATGAAAAATTTAAATTTAATAAAAATAAAGAAATGATAGTAGGAACTACATTAATAGGTCCACAAAAAGATGACTTTTTATTTTTATTAGAATCTAAAGATTTAAAAAAATATGGTTCACAAGGTCAACAGAGAATGGCTGTTATTGCTTTAAAAATGGCATCAATTGAAATTTTAAAAAAATATGATAAAGTAACACCAATTTTATTACTTGATGATGTATTTAGTGAACTTGATTTAGAAAAAAGGAACAGTTTATTTGAATATATATACGGAAATGTTCAAACATTTATAACAACAACTGATTTAAATAATTTAGATAAAAGATTAGTTAATTTAGCGAAAATATTTAATATAGAAAACGGTAATATAGTTGTTTCAGGAGAGGTGAGAGAAAATGGAAAATGAACAACATTATGGTGCTTCTGATATTCAAGTTTTAGAAGGATTAGAAGCAGTTAGGAAAAGACCTGGTATGTATATTGGTACAACAGATGTTAAAGGACTTCATCATTTAGTATGGGAAATAGTTGATAATTCTATTGATGAAGCATTAGCAGGATATTGTACACATATAGAAGTTATAATTAATAAAGATAACTCAGTTACCGTCAAAGATGATGGTAGAGGAATACCGGTTGATATACATCCTAAGACTAAAATATCTACTGTTGAAACTGTTTATACGGTTTTACATGCAGGAGGAAAATTTGGTGGAGGCGGTTATAAAGTATCTGGTGGATTACATGGAGTAGGTGCCAGTGTTGTAAATGCCTTAAGTAAATGGGTTGAAATTAGAGTTTATAAAAATGGTAAAGTTTATTTTGTTAGATTTGAAAATGGTGGACATGTTTTAGAACCACTTAAAATAATAGGTGAATGTGAAGAAAATAGAACAGGAACAACTGTTACATTTAAACCAGATAGTGATATATTTGATACTGACATATTTGACTATGAAACATTAAAGGTTAGAATTCGTGAGTTAGCTTTTTTAAATAAAGGCTTAAGAATTACTTTAAGAGATGATAGAGATATGGAAGATACTACTGGAGAAACATTTATGTATGAAGGTGGTATATCTGAATATGTTAAATTTATAAATCAAAATAAAACACCTATACATGATGATATAATTCATTTAGAAGGTGAAGAAGATGGTGTTTTCTTTGAAGTTGCAATGCAATATAATACTAGTTATAATGCTAATATATATTCATTTGTTAATAATATTAATACTCATGATGGTGGAACACATGAAGATGGTGTTAGAAGAGCTTTAACAAGAGTTATAAATAGTTATGCTAGAAAAGCAGGTTTACTTAAAGAAAAAGATGAAGCTTTAATTGGTGATGATGTTAAAGAAGGACTTACAATGATTATTTCTTGTAAACATCCTAATCCACAATTTGAAGGTCAAACAAAAGGGAGACTTGGTAACTCAGAGGTTAGAAAATTAGCTGATAATGTTTTTTCTGAAGGATTTGAGAGATTTTTGCTAGAAAACCCTACACAAGCGAAAATTATTGTTGAGAAGTGTATTATAGCTTGTAGAGGTAGAAATGCTGCTAAAAGAGCCAGAGAAGTTGCTAGAAAGAGCGATTTAGCAATTAGCAACTTTTATGGAAAACTAGTTGATTGTAAAAGCAAGGATCATAGTGTATCAGAAATATTTATAGTCGAAGGAGATTCAGCTGGAGGAAGTGCTAAAAAATGTCGTGATGCTATGACTCAAGCAATTCTTCCTTTGAGAGGAAAAATTCTTAATGTTGAAAAAGCAAGATTGGACAAAGCCTTACAAAATGAAGAAATAAGGACAATCATTACTGCATTTGGTACTGGTATTGGTGATGAATTTGATATATCGAAGTTAAGATATAATAAAATTATTATTATGACCGATGCGGATGTAGATGGTGCTCATATTCGAGTATTGTTATTAACTTTGTTTTATCGATTTTTTAAACCGATTGTTGAAGCAGGACATGTATATGCTGCTCAACCGCCTCTTTTTAGAGTTTCTCATGGAAAAGTTAGAAAATATGTTTTAGATGAAAATGAACTTCAAGAGTATTTAAATTCTTTAGATGAAAAAGTAAGAACTAAAGCTAGTATTGCTAGAATGAAAGGGTTAGGAGAAATGGATCCTCCTGAACTTAATGAAACTACTATGGATATAGAAAAACGAACATTAAGAAGAATTACTGTTAATGATTGTATTGCTGCTGATGCTGCATTTGAAAAGCTTATGGGAGAAGATGTTGGACCTAGAAGACAGTTTATCGAAGAAAAAGCTGGTTATGTTCAAAATCTTGATATATAGGGGGATATTATGGATAATGAAAATATAAAAAATGATATTAACAATAATGTTGATAATTCTTTAGAACCAGAAAATATTTATGGTGGTACTTTTCATGAAAGAGATAGTTTATCTGAAAATAATATTGTTTCAGAAATAGAAAAATCGTTTCTAGATTATTCTATGAGTGTTATTGCATCAAGGGCATTACCTGATTTAAGAGATGGTTTAAAACCTGTTCATAGAAGAATTTTATGGTCAATGTTAGAGTGTGGATATACACCTGATAAACCTCATAGAAAATCTGCTACAACTGTTGGATATGTTATGGGACATTATCATCCACATGGTGATTCATCAATATATGAAGCAATGGTTAGAATGGCACAAGATTTTTCTTATCGTACTCCACTTGTTGATGGCCATGGTAATTTTGGAAATATTGATGGTGATGGTGCAGCAGCAATGCGTTATACTGAAGCAAGACTTTCTAAAATATCTCTTGAATTATTGAGAGATATTAATAAAGATACTGTCAATATGGTTCCAAATTTTGATGAAGAATGGAAGGAACCACAGGTTTTACCTTCCAGATTTCCTAATATTTTGGTAAATGGTACCATGGGTATTGCTGTTGGTATGGCAACTAATATTCCTCCTCATAACTTGGGTGAGGTTATAGATGGATGTATTGCTTATATAGACAATCCTGATATTGATACATTAGGTCTTATGCAATATATAAAAGGTCCTGATTTTCCAACTGGTGCTGTTATTCTTGGAAACTCTGGTATTAAAAAAGCTTATGATACTGGTAAAGGAACAATAACTATTAGAAGTAAGGCTTCAATAGAGGAAGTTGATGGTCATAATGAAATAGTTGTTAGTGAAGTTCCTTATGGTGTTAATACTCATGATCTTAAAACAAAACTTGCAGAACTTGTTCATAATAAAACTATTGAAGGTATATCAGATTATCATATTGATTTAAAAGATGGTGTAAAAATTGTTATAACTTTAAAAAAAGATGCTAATCCTCAAGTTGTTTTGAACAATTTATATAAACATACTGATTTTCAGATAACTTATGGTATAACATTGTTAATGCTTGATGGTTTAACACCTAGAACTTTAGGATTAAAAGATATTATTTCTAAATATATTGATTTCCAAAAAGAAGTTATTATTAGAAGGACTAGGTTTGATCTTAAAAAAGCAGAAGAAAGAGTTCATATTTTGGAAGGTTTAAAAATAGCACTTGATAATATTGATGCTGTTATAAAGATAATAAGAGGTTCTAAAACAGATATTATTGCCAAAGAAAGATTAAATAAGGATTTTGGTTTGGATGATATTCAGTCAAATGCAATTTTGGAAATGAAGTTAAGAAGATTAACTGGAATGGAAATTGATAAAGTAATTGATGAATTGAATGAACTATTGAAACTTATTGATAAATATAAAGCTATTTTAGAATCAAATCAAATGGTTTTAGATATAATAAAATCTGAAATGTTAGAAATTAAAGATAAATATGCTGATGAAAGAAGAACAGATATTGATATGACGGCTATTGATTATATTGAAGATGAATCACTTATTCCTGTTGAAGATATAATAGTGACACTAACTAATAATGGTTATATTAAAAGAGTAAATTCAGATACTTATAAGATTCAAAATCGTGGTGGAGTTGGAATTAAAGGTATGACTACTAATGATGAAGATTTCGCTAAATACCTTTTAAATATGACTACTCATGATTATATTATGTTCTTTACTAATTTTGGAAGAGTATATCGTATGAAAGGCTATGAAGTTCCTTTATTTAGTCGCCAGTCAAAGGGATTACCTATTATAAATTTATTACCTTTATCCAAAGGTGAATTTGTCAGAGCAATGACAACAGTATCAAATGATGAAAACAATAATTATCTTGTATTTTGTACACAAAATGGTATTGTAAAAAGAACTTCATTAAGCGAATTTGAAAATATAAGAACAAATGGTAAAATTGCTATTACTTTAAAAGATAATGATGAATTAATTGCAGTAAATAAAACAAATGGATCAAATGAATTAATGCTTGCAACATCTGATGGAAGAATGATTAGATTTAGCGAAAGTGAGATTCGTGTTATGGGAAGGACTGCAGCTGGTGTAAGGGGAGTAAATGTTGATAATTCTAAATGTATAGGTATGGAAGTGTTTGCACCTGATGAACTTGTATTAATAGTTACAGAAAATGGATATGGGAAGAAAACTAATGTTTCAGAATATCGTATGACTCATAGAGGTAGTAAAGGTGTTAAAGCACTTAATATTACTGAAAAAAATGGTTCCATTGTATCATTTAAAGCTATTAATGATGATTGTGATTTAATGATTATAACAAATACTGGAACTATAATAAGAATGCCTTTAGAACAAGTTTCTCAAACTGGTAGAGTTGCTCAAGGAGTTAAATTAATCAATTTAAAAGATGATCAAAAGGTTGGTTCAGCAGAAATTGTTATGAAAGAAGATATAGAAGAAGATTTTTAAATTTATCTTCTTTTTTTGTGAACATATGTTCGCCTTTTAGCATGTATATTATGTTTCACGTGGAACATTGTTTA
The DNA here is from genome assembly GCA_934130215.1 of uncultured Bacilli bacterium. GTDB lineage: Bacteria > Bacillota_I > Bacilli_A > RF39 > UBA660 > CAG-884. Next base: position 10,723 of record CAKOXR010000004.1, read on the forward strand.
AAAGTATGAATTCTTAATTATTTAAATAAGATAAATGATATTTATAAAAAAATATTAATAAAAATAATATTTAAAAAATGTTTAATGTTTCATGTGGAACATATATTTGTATAAAAAATTCATAAAATAACATTTTTGTTGATAACTTATTCTATTTTTTTTTATAAAATAAATATTTTATATATAATGTACATTTATAATCTTGGGAAATAATTATATTATCAGTTATTTATTTGAATTATTAAAGTAAAATATGAATACAAATATCGATTATAAGATATTTCTAGTTATTAATGTTTCACGTGGAACATTATTTAAAATTTTATTTTAATTTATTGATTTATATTTCATATTATTTTTGGTAAATAATATATGAGTGATAAAAAGTAAAAAAACTATTATATGTTTCACGTGAAACATATATATATTAGTATAAAAAAATCATAAAATAATATTTTGTTGATAACTTGTTAAAAAAATATACATTTTTTTGAAATAATATGATTTTTATTCTTAAGTACTAATTACTATATTGATTTTTTTATCAAAATAAAATTAGAGTATCATTTTATAACTTATTTTTGTTGTTTCTATATACTAATGTTTCAAGTGAAACATAAAAAATTTATAAAAAATATTAAAAAAATAATGCTTTTGTTGATAACTAATTATAAAAAACATTAAATGTATATGGGATATAAAGTTACTTTATAAAATTTGGGAAATAGTTTTATTTATTATATGTATTTTTTATTTATTTAATAATGTTCCACGTGAAACATTGATTAAAATAATTAATTCTGAATTATTAAATATATTTTGACTGCGAAATAATTAATTAGTGATACCAAATAAAAAAAATTATATGTTCCAAGTGAAACATATATAAGAGTATAAAAATATAACTTTTGTTAATAACTTTCTACAAATAAAATGTATATTTTTAAATGCAATACTTTTTAAAATCTTGGGAAATAATTATAATATCGTTTGTAAATTAAAATAAGTATTGGACTATTGGTTTATGAAAAATTTTTTTGTATTTGTTTAATAATGTTCCACGTGGAACATGTATTATTATATAGATATCATTAAAAAGCTGTTTTTGTTAATAACTTTTTGCAAATAAAATGTATATTTTTAAATACAATGTTTTTAAAATCTTGGGAAATAATTATGACATCTTATTTTTATAATAAATTTTATTGAAAAAACAATTCTAAAACTATTTTTGTTTAAATGTTTGAATTATTATATAAAATTTATTTGATGTTCCACGTGAAACATATATAAGAATATAAAAATATAACTTTTGTTAATAACTTGTTAATAATATTAAATCTGCAAAAAAAAAATAATTTATGATTTTGGGAAATAATTATAATATCGTTTATTAAATAGAATTAAAATAAGTATTGAACTATTGTTTTATGAAAAATTTTTTTTGCATTTGTTTAATAATGTTCCACGTGGAACATATATTATTATATAGACATCATTAAAAAAATTATTTTTGTTAATAACTTTTTAAAAATAAAAAATATATTTTCAAATACAATACTTTTAAAATCTTGGGAAATAATTATGACATCTTATTTTTATAATAAATTTTATTGAAAAAATAATTCTAAAACTATTTTTGTTTAAATGTTTGAATTATTATATAAAATTTTTTTTCGATGTTCCACGTGAAACATTGAAAAAAATAGTGGTCATATTTGATTACTTTTAGGTGTTTACAAAAGTTCAAAGATAATTTAATGTTCCACGTGAAACATATGAAAATATTTCCTGGGAAATAATTTAATTTTGCAAAATGCTTGTTATTGTTTGAAAAATAATAAAAAATATAGTATAGTCTTATTGGTGCAACGATTATGTTTGAATCAGGTCAGAATTGGAAGATAGCAGCCTTAAAAACCTCTAGTCGTGTGCACTATTTTTTTAAAAAAAGTAATTACAATGCGAACATATGTTCGCTAGGAGAAAATATGAATGAATATATGAATGAAGCAATAAAAGAAGCAATTAAAAGTTATAAAAAAGGTGATGTTCCTGTAGGTGCTGTAATAGTTAGAAATAATAAAATAATTGCTAGAGCTCATAACTTAAAGGAAAACAAGAATAATCCATTGTTACATGCGGAAATAATTGCTATAAATAAAGCTGCAAAAAAATTAAAACGATGGAGATTAGAAGATTGTGAATTATATGTAACCATGGAACCTTGTCTGATGTGCACTGGTGCAATTATTCAATCGAGAATAAAAAAAATATATTTTTCCATAGAAAATAATGATTTTGGAGCCTTAAAAAATATTTCCCAAGAAAAAAAGTATGGATTAATGATTAATGAAGGTATTGAAAGTAGTAAATCAATAGAATTGATAAGGAATTTTTTTGAGGAAAGACGAAAAAAGTAATCTTTTCTTTTTGCTTTTGTGTTATAATTAAATAAAGCGAGGTGTTATATGTATCAAGTTTTATATAGAAAATATAGGCCGAGTAATTTTGATGAAGTAGTTGGGCAAAAAGTGATTGTTAAAACATTAAAAAATGCTATAAAATACGATCGGATTTCACATGCTTATTTGTTTTGTGGACCTAGAGGTACGGGAAAAACAAGTATTGCTAAAATACTTGCAAAAACGGTAAATTGTTCTAATTTAAATGATTATTTACCATGTAATAAGTGTGAAAATTGTATGCAATATAACAAAAAACAAAGTGTTGATATTATAGAAATTGATGCAGCATCTAATAATGGTGTTGACGAAATACGAGAACTTAGGGACACTGTTAATTTAGTTCCAACATTTGGTAAATATAAAATATATATAATTGATGAAGTACATATGTTAACAACAAGTGCTTTTAATGCTCTTTTAAAAACATTGGAAGAGCCTCCGAAACATGTTATTTTTATCTTGGCAACGACTGAACCTTATAAAATACCAGTAACTATTTTATCAAGATGTCAAAGATTTGATTTTAAACGAATATCAGTTGATGAAATTGTTGAAAGATTGCATGTAATATCTGAAAAAGAAGAAATTAAAATCTCAGATGATATTTTAAGGGAAATAGCTGCTTTATCTGATGGTGGTATGAGAGACTCTATTAATCTTTTAGATCAGGTTAATGCATATGTTGGAAAAGGTAATGCTATTACTTATAATGATGTTCATGATGTTAATGGAACTTTAAAACCAGAAGAATTATATGATTTTATATCAAAAATACAAAATAATAATTTAAAGGAAGTTTTGTTACTTTCTGATTTATATAATGACCTTGGAAAAAATATTACAAAAGTATTGGAAGAATTTATTTCATTTTTTAGAAATATATTGATTGCTAAAATAGTACCAGATTATTTAAGTGAAAATGTTTACAGTGATTTCTATAAAAAAATTGCGAATGAATATACTATTGAGAAAATTAATAAAATACTAAAAATAATGAATGACTCTTTGTATGATATGAGAATGAGTAATAATCCTAAAATTTTATTTGATTTACTTATTTTAAATATTTATGATATTTCAAATAAAGAAAATAGTGTATCAATAAACAATAATGATAATACAATAAATTATTTCCCGGGAAATAATTTGGTTGAAAAACCCTTAAATAATAAGGAAAAAAGTTTGGGAAATAATTTGGGAAATAATTTTAAATCGGGAAATTCATATAACAAAAGTATTAAGAAAATTGAGGTTAGGTTAGATGATGATACAGTAAAAAAATATGAAGAAAAGAAGAATATTCGAATAGGTAATACATTAGCACTTTATAATCGAAATTTGATGAATGAAATTAGAGAAAAATTACCAGAAGTTAGGAATTATATATTAGATTCTAATTATAGTTCAGCTGCAAGTTTAGTTCTTGATGGAATATTAAAAGCAGCAGGTGGTAATTATTTGGTTTTTGTTTATAATAATGTATATGATTCAAATTTGTTTAATGAAAATATAGATAAGATTGAATTATTGTTTGAATTATTATATAATAAGAAGTATAAAGTTATTGCTACGACTTCTAATGAATGGGAAAAAATAAGAGATGATTTTAATCATAAAAGAAGAACTTTTTCATTTGTAGAAGAAAAAGAAAATTTAAAATGTGAAAATAATATTAGTCAAATTGAAGACGATTTTAGTAGTTTAATAACAATAGAATAGGAGAAAAAAATATGAATATGCAAGCTATGCTAAGACAAGCACAAAAATTACAAAATGATATGATGAAAGAAAAGAAAGCGATTGATGAAACTCTTTTTGAAGGTAATTCAGAATTAGTAACAATAAAAGCATATGGAAATAGAAAAATTGAGAGTGTTTCTATTAAAGATGAAGCAATGGAAGATAAAGAAATGCTTGAAGATATGTTATTAATTGCTTTTAATGATGTTATTTCAAAAATAGATAAAAAAACTGATGAAAAAATGGGTAAATATACAAATGGTATGAGTGGGTTATTTTAATGAATTACATTAATTATTCTAAATCAATTCAAGATTTGATAGAATGTTTTAAAAAAATACCAGGTGTAGGGGAAAAAAGTGCAGAAAGAATGGCATTATGGACTATTGAATGTGATGATGAATTTAATGAAAGATTTGCTAATAGCATTTTAAATATTAAAAAAAACATTAAAAAGTGTTCAATATGTAATAATTTTTCAGAAAATGATATATGTGATATTTGTAATGATAAACAAAGAGATAATTCAATAATTTGTGTTGTTGAAAAACCAAAAAATATTATTTTGTTTGAAAAAACAGGTTCTTTTAATGGTAAATATTATGTTATAGATAATATTATGAAGAATGGTAATTATAATGATTTTAGTATTGATAAATTAATTAATATAATTGATACTAATAATGTAAAAGAAGTTGTACTTGCTTTAGAACCTACTATTGATGGTGAGGTAACTTCACTTTATATAACAAAATTATTAGAAGAAAAAAATATTTCCATATCTAAATTAGCACATGGAGTTCCACTTGGAGCAGATATGGATTATTTAGATTTATTAACACTGGAAACAGCTTTTGCTGATAGAAAACAAATTAATAATAAATAATTTGTTTTTTCGCACATATATTTAAATGGGTGAAAAATATGATAAAAAAAATTATAAAATTTATTCAAAGAATTGTAATAAGTTTTATTCTTTTATATGCATATAATGTTTTTGCTGTTTCGTATAATATGGTTATTCCGATTAATTATTATACATTAGGAATGTTATTTTTGTTTGATATTCCGGGTTTATTATCTTTAATTTGTATTTTCTTTGCTATATAATAAGGAGAATTATGATGTTTGATATAATAAAAAATGAACAAGAAAAAGTATATGATTTTATTAAAAAAAATCATGAAAATGATTCTTTTTCTCATGCTTATATTATAGAAGAAAAAAATTATGATAATTTAGATTTATTTTTAAGATTTTTTGTTTCAAATATATTAGATAAGGAATGTACTAATTTAGATAATAATGTAGATGTTTGTGTTATTAAACCAGAAAATGGAATGATAAAAAAAAATCAAGTTGATGATTTGCAAAAAAGGTTTTTAATTAAGTCAGCTTTTTCTGATAAAAAAGTTTATATTATGTATGGTGCTGATAAAATGAATGATGTTAGTGCTAATGCTTTACTTAAATTTATAGAGGAACCATCTGATGGTATATTTGGTATTCTTATAACGGAAAACAGATTTAGATTATTAACTACTATATTATCAAGATGTCAAATTATTAGATTAAAATCAAAATCTTTAGAAAAAAAAGATGATATTTCTAATATTATATTTTACTTATCGAATAGTTCTAGGGTTTTAAATGAAAATAATTATGATTATGTTAAAGATATAATGAATAAAGTTTTACTTTTTGTTGATTGTTATGAAAAAACAGGAATATTATCTTTGACAAGAACAAATTTGTTTTTTGGTAAACTTGTTAAATTGGATATAGAATTATTTTTAGATATTTTGATTTTATTTTATTATGATGTTATAAGATTAATGTCTTCATTTGATACTAATATATTTAATAAAAGTGAACTTTTAGAATATGTAAAAAATAATAATACTTTAGATAGTATTAATAATAAAATAAAGACTACTATTTTAATTAAGAATAAGTTGAGGTATAATATAAATGGAAATTTACTTATTGAAAGATTAATTTTACTTTACGAAGGGAGATGTTAAATATGGATGTTATAGGAGTACGATTCTCATATACTAATAAAATACAATATTATTCCTTTAATGATATTGATATAAAAAAAGGAATGCAAGTTATTTGTGATTCTGATTATGGTATTTGTTTAGGAAATACAGTTACCAATATTATAGATATTAAAGAAGAAAAAATGAAAAAAAATATAAAAAATATAATTAGAATTGCAAATAATGATGATATTAAAAAAAATGATAAAAATGTATTAGATGCAAAAAAAGCTCTTGAAAAATGTAAAGAACTTATAAAAAAACATAATCTAGATATGCATGCTATAAGTTGTATTTATACTTTTGATAGAGATCAGTTAATTGTTTTTTTTGTAGCTGATTCAAGAGTTGATTTTAGAGAATTGGCAAGAGAACTTGCTTCTATATATAAGACAAGAATTGAATTAAGACAAATTGGTGTTCGTGATAAAGCAGGTTGTATTGGGGGAATTGGTATATGTGGTTGTGAGCTATGTTGTTCTAGATATTTAAAAGAATTTGATTCTGTATCTATTAATATGGCCAAAAATCAAAATATTGCTTTAAATCCTACGAAAATAAACGGAGTTTGTGGTAGGCTTTTATGTTGTTTAAAATATGAAGATGATGTTTATTGTAAAAAAAGAAAAGGTTTACCTACAGTAGGTAAAATTTATAAAACAAATAATGTAGAAGGAAAAGTTGTTTCAGTTGATGTCCTTAGCAGAACTATAAAGGTAGATATTGGTAATAATATAGTTGAGGTAATTATTGATGAAAACAATTAATAATGTTTTAGGATTTGAAAATTTAAGAATTGTACAAGATACTGATGGTTTTAAATTTTCTCTTGATTCAGTTTTACTTGCTAATTTTGTTACATTAAATAAAAGTATTAAAAATATTCTAGATATAGGGTGTGGAAATGGTATAATTTCTATCCTTTTATCTAATAGAACAAATGCTTTTATTACTGGAGTTGAAGTTCAAAAGGAAAGTTATTTAAATGCTTTAGAAAGTATCAATATTAATAAGTTAAATAAGCAAATAAATGTATATAATTATGATATAAAAGAATACTATAAAACTATTGAAAGCGATACTTATGATGTTGTTGTTTCTAATCCGCCTTATTTTACAGGGGAAAATACAAGTAAAAATATTTCAAAAAAGATAGCAAGACATTCTTATTCTTTAAATTATGAAGATGTTATTTTAATTTCTAGAAAGATTTTAAAAAATAATGGTGTTCTTTCTATGGTTCATAGACCAGAAAATTTAATGGGTATTTTGTTTTGTATGAGAAAATATAATATAGAACCTAAAAAAATTAGATTTGTTTATCCATATAAAGGAAAGAATGCTAATATTTTATTGATTGAAGGGACTAAAAATGGTAAACCTGGTTTAAAAGTTATGGATCCTTTATATGTTTATGAAAATGGAAAATATACAAAAGAAATAGAAAATTATTATAGTTAGGAGTTAGTATGGCTACATTATATTTAATTCCAGTTCCAATTGGAAATATGGATGATATTACTATAAGAACACTTGATACATTAAAAAGTGTTGATGTTATATTTTGTGAAGATACGAGAGAAACGGGGTTACTTCTTTCATATTTTAAAATTTCAAAAAAATTAATTTCGAATAATGAACAAAATGAAAGAAAAAATATTGATAAAATTTTAGAATATTTAGAAAATGGAGAAAATGTTGGTATTGTAAGTGATCAAGGATGTCCTATTATTAGCGATCCTGGATATATTGTTGTTAGAGAAGTTAGTAATAGAGGATTTAATATAGTTGCACTTCCGGGTGCTTGTGCTATGATTCCAGCTTTAATGGTATCAGGAATTCCTCCACTTCCTTTTTCTTTTTATGGCTTTTTAAATGCTAGACAAAATAAACGTATAAAAGAACTTGAAAATTTAAAATCCATAAAACATACATTAATATTTTATGAGGCACCACATCGTTTAATAGAGGTTTTAAATGATATGAAAAATATATTTGGGGATAGATATATATCTATTTCTAGAGAAATTTCAAAAAAATATGAAGAAGTATATAGAGGTAATATTAGTGAATTAATAGATAAAATTGTTTTAAAAGGTCAATTTGTTATTATTGTTAGTGGTTCGAAAGAAGAAGTTGAAATTGATTATATAAATGAAATAAAAGAACTTGTTGATAATGGAATGAAAACAAATAATGCTATTAAAATGATTTGTAAAAAATATAATTTAAAAAAAGAAGATGTTTATAAAAATTTTCATGGAATAGGTGAATAGAATGAAGTTAATTGTAGGGCTTGGAAATCCTGGGATTGAATATGAAAATACAAGACATAATATTGGTTTTATGGTCTTAGATAATTGGATGAATTATCATAATTATAAATTTGATAAAAAAAAATTTAATGGTGAATATGCTATTATAAAATACGATAATGAAGATGTTATAATTTTAAAACCTTTAAGTTTTATGAATTTATCTGGAACTGTTGTTTCAGCATTTGTAAACTATTTTAAGATTGACATTAATGATATTCTTGTCATTTATGATGACAAAGATATAGAATTAGGATGTGTAAAATTAAAAAAGAATGGTTCATGTGGTGGACATAATGGAATTAGAAATATTATAGATAATTTAAAAACTGATAATATTAAAAGGTTAAAAGTCGGATTATCGAAAAATAATACAGATATGGTTTCTTTTGTTTTAGGAAAATTCACTAATGAAGAAAAATGTAAACTTAAAGATGTTTTATGTAATACAAATAAAATTTTAGATGATTATTTAAGTTTATCATTTGATAATCTAATGAATAAATATAATAAAAAGGGATGATTATATGTTAAAACTTTTTGATTTTAAAAAGTTTCCTAGTAAAGTAAGTGGTTTAAATGAAGAATTGAAATCAGAATATATTGTTGAATTATATAAGAAATATGGTTCAGTTTTATTAGTTTGCGATACTTTATATGAAGCTAATAATTATTATCAATCAATATCTAAACATGAAGAATGTTTATTTTTTCCTATGGATGATTTTTTAACTAGTGAAGCTATTGCTGTTAGTCCAGAATTAAAAGTTACTAGGTTAGAAACTATTAATCAATTAATAAAAAATAATAATAAAATAGTTATAACGAATATGATGGGATATTTAAGATATTTACCTTCAATAGAATTATACAAAAAATCATCTTTAAAAATAAAACTTGGTGATACTTTAGATATACATAAATTAGTTAATAAATTATATGATTTAGGATATATTAGAGAAAGTATTGTATTTAAAACGGGCGAAATTGCTGTTAGAGGTTTTGTTGTTGATATTTTCCCTATAAATTATAATAAACCTATTAGAATTGAATTTTGGGGAGATACTGTTGATTCAATTAGATTTTTTAATATAGATTCACAAATGTCCTTAGATAACATTAAAGAAATAAATATTTTAACTTATACAGAATTTTTATCTACTAAATCAGCACCTTTTGAATATCGTTTGCAAAAAAATCTAAAGGATTATACTGATGTAGTTGGTATTATTGATTATTTAAAGAATAAAAATGTTGTATTTGATGATTATGATAGATTTAATGAATCTTATCTAAATTTAGTTAATGAAATGATGGAATATAGTGTATCAAATAATATAAAAGCTGATTTTAAATATATGCATGATATAAATGATTTTAAATTAGATAATATTCTAGATATTAATAGTTTATCTGGTGAAAAGTATTTTTGCTCGAATATAATACCTTTTAACGGAATTGATGATATTAATAAAAGGTTAAATGAATATATTAAAAAAAATAATAAAATTATAGTTTATATTAGTTCTATAAATAAAATTAATAAATTAATAAATGATTTAGAAAATGAAAATGCTTTTTTAACTGATGAAAATAATTTAGTAAATGGAAAAATAAATTTTGTTATTGGTGATATTAAAAGTGGTTTTATTTATAAGGATTATGTTGTTATTTCTGAATCAGAAATTTTTAATTCTAAAAATAATTATCAATATAAAACTAATTTTAAAATGGGTTCTAAAATTAGAGATATTAATAAATTAAATGTTGGAGATTATGTTGTTCATTCTTCATATGGTATAGGAATTTATAAAGGAATTAAGACAATTGAAAAAAAAGGTATAAAAAAGGATTATTTACAAATTGTTTATGATAATTCAGATAAATTATATGTTCCTGCTTCAAAGATGGAATTTATTACAAAATATTCAAGTGGTGATGGTTTAAAACCTAAACTTAATAAATTAGGATCTAATGAGTGGAATAAAACTAAGGCAAAAGCAAGAAAACATATAGAAGAAATGACAAGAGAACTATTAGAACTATATGCTAAAAGGGAAAATTCTGTTGGTTTTCAATTTTTGGATAATAAAGAATTACAAGATGAATTTGATAATGATTTTGCTTATACAGAAACTCCTGATCAATTAAAAGTGGAGCAGGAAATTTGTACTGATATGGAATCTACTCATCCTATGGATCGACTTTTATGTGGTGATGTTGGATATGGTAAAACAGAAGTTGCTTTTAGAGCTATGTTTAAAGCTGTTTGTTCCTCTAAGCAAGTTGCATTTTTATGTCCTACAACTATATTGTCTAATCAACATTATAAGAATGCTATTGATAGATTTAAAGATTTTGATGTAAAAATATGTTTAATTAATAGATTTGTTTCAAAAAGAATAATGGAAGCTAATATTGAAAAAATAAGAAAAGGTGAAATAGACATAGTTATTGGAACACATCGATTATTATTAAATGATATTGTTTTTAAAGATCTAGGTTTACTTGTTATTGATGAAGAACAAAGATTTGGTGTCAGACATAAAGAAAAAATAAAATCATTAAAAAATAATATTGATGTTTTAACATTATCAGCGACTCCGATACCTCGAACTTTACAAATGTCTATGACTGGGTTAAGAAGTTTATCATTAATTGAAACTCCACCTGTTAATAGATATCCTGTTCAAACATATGTTTTAAAAGAAAATAAAACAATAATTAAGGATGCAATTTATAAAGAGTTATCAAGAGGTGGTCAAATATTTATATTATATAATTATGTTGAATCCATTGTTGATAAAATGAATGAAATTAAGAGGATGATTCCTGATTTAAAAATTGTATATGCTCATGGCAGAATGACAAAAGTTGAACTTGAAGATGTTATGCAAAAATTTATAAATAAAGAATATGATTGTTTAATTTGTACTACCATTATAGAAACTGGTATTGATATACCTAATGTTAATACTTTAATAATTATGGATTCTGATAGATTTGGTTTATCACAGTTATATCAAATTAGAGGTCGTGTTGGTCGTAGTAATAAAGTTGCTTATTGTTATTTAATGTATAAACCAGAAAAAAACTTAAATGAAATTGCTTTTAAAAGATTAAAAGCAATTAAAGAATTTACGGAACTTGGTAGTGGGTTTTCAATTGCTATGAGAGATCTTTCTTTAAGAGGGGCTGGTTCTATTTTAGGTAGTGAACAAGCAGGATTTGTTGATGATATTGGTATTGAACTATTTATGAAAATGTTGAATGAAGAAATTGATAGGTTGAATGGTAAAGAAAAAGAAGAAGTTAAAGAAATGCCTTTATTAGATGGACCTAGTAGTGTTGGGGATGATCTTGCTTTAGAATCTGATTTAAAATTATATATTCATAAGAAAATTAATGGAATTGATTCTTTAGAAAGTCTTGAAAAAGTTAAAGATGAATTAACTGATCGTTTCGGTAAATTAGATGATGATGTTATAATATATATGTATAGTGAATATTTTGAAAAACTTGCTAATAATATTGTTGATAAAGTTAAAATTAATAGAAATAGTATTGATGTTATTTTTGTTAAAGATATTACAAATAAAATTGATGGTAAGGAATTATTTATGAATGTTAATAAATTATCTAGAATGTTTAGATTTAGTATGAAAGATAATTCTTTAGTTATTACACTTGATACTATTAAATTAGATAAACATTATATTTATTATTTAATAGATTTAGTAAAACTTGTTAAAAAAAGTATAAAATAAAATAAATGCTTCACAATATATTTAGAAAGTGAGGTATTTATGAAATCTACTGGTGTTGTTAGAAGAATAGATGAACTTGGAAGGATTGTTTTACCTAAAGAAATTAGAAAAAATTTAAAAATAAAATCTGGTGATAGTTTAGAAATATTTATGAATGATAAAGATATTGTTTTAAGTAAATTTAATTTATTTGATGATAAAAAAGATTTGTTTGATATGCTTGCAAATTGTATGCTTGGATATACAAGAAAGAGTTTTATTATAACTGATACTAGTAGAATAGTTGCTGGAAATAAATATTTAATTGATAAAGAAATTAGTGAAGATTTAGATACACTTATGTTTTCTAGAACAAGTAAAATTAGTAGCAAAAAGATTTGTATTTGTTCAAATATAACAACAAATCATTATTGTTATTCTTCAATTATAAGTAATAGTGATGTATGTGGTATTGTTGTTATTTTTGATGATGAAGTTACAAATAATGATTTTGAACTATGTAAATTTGTATCTAAATTTATAGCAAAATATATAGAGGAGTGATTTTATGAGATGTTTTGAAAAAGTTAGTTTAAAGGAATTTAAAAAATATTATGATGAATCATTATATGATTTTAATTTACCTTCTAGAAGTACTAAAAAAAGTGCTGGTTATGATTTTTATTCACCATGTGATTTAACTATTAAAAGTGGTGAATGTATGAAAATAGTAACAGGTGTTAAGGCTTTAATGGAAGAAAGAGATGTTTTATATTTATATATTAGAAGTAGTCTAGCAATAAAATATGGTCTTGTTTTAAAAAATTGTGTTGGTGTAATAGATTCTGATTATTATAACAATATAGATAATGAAGGAAATATTATTTTTGTAATAGAAAATACATCAGATAAAGATTTCGAGATAAAAAAGGGAACTAGATTTGGTCAAGCTGTATTTATGAATTACTTAATATGTGATAATGATTCTTCATTTGGTATAAGAAATGGTGGTATTGGAAGTACTTTACTGTAAAATGTCGTAAAATGACTAATATTTAATATTGTTTATTTAATTAATAATGTGATAAACTAATTGTGGGTGGAAAAATATGTTTAAAAATGTTAATAAAATGATGTATGTTTATGGATTTTGTATGTTTTTCTTCTTATTTGTGTCAATTATTGAATTTAGAACAATTGATTTATTATTCTTTTTAAGTATAAATGCAATAACAACAAATTATATTGTAGCTAGAAATTTTGTATTTTAAAGCACTAAATGTGCTTTTTTTGGACTTTTTTATTATGTTATGTTAAAATATATTTTGAGGGATAATATGATAGATACACATGCTCATTTATTTAATGAATATTATAAAAAAGAAGAAATAGAAAATATAATTAATTCTTTTAATGGTTATATAATAGTAAGTGGTACTGATAGATTATCAAATAAAGAAGTTTTAAAATTAAATTATAAAAATGTTTTTATTACTTTAGGTATTCATCCAGATACCGTTTTAAAGTATGATAATAATGATCTATTATTTATAGAAAAAAATATTAAAAAAATAGTAGGGATTGGAGAAATTGGTCTTGATTATCATTATGGAAAGGAAACAAAGGATAAACAAATAGAATTATTTAAAAAGCAATTAGATATTGCAAGAAAATATAATAAGACAGCTGTTATTCATAGTCGTGATGCTATTAATGATACTATAAATATATTAAAAGAATATAAAGATGTAAAGAAAGTATTACATTGTTATAGTGGTAGTATAGAAAGTGCAAATGAACTTATAAAACTAGGTTCTTATTTTGGTATTGGTGGAGTAATAACTTTTAAAAATAGTAAATTAGTTGATGTTGTTTCTAAATTACCACTTGATCGAATTGTACTTGAAACAGATAGTCCTTTTTTAAGTCCTTTTAGAGGATTAAAAAATGAGCCAAGTAATATTATTGAGGTAGCTAAGAAAATCGGAGAAATTAAAAATATTACTTATGAAAAAGTTTTAGAAATAACTTTTGATAATGCTATTAGGTTGTTTGACTTAGATTTATAATTAGTGTAATATATAATTGAGGTGTTTATGAAAAAAAGACTTTTGGATATCATGTATATAATAAGCTCTATAGCATTAATATATGGTATTGATAGATATACAAAAAGAGATATAATAAAAACAGAGATTATTAAATTTACAACAATTGAAACATATGATGAATCTATACCTAAAAATAATAAAAACATATTAGTACAAGGAAAAAATGGAAAAATTGTTACTAATTTAACAACTGGAGAAGTTAAGGTTTTTGAAAGCATTAATGAAGAAGTTGTTATTGGGACAGGTCCTGATGCTGATTATGTTGGTAAATTAACAGGATATGGTCCGGATTGTTATGGTTGTACAGGTTTATTATATTGTCCAGATAGTGATGGAAAATACCATTATTTAACTAATAATATTGAAAGTACTTTTTTTAATGATAAAGAATATGGTAAAGTACATATATTAGCAAGTGATCCAACTCTTTTTCCTTGTGGAACTGTTATTCATGTTGTTAATAATGATTTAGATATAATTGGTGTATGTATGGATACTGGTATTGCTATGAGAAATGCATGGAGATTATATGGTAATGTTTTGATTGATTTGGCTTTTACTGGTGAATCTATAACAGCTCATATTACAAATAATAATACTAAATTTACGGTTTTAAGGTGGGGTTGGTAATGGAGTTTAATTTTAAAAAAAAATATGGTCAAAACTTTTTAAAAGATAAAAGAATTATTGATAGTATTATTTTTAAATCTGGTGTTTCACATGATACTTTAGTTTTAGAAATTGGACCAGGTGCTGGTGCACTTACTTGTGAACTTGTTAAAAATGCTGGATATGTTGTTGCTTTTGAAATTGATGAAAATTTAAAAGATATTCTTGATTCTAAATTAAAAGAATATAATAATATAGATATAATATATGGTGATTTTTTAGATATTGATGTTAATAAAGTAATTAGCAAATATAAATATTCCAAAAAAATTATGGTATCAAATTTACCATATTATATTACTACACCAATTATTTTAAAATTTATAAACGAAAATATTGATGTTAGTAAACTAGTAGTAATGGTTCAAAAAGAAGTTGCTGATAGATTTAATGCTAAAATTGGTACAAAAGAATATAATTCATTATCAGTATTTTTAAATTATTATTTTGATATTAAAAAATTAATAAATGTACCAAGAAATGTTTTTGTTCCGGTTCCTAATGTAGATAGTGTTGTTATAGAACTTGTTAAAAAAGAAAATAAATTGTTTGTAAAAGATGAAAAATTGTTTTTTAAATTAGTTAAAGATAGTTTTAAATACAAAAGAAAAACATTAAAAAATAACTTAATAGGTTATGATTTAGAAAAAATAGAAAAAATATTAAAAGAAAATGGTTTATCTTTACAAGTAAGAGCTGAAAATATAAGTTTAGAGTTATTTGTTAAGATTGCAAATGGGATGAGTATATGAATGATATTAATAATTTTTTATGGATTTTTGTTGTTATTATTATGATTTTATCATCTTTTTATTTTAGCTTTAAACTAAAAGGAGCTCAATTTAATATAAAAGAAATGTTTAAAAATATAAAAAATAGAAGTAATTCAAATATATCTCCTTTTAGTTCATTAATGCTTTCACTTGCAGGAAGAATAGGTGTTGGAAGTATCAGTGGAGTAGCACTTGCTATATATATAGGTGGAAGTGGAACTATTTTTTGGCTTTGGATAATGGCTTTTATAGGATCAATTTTAACATTTGCTGAAACTGTTTTAGCAAATAAATATCATGTAAAAGATGGTAATGTTTTTGTTGGAGGACCATCATATTATATAGAAAAAGGATTAAATAAAAGATGGTTGGGTGTTATATATTCAATAACTATTATTATTGCATATGTTTGCTTTTTTATAGCGATTCAATCTAATACTATTAGTAAATCAATTTGTAATTTTAAAGTGTTTTCTAATAGTGTTTATTTACCATATATTACTGGAATTATATTATCTATTATAATATCAATAATTATATTTGGTGGTATTAAAAGAATTACTAAAATTACTAATAAATTAGTTCCAATAATGGGAAGTTTTTATTTATTATTGGCAACTTATGTTATTATTAAAAATATTAATGAAGTTCCATCAATTTTAATTGATATATTTAAAAATGCTTTTAGTTTAAAAGCAGGACTTGGAGCATTAATTGGTAATGTTATTTTAGTAGGTATAAAAAGAAGTGTTTTTTCAACAGAAGCAGGAATTGGAACTGGAGCAATAGCTTCGAGTATTACTGATAGTGAGTATTCTGCTTCTTTAGGTTATGTACAAATGCTTGGTATTTATATAACAACATTAATAATTTGTACATCGACTGCTTTTATTGTTTTACTAGGACCAACATTAATTGATGTTATTGATGCAAATGGAATTGAATTTGCTCAAAATGCTTTTGATTATCATTTTGGAATATTTGGATCAATTTCTTTATTTTGCTGTGTTTTTATGTTTAGTTTTTCAACAATATTAACAGGATATTATTATGGTGAAGCTTGTTTTAAGCATATATTTAAAAGTAATAAAGGTGATATTTTTATAAAATTAGGTACAATTATTATAGTTTTTGTAGGATCTATTTCATCAAGCCAAAAATTATGGAATTCGGTTGATATATTTATTGCTTTACTTGCTATTATAAATATATATGCATTAATAGGTCTTAGAAAAGATGTTATTTTAGAATATAAAAAATATGGAGGTAAGTAGTGTTTGGTAATGATTGGGATATAGTATTAAATGATATATTACATGATAAATGGTTTAAGGAATTAATGAATTCAGTTGATAAAGAATATAAAAATAATATTATTTATCCTGTTAGGGCTGATCTTTTTAATGCTTTTTTATATACACCTTATAAATCTGTTAAAGTTGTTATTTTAGGACAAGATCCTTATCATGGTGAAAAAGAAGCTCATGGTCTTTCTTTTTCTGTTAAAAAAGGTGTTAAAATTCCACCATCATTATCAAATATATTTAAAGAATTATATAATGATTTAGGAATAAAAAGAAGTAATACTGATTTAACTGATTGGGCAAATCAAGGAGTTTTGTTATTAAATTCTATTTTAACAGTTAAGAAAGATAAAGCTTTATCTCATGAAAACTTAAATTGGTCTAAATTTACTGATGAAGTTATAAAAAAATTATCTGATAAAGGAAATGTTATATTTGTTTTGTGGGGAAGTTTTGCTCGTTGTAAAAAGGTATTGATTAATGAGGAAAAAAACTATATAATAGAGAGCGTACATCCATCTCCTTTATCATGTTATAGAGGATTTTTTGGAAGTAAACCTTTTTCTAAAGTAAATAATATACTAAAAAATGAGGGTTTTGATGAAATAAAGTGGTGATTTATGGATAAAGCTTTAGATTTTATTAAAAAAAATATTACAGATGGTGTTATAATAGCTTGTTCTGGCGGGCCAGATTCAATGGCTCTTTTTGATATTTTATTAAAATCTGGTATTAAAAATATTGTATGTTGTCATGTTAATCATAAAGTAAGAATTGAAAGTGATAATGAAGCAATTATGGTTAAAGATTATTGCTTAAAAAATAATATTCCTTTTGAATTATATGAAATTACTAAATATGAAGGACATAATTTTGAAGCAGAAGCTAGAGAAAAAAGATATAAGTTTTTTGAAACTATTTTAAAAAAATATGGTTTCAAATATTTATTAACTGCTCATCATGGCGATGATTTAATGGAAACAATTCTATATAAATTAGTTAGAGGAACTAGTATAGATGGATATGCTGGGTTTAAATATATTTCCGAAAGAAATGGTTATACTATTTTAAGACCTTTAATTTTTTATAGTAAAACAGAGATAATGGAATATGTTAAAAGTAATAATATTCCATATGTAATTGATAAAAGTAATGATGATATCAATTATGTTAGAAATAAATTTAGACATAAAGTATTACCTATTTATAAAGAAATAAATAAAGATGCTCATTTAAAATTTTTACAGTTTTCGAATACATTAAATAAATATGATAGTTTTGTTAATAATTATATTAATAAAATATGGTCAAATATTGTAAATAATGGTATAGATATACCTTCATTATTAAAGGAAGATGATTTAATTATTGATACTATTATTTATAGATATTTAATTAGTGTATCAACTAATATAAATAAAAGACATGTAGAACTTGTTAAAAAATTTATATTATCAGATAAAAAAAATGGTATAATTAATTTACCTGGTATTACTTTAGAAAGAAAATATAATAAATTAGATATTTATAAAAAAAATGATAGTTATTTTTATGAATTAAATGATTGTGTTAGATTAAATAATGGTTATATTATTAAAAAAATTGATAATACTTTTGATAATTCTAATTATGTTTGTAAGTTAAATTCGAAGGAACTAAAATTTCCTTTGATTGTTAGAAACTTTAATAAAGGCGATAGAATTGATATAAAAAATGGGTATAATAAAAAAGTATCTGATATTTTTATTGATAGTAAAATTAGTGGAAGAAATACTTTTCCAATTGTTTTAGATAGTAAAGATAATATATTATGGTTACCAGGTGTTAAAAAATCTAAATTTTGTAAAACAAAAGATGAAAAATATGATATAATACTTTTATATTGTTTGGAGGATGAAAATGAAAAATAGTATTAAAAAAGGTTTAGTACCTTATATGGCTTTTTTCTTAGTTGTTATGCTTGTACTTGCTTTTTTATCTGGTACAGGTTACAAAACACATGAAATTACATATGATAAATTTTTAGAATATGTTCAAAGTGAAGATAAAGCTAGTCAAATAAAATATATTGATATAACATCTAATAGTGCTGCTGGAATTTATACTATTAGTGGTAAATTAAATAGTTATGGTGAAAAAGAATCATTTACTTTTTCAATTACTAATTCAGATGCTCTTGTTGGAAAAATTTATGAACTAGCGAATGAATATAAGTTTGATGTTAAAGCATCAAGAGATCCTGGTTCTAGTACGGTTTTATATTTTGTTATAAATATATTACCATTTATAATATTTGGTGTTGTTATATTTGTTTTTTTATCAAAACAAATGGGTAGTGCTAATAAATCAATGGATTTTGGAAGAAGTAGAGCAAGATTAAATGATGGTGGAAATAAAGTTACATTTAAAGATGTTGCTGGTTTAGATGAAGAAAAAGAAGAAGTTCAAGAATTGATTGATTTCTTGAAAGAACCAAAAAAATTCCAAAAAATGGGTGCTAGAATACCAAAAGGAGTTTTATTAGTAGGTCCTCCAGGTACAGGTAAAACATTACTTGCAAGGGCTGTTGCTGGTGAAGCTAATGTTCCATTTTATTTTATAAGTGGATCTGATTTCGTTGAATTATTTGTAGGTATTGGTGCATCAAGAGTTCGTGATATGTTTAGACAAGCTAAACATAATGCTCCATGTTTAATATTTATTGATGAAATTGATGCTGTAGGTCGTCAAAGAGGAGCTGGTCTTGGCGGTGGTCATGATGAAAGAGAACAAACATTAAATCAATTATTAACAGAAATGGATGGATTTGGTGCTAATGAAGGCATTATTATACTTGCTGCAACTAATAGACCAGATGTACTTGATCCTGCACTTTTAAGACCAGGAAGATTTGATAGACAAATTACAGTTAATTTACCAGATGTTAAAGGTAGAGAAGAAATACTTCAAGTACATGCTAAAGGAAAATTCTTTAATAGAGGTGTTAATCTTTCTAATTTAGCAAAAAGAACAGCTGGATTTAGTGGTGCCGATCTTGAAAATTTATTAAATGAAGCTGCATTACTTGCAGTTAGAAGAAATAAAGATAAAATATCAATGGCTGAAATTGATGAAGCACAGGATAGAGTATTAATGGGACCTGCTAAAGTAACTCATAAATATACAGAACATGAAAAAGAAGTTGTTGCTTATCATGAAGCAGGACATGCTGTTGTTGGTATTAAACTTGATGGTGCTCATGATGTTCAAAAAATTACAATTATTCCTCGTGGGCAAGCAGGTGGTTATAATTTAATGCTTCCAAAAGAAGAAACATATTTATCTACTAAAAAAGAATTATTAGAAACAATTAGTGGTTTATTAGGTGGTAGAGTTGCGGAAGTTTTAAAATTTGGTGAAATGACTACTGGTGCTCATAATGATTTTGAAAAAGCAACGAAAATTGCTAGAGCAATGGTTACTGAGTATGGTATGAGTAGTTTAGGACCTGTTCAATTTGAGCAACAAAGTGAAGGTAGTGTTTTCTTAGGTAGAGATTATAATAAGAGTCGAAATTTTAGTGGTCAAATTGCTTTTCAAATTGATGAAGAAATGAGAAGAATTATTAATGAGCAATATAAAATTACTGAAAAAATAATTAAAGAAAATATGGATTTACTTGAATTAATTGCTAAAACTTTAATTGAAAAAGAAACTTTAACTAAAGAAGAAATAGATAGTTTGGTTAAAAATGGTTCGTTACCAAAAGATGACGAAGTTGTATTTGAAGATATGACAGTTACTGAACTAAAAAAATATGCTGATGATAATAATATCGAAATAAAATCAACAAAAAAAGAAGATATTATTAAAGAATTAAAAGATGCTAGTAAATAGTATCTTTTTCATATTGTATTTATGATTTTTAAAAAACATAATAACATAATATATAAGTTGTAATATTAATGTTTATAAAATTACCTGTTTAATTATTTATTAGAACTTTAAAAGTGTTTTTTTAGTACTTTTTATTTATTTTTAATAAGTTATTTGATACAATATTAAAAAGAAAGGATTTATTATGATTAAATTAAAAAAAAGAGGATTATTAATAGTTGTTTCAGGACCATCAGGTGCAGGAAAAGATACCGTATGTAATTTAGTTAAAAAAACGAGTCCTAATATGTGGATATCTATTTCTTGTACATCTAGAGAAATAAGAAAAGGCGAAAAAGAAGGAGTTAATTATTTTTATTTAACCAAAGAAGAATTTGAGAATAGAATAAAAAATAATGAATTTTTAGAGTATGCAATATATAATAATAATTATTATGGAACACCTTTATATAAAATCGAAGAAAAATTAAATAAAGGTATTGATGTCATTTTAGTAATAGAAGTACAAGGAGCATTAAAAGTAAAGAAAATTTATCCTGAAGCAACATTTATATTTATATTACCACCAAGTATGGAAGAATTAAAAAATAGACTTGTAAAAAGAGGAACTGAAAGTAATGAAAAAATATTAGAACGATTCAAAGTTGCTTATAAAGAAATAAATGAAATATCAAAATATAACTATGTTATAGTAAATGATATATTAGAAGATGCTGCTTTAAAAATGAAATCAATTATGTTATCTGAAAAATGTAGAGTTGATAGAATAGAAGAAACTGATTTAAGTAATATAGAAGAATTATTACATGAGAAATTAATTGATTAATTTTTAAAAAAATGACTTTTATATATTGTGAAATAATATATTTTTAATAAACTATAAATATCAAAAAATATAATAAAATCCTTTATAAAATATAATATGTAAACTTTATAAAAAGAAAAAGTAAATAAAATTAAATAAAAGTATCGAAAAAAAATTAAAAATATGATATCATATATATGTATGAATAGAAATGGTGATTTACATGGGAAAAATTATTGCATTAGTTAATCAAAAAGGTGGAGTTGGAAAAACTACAACTAGTATAAACTTAGCAGCTTCTTTGGGGTATTTAAAAAAGAAAGTATTACTTGTAGATTTAGATCCACAAGGTAATTCCTCTACAGGACTTGGAATTCATAAATCCAATTTTGAGTATAGTATTTATGAATTGTTAACCGATAAATGTGGATTAAACGATGTTATTTTAAAAACTAAATTTCAAAATTTATATATAATACCATCATATATAAATCTAGCAGGTGTTAATTTTGAATTGATGGAAAAAAGCAGACTTGATCCTACATTTATAAAAAATGCTCAATTAAAAAAATATTTAGACCAAGCTAAAGATAAATTTGATTATATTATTATTGATTGTCCACCATCACTTGAACTTTTGACATTAAATGCATTAATGGCATCTGATTCAGTAATTATACCTGTACAATGTGAATTCTTTGCATTAGAAGGAATAATGCAATTATTAAATACAATTGTTCTTGCTCAAAGAGATATAAATCCTAAATTAGAAATAGAAGGAGTTTTACTTACAATGCTTGACAGTCGTACTAATTTAGGGTTAGAGGTAGTAGAAGAAGTTAAAAGTTATTTTAAAGAAAAAGTTTATGAAACAATTATTCCTAGACTTGTTAGATTATCAGAAGCACCAAGTCATGGCAAACCGATTCTTGCTTATGATTTTCAAAGTCGCGGAACAGAAGCATATATAAATTTAGCTAAGGAAGTGATTAGTAAAAATGGAAACTAAGAAAAAAGCTTTAGGTATGGGATTAGAGCAATTATTTAATGGTGATAATATAGATATTGCTTCATTCGAGAAAAAAATATATGAATCAACTTCAAGTGAAGAAATTGTTGAACTTAATTTAGATGAATTAAGACCAAATCCATATCAACCAAGATTGAATTTTAATGAAGATGCCTTAAAAGATTTAGCGGCATCAATAAAAGAAAACGGTGTTTTTCAACCAATTATTGTTAAAAAAAGTATTAAAGGTTATGAAATAATTGCAGGAGAAAGAAGAGTTCGTGCTAGTAGAATGGCAGGTTTAAAAACTATTCCAGCAATTATAAGAACATTTACCGATGATCAAATGATGAGTATTGCTTTACTTGAAAATTTACAAAGAGAAAATTTAAATGTAATAGAAGAAGCAAAAGCATACAAATTAATGCTTGAAAGATTATCTTTAACTCAAGAAGAATTATCTAATAAAGTTGGAAAAAGTAGAAGTCATATTACTAATATTTTAGGTATTTTAAGATTACCAGATGAAGTTCAATCTTTGTTAAAATATGGTAAAATAACAATGGGACATGCAAGAGTATTAAGCAAACTTGAAGATAATAAAAAAATAGTTGAAATTGCAAATAAAATAATTGATGAAGATTTAAGTGTGCGAGATTTAGAAAAAATGATTGATGATAGTTTTGAAAGAAAAGTAAAAATTCATAAAAATGTAAAAACTATTGATCCTAATATTCGTGATATAGAAAATAATTTAATGGAAAAATTTGATACTAAAGTTAAGATTCGTGATAATAAAATTGAAATTAAATTTAATAATACAGCAGATTTAAATAGAATATTGGAAATTTTTAAATATAATGAGTGATGTTATGAAAGATTATAAATTAGGAAGTATTGTAATTATGAAAAAAAATCATCCTTGTGGAGGAAATAAATTTGAAATTGTAAGAATGGGTGCTGATATTAAAATAAAATGTTTAGAATGTGGCCATTTAGTAATGTTACCGAGGATAGATTTTAATAAAAGAATAAAAAAAGTAGAGTCTTATTAGGAGGCAAAGATGGTTAAAAAAAATACAAAAGGAATAGGACCTGTTGTTGTTATTTTAATATTAACAATGATAGTAATAGCACTTAGTTCTATTTGCTCTATACTAGAATTTCAAGGAGAAAAAACAGAAATTATTAATGGAACATTAACAACTTCTTTAGTTTCAGTACAAAACATATTTACTCCATCAGGATTTAAATATATTTTAACAAGTGTTGTTACTAATTTTAAATTATTTAATCCTTTATTTTTACTTATTATATCTTTAATAGGTATTGGAATAGGAGAAAGATCAGGATTATTTAAGGCTTTATTTACTCCTTTAAAAAGATTAAAATCACCAATTATAACATTTATAGTATTTTTTCTAGGAGTTATATTTTCAGTGATTGGAGAATATAGTTTTGTTATTTTGATACCACTTGCTGGTATTATGTATAAATATACAAATAAAAATTCTATGGTTGGTGTTATAACAGCTTTTTTAGGAATTTGCATTGGTTATGGAACAGGGTTGTTAATAAATGCAAATAATTATGATTTAAGTGTTTTAACTATTGATGCTGTAAATGCTTCATTTAAATTAAATTATAAATATAATATGTGGTCTAATCTATATATTATGTTATTTAGTACGGTCTTAATAAGTTTAGTTGGTACTATTGTAAGTGAAAAATATATAGCAGTAAACTTTAAAAAAAATATTTATGAAGATGATGAATTAATTGTTGATAGACGAGCTAATTCAATAACTTTAATAACATTTTTAACTCTTTTAATGGTTGTTATATTAGGAATAATACCAATTAAACCATTAGGATTTCTATTAGATAATAGTGGAGTTAATTATGTTAACAAATTATTTAGTTCTTCATCACCATTTTATGCAGGGTTTTTATATATTTTTATATTAATCATGTTAATATGTGGTTATGTATATGGAGATATTTCAAAAAATGTTAAAAATACAACTGAATATAGTGTTGGTATATCAGCATCATTTGAAAATTTAGGATATGTATTTATTTTAATGTTTTTTACATCTCAATTAATAGGAATTTTAGAATGGACTAATTTAGATGTTGTAATTGCAACAAATTTATCAAATTTACTTGGTTTAATAGAGTTTTCTGGTGTTCCTTTAATTGTTACATTCTTTTTAATTATAGTTATTATGACACTTGTTATGCCAAGTGCCATTAGCAAGTGGAGTATATGTGCACCTACTATTGTTCCTCTTTTTATGAAAAGTAATATGGTTCCAGCATTCACACAATTTATATTTACTGCCGCTGATGGTGTTGGTAAAGCTATAACACCAGTATTTGGATATTTTAGTGTTTTTCTAGGATATTTAGAAAAATATAATGAAAATAGGAATATTACTATTTTTGGAACAATCAAAAGTATTATTGTACCAGTATTATTACTTATTGTAACATGGGTTTTAATTTTAGTTGGATGGTATGTTATTGGATTGCCTCTTGGGGTAGGTACTAATTTAACAATGTAAAAAAGTGATTTTAATCACTTTTTTTATATTTATTATTTAATAATATAAATTGTTTTTTTTATTGTATGTACTATTTTAGTAAAATAGTGTATAATATCATTTAGTTTGAAAGGGTGATTTTATGGCATTGACAGTTGGAATAGTAGGACTACCAAATGTTGGTAAATCTACTTTATTTAATGCTTTAACAAATAATAATATACTTGCTGCAAATTATCCATTTGCAACAATTGAACCAAATGTAGGTATAGTTGCAGTACCAGATAAAAGATTAGAATTCTTAAATGAAATGTATTTACCTCAATCATTAGTTCCTACAACATTAGAGTTTACTGATATTGCAGGATTAGTAAAAGGAGCATCTCAAGGAGAAGGTTTAGGAAATAAGTTTTTATCTCATATAAGAGAAGTAGATGCAATATGTGAAGTTGTTAGATGTTTTGAAGATGAAAATATTATTCATGTGAGTGGTAATGTTGATCCTATAAGAGATATAGAAACTATTAATATAGAATTAATGTTATCTGATTTAGAAATTGTAACATCTAGACTTGGAAGAATTGAAAAAAAAGCTCTTATGGCAAGAGATAAAGAAAGTTTAAAAGAAGTTGAACTTTTAAAAAAAATAAGAAATGGTTTAGAATCTAATATTCCTGTTAGACATTTAGAATTGAATGAAGATGAATTACTTATGATAAAATCATTTTCTTTACTTTCATCAAAACCTATTGTTTATATGGCTAATATTGAAGAAAAAGATTTACTAAATAATAATAAATATGTAGATATGGTAAAAGAATATGCTTTAAAAGATCAAGCTGAAGTAATTGTTGTATGTGCTAAAATAGAAGAAGAATTATCAAGTTTGGAATTGAATGATAGAAAATTATTTTTAGATGATTTAGGTATAAAAGAAAGTGGATTAGATAAATTAATTAAATCTTTATATAGTTTATTAGGACTAAAAACTTTTTTTACATCAGGAACTGATGAAGTAAGAGCTTGGACATTTAAAAATGGAATGAAAGCACCTGAATGTGCAGGTATTATTCATTCCGATTTTGAACGAGGTTTTATTAAAGCTGAAGTTATGAGCTTTGGTGATTTAAAAGAATTAGGTAGTGAAAAAGCTGTAAAAGAAGCAGGTAAATTAAGACTTGAAGGAAAAGAATATGTTATGCAAGATGGAGATATTTGTTATTTTAGATTTAATGTTACTAAATAACATTTTTTGATAACATTAATTTTCCTTTTTTTATTACTAAATTTGGATAGTTTTCATCTAATAAAATAAATTTTTTTATATTTTTTTGAATAATAGATATATTCATTGTATGACAATTTGTTTCAGTAATATAAATATTAATAGGTTTATAATTTGAAACCTTTATTTTATATAATCCTACATAAGGAGCTTTAAAAATAATACAATTAGTATTACATTTTTCAAGTAATAATTTATTATCAGATGTAAAAACTGATATTTTATAATTTAGTAAATTAATATTATTTATTTTTATTTTTATAATCATTTTATACCCTCTTTATACTTTAGAATATGTTTTATTAACGAATTTGTAAATTATATTTATCTATTTAAAAATTTTTTATAAAAAAAGTTTACAATATAAAAAAATTTTGCTATAATTTTAGACGAGTATTTATTTACTCCTTGCTTTGCTTGCACAAAGCCTATGACCATGAGGAGGTGAAGTAGAATGAAAAAGTATGAAGTTATGTTTATTGTAAGACCTACTTTATCAGAAGAAGAAGTAAGTGCTGTTTTAAACAAATATAAGAAAGTATTAACTGATAATAAAGCAACTATTACAGGTGAAAATGATATGGGACAAAGAGAACTTGCTTATGAAATTAAGAAGTTTAAATCAGGTCATTATTTTGTTTTAAATTTTGAAACAGAAAATGAAGAATCTGTAAATGAATTTAATAGACTTGCTACTATTGATGTTGATATTGTTCGTCATTTAATAACAAAAGTAGGAGAATAAATTATGAATAAAGCATTATTAGTTGGTCGTATTACGATCAAACCGGAACTTAGAACAACTAGTTCAGGAATTCCGTTTACACGCTTTAGTGTAGCAATTAATCGTCCTTTTAGTAACAATGGAGAAAGAGTTGCAGATTTTATTAATATACTTGTTTGGAGAAAACAAGCAGAAAATGTATGTAATTTTTTAGATAAAGGTAGTCAAGTTGCTATTGAGGGTAGAATACAAACTGGAAGTTATACTGATAAAGATGGAAATAATCGTACTTCATTTGAAGTTGTTGCAGATAATGTACAATTTCTTGATTCTAAATCACAAAGAAGTAATGATAACATGATTACAAGTAATGAAAGTGTTGATTTAAATAATGATACTTTTAGTGATTTTGGTGAAAGTGTTTCCATAGATGATAATTTCCTAGAATAGGAGAATATATGGCAGAATTTTTTAGAAAAAAGAAAAAGGTATGTCAAATGTGTGCTGGTAAAACAGTTGATTATAAAGATGTTGATGTAATTAAAAGATATGTTAGTTCAGATAAAGGTAAAATTTTACCTCGTCGTATTACTGGAGCATGTGCTAAACATCAAAGATTTATAGCAGGTGAAGTAAAAAAAGCACGTTTCATGGCTTTAATACCTTTTGTTAAATAAGAACTTCGGTTCTTTTTTTATTTATTTCTTTTTAATTATTTGGTATAATTAAAGGGGATATTATGAAATATATAGAAGTTAGGAATTTAAAAACAAAAAATATTAAAACAAAAGTTTCTTTTTGTTTAAATGAAAAATGGAATTCATTTTATTTTTCTGGTAATTTATTAATTCCAATATTAATGGGTTATCAAGATTATGATGGATATATAAATATAAATGGTAATTTTTTAAATAAAAATAATATAAATAATTTAAAAAATAAACTATATTATGTTGATAAAAATTTTGGATTTATTTCTAATAATTTATATAATGAGTTATTATTAAGTGGAGAAAATGAAGATATTATTGATAATTATATTATTAATTTTGGGTTATCTGATTATAAATATAAAGATATAAATAATATTCCTTTTGATAAAAAAATTATTATTTCATTATTATATGGTATATTAAGAAAATATAAATTTATTTATATAAATAATGTTTTATGTTTTTTAAATAATGAAGATAGGGATAAAATTTATTCATTGCTTATGAAAAATAATATAATTGTTTTAAATTTTACTACGAATCCTGAGGAATTGCTATATTCTAAAAATGTTATTAAAAAAGATTTTAGTATTTGTTTATCTAAAGATATAACTGATATAAAAATAATTGATTTATGTGATAGATTAATTAATTATGGTATTTTAAAAGAAAGATATACAAATATAGATGAGGTAATATTAGAGTTATGAATAATTATAAATTTGATGGAATAATAAATGGGTTTACATTAGATGAAAATTTAATTGATGGTAATGTTATATGTGATGTTGAAAAACAAATATTATGTGTTTCTTCTAAAGCATATATTTCTTCTAAATATATTAATATAAATAATTTTGATAAAAATAATTTAAGTTATTTTGAAAAATTTTTAATTATTTTCAATTCATATTTAATTAGAAATCCGGAATATATTATATTTAAAAATATGTTTTGTGATTTTGAGTATGAAGATATAAAAAAAGTTAAAGTTTTGTTTAGAGCAATAAAGAAAGATAAATTTTGTAAAATTATTATTTGTTCTAAAAATACAGATTTATTACTTGATTTATGTGATTATGTTGTTACAGCTGATTGCAGTGGTGAAATAATTGAAGTTTTTAAAAATTCAAAAAATAATATTCCTTTTTGTATAAAATTTGCTCAATCTTTAGAAGAATATAAAAATAAAAAAATTGGTATTTATAGAAATAATATAGATGATTTAGCAAAGGATGTGTATAGATTTGAAAAATAATATAGTTTATTTAGTTCCATCTTATTTTAAAATTATTTCATTTTTATTATATATTTTATCAATTGTATTTTGTAACCATTATCTTGGAATTATATTACTTTTTGGTATTTTATTATTTATCAATTTAAGAAGTAAGATTGATCTTAAATTATATAGATTTGATATATTTGATATATTAATTATATTAATAATGTTTATAATTTTTCATTTACATTTTATTTATATTTTTAAAGGTTTTTTGATTATATGTTATATGAAATACTTATTATATACAAATAATTATATTGATTTAGATAATTCTTTTTATCGGATATTTAAACATAAAATATTTAAATATTTTTATAAAATTAAAATATTTAAAAATAATTTAAATTTATATATTAAAACTAATTTATCTATGTATGGTAAAAAAAATATTATTAAATCTTTATATTTATCAATTAAAAATATAAACATATCAAATAATGAAAAATTAAAAAATTATATTATAAAAAAACAAAAATCTAATTTATATGATTATTTATTTATATTTATGCATGTTATAAGTTTTATATTTTGTTTTCTTTTGGAGGTATATAAATGAGATATTTTATGAAGATAAGTTATAATGGATCAAAGTTTTATGGTTATCAAAAACAAGTTGATAAAAGAACTGTTCAAGGAGATATAGAAAATGTTTTAAGTAAAATATTTAATGAAAAAATAAAAGTAGTTGGTTCATCAAGAACTGATGCTTTGGTACATGCATATAATCAATGTTTACATTTTGATACTTTAAAAGTATTTGATTTTGAAAAAATAAGACATTCTTTAAATTGTTTACTTAAAAATATATATGTTAAAGAATTATATTCTGTTTCAAATGATTTTCATGCCAGATATAATGTTATATCTAAAGAATATGTATATAAAATTAATGTAGGTGAATTTGATCCAATTATGGAAGAATATATTTATCAATATAATAAAAATTTAGATATATCTAAAATGGAAGAAGCCGCTAAAATATTTGTTGGAACACATGATTTTAGATCTTTTACATCTTTAGATTATGAAAAAAATTGTGAAAGAACTATTTATAATATTAATATTTCTAAAAAAGATAATATTATAAATATATATTTTAAAGGAAATGGATTTTTAAAATATATGATTA
Organism: uncultured Bacilli bacterium; assembly: GCA_934130215.1. Taxonomy (GTDB): domain Bacteria; phylum Bacillota_I; class Bacilli_A; order RF39; family UBA660; genus CAG-884. Next base: position 41,266 of record CAKOXR010000004.1, read on the forward strand.
GAAATATAGTTGGAACATTAATAGAAGTAGGAAATGGAAGTAAAAATATAGAAGATGTTAAAAAAATACTTGATGAAAAGGATAGAAAAAAAGCAGGTATTTGTGCATCACCAGTAGGTCTTTATCTTCTAAATGTTAATTATTGTTAAAATTTTAAAAAAAATTGTTATTTCAGTTGACAAAGTATGTCAATTTTACTATAATCAATACTGGTACATTTTATTAAGCCCATTAAATCAGATCTTGGGACAATCTGATTAAAATTAGAAAGGGAAAAATATGAAAAATAGTTATATGCAAAGAGCAGAAGATGTAAAACGTGAATGGTTTGTAATTGATGCTACTGATGTTAATTTAGGTAGGCTTGCTACAAAAGTTGCTCATGTTTTACGAGGAAAGCATAAACCTACATTTACACCACATGTTGATTGTGGAGATTATGTAATTGTTGTAAATGCTTCAAAAGTAAATCTAACAGGAGATAAGTTAGATAACAAAATGTATTATAACCATAGTGGTTATACTGGTGGTCTTCGTGAAAGAACTGCTAGAGTTATGAAAGAAAAATATCCAGTAGAAATGGTTGAAAGAGCTGTTAAAGGGATGCTTCCTAAAGGTCGTTTGGGTCGTCAAATGTATTCAAAATTATTTGTATATGAAGGAGAAAATCATCCACATAGTGCTCAAAAACCATCTAAAATGGAAGTTAAGTAGGAGGAAATATGGCAGAAAGATTATTTATTGGAACTGGTCGCAGAAAATCTTCTGTGGCACAAGTTAGAATGGTACCTGGAACAGGTAAAATTACTGTTAATGGTCGTGACGTTCATGATTTCTTTCCTTATGAAACTAACGTTATGGACTTAAAACAACCACTTGTTGCTACTAACAATGAAAATACTTTTGATATTGATGTTACAGTTAGAGGTGGAGGATTTACTGGTCAAACTGGAGCGATTCGTTTAGGTATTACAAGAGCTTTACTTGAATATGATAAAGTAAATGAAGGTAATGAAAATAGTTATCGTAAAGTTTTAAAAGTTGCTGGTTTTGTTACTCGTGATTCGAGAAAGAAAGAAAGAAAAAAACCAGGATTAAAAGCTGCTCGTCGTGCACCACAATTCTCAAAAAGATAGTAGAACTTTTTGGAAACCCGTTTTTTACGGGTTTTTTTATTAATAGTGCATTATGATTTTATTTAAATATTAAAATTATTATAATTAAAACATAAATTTTTTATAGATAATGGGGAGAATATGATATATTATAAATCTATATTTAATTACAAAAATAAAATAAATAATAATTTTAAAAGATGTTTTATTTATTTAAAAAATATGAAGATGTTTAATAAAACTAAATTGGTTTTATTAAAAAAATGTAATAAGAAAATTTTGTATGATATGTATCAAGATATACCTAGTTTAGAAATTGGTTCAATAAATAAAATGAACGGAATTAGTTATAAATATTTTGAGAAAAAAATTAATGAATTTATAGAAGAAGAAAAAAATATAAATAAATATATAAAAACAACCACAATTCGTTTTATATTGTTCGATAATAAAAAACCTATAGGTGAGGTTGGAATTAGGACAACATTAAGTGATTTTTGGCAAAATAGGGGAAGTCAAATTTATTATAAAATAAGAAAAAGTGAAAGAAAAAAAGGATATGGAAATATTATTCTCAAACTTGCTTTAAAAGAAGCCAAAAAATTAGGGTTTACTAAGATAAGAATAAATTGTGATGATAAAAATATTGCATCCAAAAAAATAATACTCAAAAATGGGGGTATTGTTGATATTGTTAGTTATAAAACAATTGAAGGATCAAGTTCAAGTTATATAATAAATATATAACATTTTTTATAAAAATCTATGTGTAGTTGTAAATGATGTGAGACCAAATTTGTAAAAAAATTAAAGCAATATGATACAATCAGTTTAGTTATTG
>CAKOXR010000005.1 GCA_934130215.1 uncultured Bacilli bacterium
CATTTAGATGTCCTTTTTTGTTAGTTTTGACTTTAATTGACTATTTTTGTGGAAATATATACATTTTTAAGAAAAAAATGCTAAAAAAATGTTGAAAAAAAATATTTGTAGTGCTATAATACAACTAGAAAAAGGGGAGAGGAGGGATTAGAATGACAAAAGTTATAGTTAGAAATGGTAATGTTGATTCAGCTTTACGAACTTTTAAACAAAAGACTGTTAAAGAGGGCCTCCTAAAAGAAGTTAGAAAAAAAGAAAGTTATATGAAACCTGGCGAAAAGCGAAGGGAAGCAAAAAAAGAAGCTATTAAAAATAGTCGTCGTAGAGAAAGAAGTAGGGGCTAGTTAGCTCCTTTTATTTTAGAAAGGAATATTTATGAAAGAAAAAATATTAGAAGATTTAAAAAATGCTATGAAAAATCAGGAAAAGGAAGTTTTATCTACTATTAGACTTTTAAAAGGTGCTATTCAAATGGAAGAAATTAATAAAAAATGTGAACTTTCTGATGATGATATAATTAGTATTGTTAGTAAACAGATAAAAACTAGAAAAGAATCAATTAATGAATTTATAAAAGCTGGTAGAGAAGATTTAGCAAATAAAACTGAAAATGAAATTAAAATTCTTGAAAAATATATGCCAGAACAATTAGATATATCTGATGTTAATAAAATAATTGATGATGCTTTTGATAATATAAAACCAACAAGTATGAAAGATATGAAAGATATAATGGCTTATGTTACACCTTTATTAAAAGGTAAAACTGATATGGGATATGTAAGTAAAACAATTAAAGAAAAATTAAGCTAAAATCTAATTTGACATTTATATAATAATTGTGCTATCATTATTATGTCCTTGGGACAATAAAGGTGGTTAATGAATGAATCATATATTAGATGATAAAGAATACTATGATATAGTATCCGATATTATAAATAATGATGAATTTGATAAAATAAAAGAAATTGAACATCATGGTATTACTAGATATGAGCATAGTTTAAAAGTATCTTATAGATCTTATAAAATTGCAAAATTTTTAAAATTAAATGCTTATGAAACAGCAAGAGCTGGTTTATTACATGATTTCTTTATAAATTCAAATGATCAAAGTAAAATTGATAAATGTATATCTACATTTACTCATCCTTATAAAGTTATTAAAACAGTTAGTAATAACTTTAATGTAAGCGATAGAGAACTTGATATTATAAAAACTCATATGTTCCCTGTTAATTTATCAATCCCAAAATATGCTGAAAGTTGGGTTGTTAACATAGTTGATAAATTTATAGGGGGATATGAATTTTCATTAAAATTTGGTAATAAATTTGATTATGCTCTTAATTTAGCAATTGTATTATTTATCAATATTATGAAATAACTATAGAAATATAGTTATTTTTGTGTTATAATTTATTTGTTGTCTCCGTAGCTCAGTAGGATAGAGCGACTCCCTCCTAAGGAGTAGGTCGCTGGTTCGATTCCAGTCGGAGACACCATTTATATAAAATATTATATATTGGATTTTATTATAAATTTATTTAAATTTTTTTATATTTATGTTATACTATATATAGTAAATAATATTTATAATATGAAGGAGAATTATGAAAAAGAAAGTTGTTATTTTAAGTATTTATTTAGTTTTAATATTAACAGTATTTGGATTTATAATATATCCAAGTTGTAAAAAATTAAATAAATTTAATAAAATTAAAGATATTACATATGAAGAAAAAATTGATTTAATTAATGAACTAGAAAATAAGTATATAAAAGATGAAAATGAAATAAAAGAAAAATATTCGGATGAAAATAATAAAATAAAAGAAAATTATGAACCAAAATATGATGAACTTGAAAAAAAATATGTAGAATTAAAAAAAGAAACAAAAAATAAATATGATCTTAAAGAACAAGAATTAACAAAAAAAATAAATAGTAAAAGAGTTGAAGCAAATAAAGAATTTTTTCGTTCTGGTTTATCAAATAAATATTATACATTATCAGAGGAAATAAATAAACTAACTCGAGAAAAAACTGATTTAAGTTTTGAATGTGATGATGAAATAAGAAAATTAGAGGGAACTAAAAGTTTAGAAATTATAGAATTAAATAAACAAAAAAATGAAGAAATAAATAAAAACAAAGAAAAAGAAAATAATGAATTAAATATTGTTTTAAATAGTAAACAAAATGAAATTGATAAAATTAATTCTAGAAATAGTACTAATAAATTAAATAAAATTAAAACAATTATTTTTATAATAATTGGAATAATAATCATATTAATACCATTAGGGTATATTATGATAGTATTTAATAAATTAACAAAATTATATAATAATGTTAAAGAAAAATGGAGTACTGTTAATGTTTATTTAAAACAAAGAACAGATTTAATTCCAAATATTGTTGAAACAGTAAAAGGTGTATCAGGACATGAAAAAGAAACATTAACAGATGTTATAAATGCTAGAAATAAAGTTCTAAAATCTGAAAATATAAATGAAGAAATAATAGAAAATGAAAAATTAAGTAAAAATTTAGATAATTTATTTGTTTTAATTGAATCTTATCCAGAATTAAAAGCAAATACTAATTTTATAAATTTACAAAATAATTTAAAAGAAATTGAAAACAAAATTGCTTTTTCAAGAACAAATTATAATAAAGCTGTATTAAAATATAAAAACAAATTAGAAATGTTTCCATCTAATTTAATAGGTCAATTATTTAATTTTAAACCAGAATTATTTTTTGAAATTGAAAAAGATGAAAAAGAAAATGTAAAAATAAAATTTTAGTTAAATCTTTCAAAAGAAAGATTTTTCTTTTTTAATTTGACATAAATATATGGTTATGATATTATTTGGTTGTTATGTTTAGGGGGAAATTATGAAAGAAAAAATACTAATAGTAAATGCAGGAAGTTCATCTTTAAAATTTTCAATTTATGAGATGCCTGGAAAAAAAGAATTAATAAATGGAATTGTTGAAAAAATTGGACTTGAAGATTCCTTTTGTAGTTTAAAATTTAATGATCAAAAATTAACACATAAACATTTTGTTAAAGATCATATGGAAGCTACAAAATTGATGTTAAATGAGTTATTAGAAAGCAAAGTAATAAATGATTTAAATGAAATTAAAAATGTAGGTCATCGTATATTACATGGTGGAGAATTTTATTCATCTTCAGTTATCATTGATGATGAAGTATTAAAAAATATTCTTGAATTAACTAAACTAGGACCATTACATCATCCAGCTGAATTATCAGTAATATTAACATTAAAAGGAGTTATACCAAATATAAATAATGTAGCAGTATTTGATACAGCATTTCATCAAACTATGCCAAAAGAAAATTATTTATATGCTGTACCTTATGAATGGTATGAAAATAATGGAGTTAGAAAATATGGTTTCCATGGAACAAGTCATAAATATATAACAGGAGTAATGCAAAATAAGTTAAATAAAAAAGATATTAACATTATTAGTTGTCATTTAGGAAACGGTGCATCAATTGCTTGTATTAAAAATGGAATATGTTATGATACAACAATGGGATTAACACCACTTGATGGTATAATAATGGGATCTAGATCTGGATCTATTGATCCATCTATAATTCCTTATATGATGACTGAAACTAATAAAACTGTTGAAGAAATTGTAAATGATTTAAATAAAAAAAGTGGTTTAGTAGGTATTTGTGGTAAAGGTGATTTTAGAGATCTTTTAAATTTAATAGATCAAAATGATGAAAAAGCAAAAATTGCTTTTACTAAATTTAAAGATTCAGTTGTTAAATATATTGCGGAATATTATGTTGAACTTGATGGTAATGTTGATGCAATCGTATTTACAGCTGGAGTTGGAGAAAATGTAATTAGTATGAGAAAGTCTATCATAAATAAACTAGCTCGTCCTTTAAGACTTGAACTAGATGAAAAAGAAAATGATAGTATTGCTAAATTTAAAGATAAACATGAAGGTAGAATAACTACTAATAAATCAAGTATTCCAGTTTATGTTATTCCAACAAATGAAGAAGTTATGATCTTAAATGATACATATAATTTAACAAGAGAAAAAAATAAAAAATTAAATTTAGTTAAATAAGGGGGATAAAAATGGAAAGCGGTTTAAAGGTTAAAAAAAATATTGAAGATATAATATTTGATAGTATGGGAGTTAAAATATCTATTAATGATAGATATCATCATAATTCAAGTTATGCAAGTGCTCCTTCTATTATAAAAAATGGTATTTTATCTTTACATGATTTACATAGAAATGGAATTGTTAATTTTTCAGATAGTCAATTAAAAATATTTGATGATACCGATTCTCATGTAAATGGTAGTGATCGTGTTTCTCTTGCTGTTGTTGGGTTAGATGATTTATATAAAGATGAAGTAGAATTTAATCCTTTTAAACCTGCTAATGTAGATTTTATAGTTTCTAGTAATATAAAAGCTAGTAGAAATTCTACTCATTATGGTAATGAATTTTTATCTTATGGATCTATTAAAAATGATATGTTAAGATCTGTTGATGTTAGAATCTTAGAATATTTAGATAGATTATCTAAATTAGAAACAACTAATGTTAATGATTTAATAAATATATATGAATCTTTAAGAAATATCGCAATTGCTTTAAAAGAAAGTAAATTAGATATTCCTTTAAGAGAAATGTCTAAAGGTAATAGTTTAGATATAGATAAAATTATTGAAATGCCTAAATTAGTTAAATAATGTAAAACTGATTAAATATCAGTTTTTATTATTTACAATAACACCTTATAGTGATATTATTTATATGGTTATTAAAAATTTAAATTAAAGGAGTAAAATATATGAATATAAAAGGATTTATAGGAGCTTTAATCGGTTCAATATTATTTAGTTTACCATGGGTTTTATTATATGTATATGGTGGATATATGCTATCATTATTTGCGGCTATTATAGGAACAGGAGGATTAATATTTTATAAATTATTTGGGGCAAAAGTTTCTAAAAGAACACCAACTATAATATTAATAACTTCATTAATATCTATAACAATAGCAATATTTGTATTAATTCCATGTTTTCTTTTATTAAAAGAAGGATATGGTTTTGATTTAGAAATGTTTAAAAAATTATATAACTCAAATAATTTTGTAAATGGAATAATTAAAGATTATATTATATCAATAATATTTACATTACTTGGAATAAGTGGTATTTTAAGAAATATAAATAATGAAATATATAATATTAATGATAATGAAGATATATTAACTAAAAGTTATGAAGAACAAATAAAAATATTAAAAGAAATTTTTATAAAATATAATTCTTTTAATAAAAATAATGCAATACCAAAAAGTGTTATATTATCTAATTTAAAATATAAAAATAATTTTATATTTTTAAAAAATATGGAAAAAAGAGGTATTATAGTAAATAATTTTAATAAATATTATTTTGATGAAGAAGCAATTAATAATGAAAAAAAAGGTAAAAAAAATTATATAAAACAAACAATTAAAGTATTTTTTATTACTTCTTTTATAACTCTTATAGTATTATTTGGTTTTATCTTATTAATGCCATCTAATGAAGAATTAAAAGATTATAATTATAAAAATATAACAATTAAATTACCAGAAAATTTAGAAAAACAAAATGAAACTGATACTTATGAATATTATATAAACTCTGAAATGAGTGTTTTGTTACAACAAATTACATTAGAAAATAACATAACATTAGAAAACTTTGTTAAATATTATGAAAATGAACATTCAGAAAAATATGAAATATATGATAAAAAAGAAACTATATATGATGGAATAAAAGGATATAAAATTAAAATGAACGATAATAAATATCATGATATAGTATATATTCAGTATGATAATAATAAAGTTTATTTAATAATATTTGAAAAATATAATGTTAAAGATAATAGTTTTGATAATAAAACAGAAGAATATATGAAAACAGTTAAATTTAAATAAAATGTAAAATAATAAAAGAGCTTTGCTCTTTTTGTTTTAAATAAAATAAAATATGATATACTTAATATAGAGGTATGATTTATGAAATGTAAGAATTTTTTGTTTAATTTTATTTCTATTTTATATTTAGAGTTTTTATTTTCTTTTTTAACAATTGATTTATATAATAGATCTTCTATTATAAATATATTTTTATTTAGTTTAATAATTTCAACAATAATTACAATTATAAACAATAAAATTGTAAATTATATTATTTATACAATATTGGGAATTTACTTTAGTTTACAATTTGTATTAAAAAATGTATTTGGATTTTATTTTTCATTAAATTTGTTTAAATTAAGTGACCAAGTATTTAAGTTTGGAAATCAAACCATAATTTCGATTTTAAAAAATATATATGCAATTGGATTATTTTTTATACCATTAATATTATTAATAATTTATAGAAAAAAATTTATAAAAGAAACAAAAATACTTAAATATATAATAATTTTAATTGTAAGTATAAATATATTTATATTAAATATAAATTTACAAAAAAATAAAACAAATTCAATATATTATTTATATACAAAAGTAAATGATACAACACTTAATAATCAACAATTAGGACTTATAAATGCTGGAATGATAGATATATACAGAAGTATATTTGGATTTAATGAAAAACTTGTAAAAATAAAAAGTAATGAAAAAAAAGATGAAATCTTTGAATATAAAGATAATAAAATAAATATTGATTTTCAAAATTTAAAATCTAATAATAATGAAATAAATAAATTAAATAATTATTTTGAAAATATAAGTCCAACAAAACAAAATAAATATACAGGAATATTTAAAGGAAAAAATTTAATATATATAGTCGCAGAAAGTTTTAATGAAATTGGTGTTAGAGAAGATATAACACCAACATTATATAAATTAGTTAATAGTGGTTTTAAATTTAATAATTTTTATTCATCAAATAATTTAAGTACCATTGGTGGTGAATTCCAAGCATTAACAGGATTATATGCTGATTCAAGTATTTTATATACATGGAGAAAGGGAGAAAATTATTTTCCATATGGACTCGCTAATATATTTAAAAAAGAAGGATATAATACATTTGCTTATCATAATCATTATTATAATTTTCAAGATCGTAATAAATATTTAAAAGCTTTAGGGTTTGATAATTATAAAGCATGTTATAATGGTTTAGAAACTAAGATAAAATGTAATATATGGCCAGAATATGATACAGAAATGATAAAAGCAACAACTAATGATTATATTAATAGCTCTAATCCTTTTATGGTTTATTATATGACTGTTTCAGGACATTTAGCATATAATTTTGGAGGTAATATTGTTGCTATTAAAAATAAAAATAAAGTTAGTAATTTACCTTATTCTGATGCTGTTAAAGCTTATTTAGCAACTCAAATTGAATTAAATGATGCTTTAGAAATCTTAATTGAAACATTGAAAGAAAATAATAAACTTGATGATACAATAATAGTTTTACTAGCAGATCATTATCCTTATGGTTTAACAGTTAATCATATAAATGAAGTATCATCTTATAAAAAAGATGGTATTATTGGAGTTAATGAAAGTAATTTAATTATTTGGAATAATAAAATGAATACTATTAATATAGATAAAGTAGGTATGAGTATAGATGTTTTACCAACAGTTTATAATTTATTTGGTATTAATTATGATTCTAGATTATTTGCAGGAACAGATATATTATCAACAAGAGAAGGTCTTGCTATCTTTAATGAAAGATCATGGGTTAGTGATAATGGAAAATATTTTGGATTTAATAATAACTTTGTTAGTAATAAAGAAGTAGATGAAGATTATATAAAAAATATTAATAATATTATGAATAATAAAATAAGTATAAGCAAACTTATTATAAAAAATAACTATTATGATTATTTAAAAAATAATGGTATTTTTAACAACTAGTTTGTTTTTTATAAAAAAATATTATATAATATTTTAAGGAAGTGATAAAATGGCTAATATATTAATTGTTGATGATGATAAAGAAATATCAGGATTGATTTTTTTAATTTTAAAAAAAGAAAATATAGATTCAGATATTATTAATAATCCTTTAGAAGTTTTAAAAAAATTAGAAAATAATTATGATTTAATATTATTAGATATTATGATGCCTGAAATGAGTGGAACGGAACTTTGTTTAAAAATTAGAAATAAAGTAAATGTACCAATTATATTTATTTCTGCTAAATCAGAAATAATTGATAAAATGGTTTGTTATGAAATGGGTGGAGATGATTATATTACTAAACCATTTGATAATACAGAGCTTATTTTAAAAATTAAATCTTATTTAAGACTTAATAAAAGAAATTTTAATAAAAGTGATAATTTAATTATTTCTGGTGATATTAGTTTAAATAAAGAAAGTTTTGAAGTAAAAAAAGATAAAAAAATAGTAGAACTTTCTACAAGAGAATTTGAACTTTTAAGATATTTAATGGAAAATGCTGGAATTGCTTTATCTAAAGAACAAATTTTTACTTCTGTTTGGGGTGATAATTATGGTGATATTGGTGCTGTTGCAGTTAATATTAAAAGTTTAAGAGATAAAATTGGTGAAAAATATATTGTTACAATATGGGGATATGGTTATAAGTTTGTAAGGATTGATCCAAATGAAGAATGTTAGTTTAAGTAAAAAAATAATATATTATATTTTAATTACTGTTGTTGTTAATATTATAACTCTTATTTTTTGGTTTAATTTTAGAATAAAACCTATTTTTAATGAAATGAATTTGTTAAAAGAAAAATTAGCAAAAGAAGAAATAAAATCATATTATCCTACTACGGAATCTTTACTTTTTAAATTAAATGAGATTGCTAAAGAATATGGAGTTAAATTTAAATTATCTGATGTTGATAATAAAGAAGTTACAAAAGATAATGTAAAAGATGAATTATTTTTGTTTTCTGATATTATAGAAGTAAATAATAATTTTTATTTACTTAGTGTTTATATGAATAAAAATGTTTCAACATCTGGTATGATAACTGGTTTAATTTTATTTCAAATTGCTTTAGTTTCTATAATAATGGCTTTTATATTTGTTTTTGTTAGATTAAAATTAATTAGTCCAGTTGAAAATATTATTAAAGATATAAGAAATTATAAACTTGGAAAAAAGCCTAAAAGACAACATATTAATGGTGAGATTGGTATTATTCAAAATGAGTTTGTTAATTTAGTTGATTCTTTGGAAAATGAAAAGAGTGAACAAAATAGAATAATAGCAAGTATATCTCATGATATTAAGACTCCTTTGACTTCTATTATTGGGTATTCTGATTTAATAAAGGATGGTAATATATCTAAAAAAGATATTAAAGAATATAATGAAATTATAAATAGTAAAGCTATTCATATTAAAAATATTTTGAGTGATTTTGATGATTATTTAATTAATAAATCTAATACTGTTTTAAAAATGGATAAAATATATATTAAAGATATTGTTAAAGCTTTAGATGATGATTATAGGTTGGATTTAAAGAATGATGGTATTAAATTAAATATTAAGTGTAAATGTATGAATGATGTTTTAACTGTTGATATTTTAAAATTAAAGAGAATTTTTGCGAATATTATTTCTAATAGTTGTAGATATTTAAGTGATGGTGGAATTATTAATATTTTTATATCTAAGGATAATAATTTTTTTAATTTTAGAATTTCTGATAATGGACCTGGTGTTGATGATTCTATTATTGATAAAATATTTGATCCTTTGTTTACTACTGATAAGTCAAGAAAAATATCTGGATTGGGTTTATCAATTTGTAAAGAATTTATTTGTAAACTTGGGGGAAATATAAGGGCTTATAATGATAATGGTTTGGTTATTGAGTTTAAATTACCTTTATAATAATTTTTAATAATTTACCTATAAAATATTAATAAGTATTTTATATAATTAAATAGAGGTGAGAAAAATGGAAATAAAGATTATTGGACAAGAGTCTAGTAATAGAATGAAACTACTTAAAAATGTAGGAAAAGCAATGGAAAAGATAAAGGGAAAAATAAGTGTGTCTTTACTTGAAGAAGAAGAGGATGCAAAAAGATATAATGTTTCAAATGTACCTGCTTTGATAATTAATGAAAAAGTTATTAGTCAGGGTAAGGTTTTAAATGAAAGAGAGATTGCTAATTTTATAAGGATTTTAGCTTAAATCTCTTTTTTTGTGATATAATTTATATATGCTCCTGTAGCTCAGTTGGATAGAGCAATTCCCTCCGAAGGAATAGGTGGTTGGTTCAAATCCAATCAGGGGCACCATAGTGAAATCCGCTCGAACCTTTTTATAGTTTCGAGAATAAATAGACAATCAATTCTAAATTAGGATTGATTTTTTTCTTGTTTAGAAAAAAGTCTTTCAAAGAAAGGATTGATTAAAATGGCAAATGTTATTAAGCAAGAAGTTAGAATGGAAGAATCATTAAGAAAGAGATTAGAATTTATTTGTGAGTTTTGTAAAGTTAAACCAATTATTATTAATGGTAATTTAAGAACAATAGATAAAACTAATCTTACATATCTAGAGCCACATAGAATTATAATTAACGATATAACCTTTTTATCTTTTAATTATTCTAATGAGATATTTATTGAGAATTTATCTAATAGGATTAAATTATCCGAATTAGAAAACTATTTAAAACATAATTAATATCTATACTCTAATTAGGGAATGTCAATAATTTCTTCAAAAGTATTGCATTTTATCTATAAATAGTGTATATTATTTATCGAGATGTGCCTAGGAAACTTTTGAAGCCCTAGGTCTTTTTCATTTAATAGGAGGTAAAAATGGTTAAAGAATTTAAATCAACAAATGAATTAATAGAAATATTAAATTCAAAAGGTGTATCAATAAAAGATGAAAATAATGTTAGATATTTAATTGAAAAGTATTCTTATTATTCAATAGTAAACTCCTATAAATGGATATTTAAAATAGGAGAAAACTATAAAGATAATGCTTCATTTGAAGAAATATTTGCAATGTATAAATTTGATAAGAATTTAAAAATAATAATGCTTAAATTTATTCTTGAAATAGAAGCAGTAATAAAAACTAAAATTGCTAATCTATTTGCTGAAAAGTATGGATTAGAAAACTATTTAGATATTAATAATTTTGATTTAAAAGATGATAATTCCAACTTAGAACATATGGAAAAACTAATTGAAGAAATAAAAAATGAAGTTGATAAAGGAAATGGCAAACATGATGCAATAACTCATTATATGAGTAAATATGGTTCTGTTCCACCTTGGGTAGTAACTAAAATATTATCACTTGGAACTATAAGTAAGTTTTATGGTTTAATGAAACAACAAGATAGACAAGAAATAAGTAAACAATTTCATATAAATGATAGAATATTAAAAAATATTCTTGGTAATTTAACTTCAGTTCGTAATATAGCAGCTCATGATGATAGATTATATACTTATAGAAGTACATTCTATATTAGATTAGATAAAACTAAAAAGTCACCTGATAAAGCATTACATACTAATTTGTATATTATAATTAAATCATTAGAATTATTGTTGGAAAATGATCAAATAATTGAAATGAAAAGTTTAATTACAAAAGAATTAGATATATTAAAAAACAGTTTAACATCGATTACTATTGATGAAGTGTTAAAAGTAATGGGATTTGATAAGGACTATTACATTGTATAAATATTAATTCATAGCATATAATAATATTGAAAAGTGCCTAAGAAACTTTAGAAGCCTTAGGTCTTTTTCATTTTTATAAAAAATATTTATAAAATTAGTAAAAGTCATGGTATAATGGTTATAGAATTAATTTGTTTATTTATTTGGTGTATTGGTTTCGGACTATCTTAACTATCGCACCAGGTTGATTAATACTCGAACTACTTGTTTCAGTTCGAGTTTATTTATGGTTTATTAAAACAATTGAAAGTAAAACTCGGATAAGCACTTGATAAAGTCCGAGTTTTACTTTATAATGACATTGGTGAGTAAAATGATATATAAATATAGTGAATTATTAAAAGAAGAAATTTATACTAGTGATGTAGATATTAAAAAAGCAATTACTAATGGAAAATTGTTCAAAATTGATTTTGGATTATATTCTGATAAAAAGATAAATTCAAAACTTGAAATTGTGTAAAAAAAATATGAAAACTACATTTTTAATTCTGATAGTGCATTTTTTTATCACGGATTAACTGATAATATACCGTCAAAATATTATATAGTTAGCAAACGGGGTTCAGAAAAAATCAAAAATGAAGATATTGTCCAGACATTTATGGAAGATAAATATTTTGTCAATAACTCTTGAAAATGTCTTAATTTTTTTAAAAAATTAGCGGAAAAAATGGTCGTTTAATTATAACAATATGTACCATAACCAATATGAGTTTTTGTTGCTCGGTTTTTGTTACCATTGTGATCCACTAGTTCTTTGATAACTTCATATTTTTCTTTTTTATTCATTCTTAATTTAATCTTTCTCATTTTATATATCACCTCAAGTGATATATTATATATTAACTTTGAGACATTTTCCAAAGTTATTACTTAAGACATTATTATAAGTTAATCATATATGAGAAATTTATGATATCAATTTGACAAAAAGCATTATTTTTGATATTATTTAATCGTGAGCACTGGAAAAGACTACGGTCTTCCAGTCTTTTTTTGTATATTTTTTTTATATTTGAATATATTATAAGTGTAGGAATATAATTTCCTGCAAGTGAGCACACAAAAGATTATTCTTTTGTGTCTTTTTTGTTATAATAATTATACGAGGTGATGATTATATGTCAGAAAAAACTTTCTTAACTATTGATGAATTAATAAATAATATTAAATCTAAAGACATCAATATAAAAGATGAAAATAATGTTAGAAATATTTTAGAAACAAATAATTATTATTTCATCATGGGTTATAAATTTGCTTTTAAAAATAATAATGGAACTTATAAGAATAATACTTCTTTTGAGGACATATACTCATTATATCTTTTTGATAAAATGTTGAAGTTAATTATATTAGATTCTATACTTGAAATAGAACAAAAACTTAAAACTATATATAATAATAATTATAGTTATAGATATGGATTTAAAATTAATGATATTTTAAATAAGAATAATTACGATTTATCTAATAATTATCTGAATGATACTTTATCAAATTTAGATAAACAATTAAATGATTTTGGTAATAAAAATAAAGCAGTAATGTTTTATAGAAATAACCATACTTTTATTCCACTATGGGTATATATGAAAATTTTATCTTTTGGTATGATTCGTGATATGTTTTATGTATCAAAAAATAATGATAAAGACTTTATGAAAAATAAATTAACCAATGAAAAAGTAAATAGTAGTGAAGTTGCTAATATGTTAAGATTGCTTGTAAGAGTAAGGAATATATGTTGTCATGATGATATTTTATTATCATTTATTGATGAAAAATTAGGCATTAAAACTACTAGATATCATAGTGATTTTAACCTAAAAACAGATAAAAATAATAATATAATACAAGGTAAAAAAGATTTATTTGCTATCTTAATATCAATTAAATTCTTTTCGAGTAAAGATAAGTTCAATAATTTGATAGATAATTTATCAAAGTTAATTACAGATTATGATAAAGAAATAGGTTCATTGAATAGAAATCAATTATTATCTATTATGCATTTGCCAGAAAATTTCGAAAAATTAAAAAATTTATAACACAAATTATAAAAAATAGGGTAGAATATTAGTAGAAATTGATATTAGATTATTAATTTCTTGATTTGCGAGTAAAAGTTTGAAATAACTTAACTACTCGCACTATTAAAGATTTATTCGAACTAGAAAAAGTTCGTTTTTTCTCGTTTAAAAATATATAGTGACCGAATATATGTCATTAAATTTTGAGAATGTCTTAATTTTTTTAAAATACTAGCTGGAAAAATATTTTGTTTTTTATTTCTTTTTTGCTAGTGTTTAAGTTATTACTTTATTTAATATTGTTAATGGTGAATACATTATTAAGCAACCATTGTATGAATAAAAAATTATTCAAAAGTATTTCGTTTTATCAATAAATAGTGTATATTATTTATCGAGATGTGCCTAGAAAACTTTGAAATCCTAGGCCTTTTTCATTTTTATAAAACTTGTAAAAGTTATGGTATAGTGTTTATAAAATTAAATTATTTATATTTTGTATTGGTTTAACTATCGTATCATTATGAAATTAATCGAACTTTTTATGGTTTCGAAAATAAATAGAAAATCAATTTTATATTAAGATTGATTAATTGTTTTAGAAAATACGATTTTATAATTGTATTTTTTTTTATTATTTGATAAAATGTAAATAGTAGGAGTGAATATATGAAGAAGATTTTTTTGGGTTTTTTAATTTTATTTTTATTATGTGGTTGTAGTAAAAATAAAAATGAATTAATTATGGTTACAGAAGCAGGATTTGCACCCTATGAGTATTATAAAAATGGTGAAGTAGTTGGGGTTGATATTGATATTGCAAATGAAATTGCTAAAGAATTAAATAAAAAGTTAGTTGTTAAAGATATAGATTTTCATGCTATTATTAATGAAGTAAAAACTGGTAAAGCTGATTTTGGAGCTGCAGGTATTAGTTATAGTGATGAAAGAGCAAAAGAAGTTGATTTTTCAATTAATTATTCTACAAGTAAACAAGTTATAATAGTTAAAGATAATAATAATTTTGATAAAATTGATGATAAAAAAATAGCAGTTCAATTAGGTAGTATTGCAGATACATTTGTATCTAATAATTATAAAAATGCTTATATTGTTAGACAAAAAAAATATCTTGCTGCTATAGAGGACTTGAAAGCAAATAAAGTTGATTGTGTTGTTATGGATGAATTACCCGCTAAAAATATTATCGAAAAAAATAAGGGACTTAAAATTTTAGATAAAAAATTAACTAGTGATAGTTATGGTATGGTTGTTAAAAAGGGAAATAAAGAATTATTAGATGCTATTAATAAAGTTTTAAATAGACTTCAAAATGAAGGAAAAATTGATGAATATATTATAAAACATACTGAAGGGTGATACTATGAATATATTTTATAAAATTGGTGAGAGTTTTTATAATAGTATTATATATGATAATAGATATATTTATATATTTGAAGGATTATTTCATACTATTTTAATTGCTTTATTTGCAGTTATAATGGGTATAATTATTGGTCTTGTTATTGCTTTAATTAGACATTATCATGATAATACTTCAAGGTTGAAATTACTTAATAAATTATCTTGTATGTATGTTAATATAATTAGAGGAACTCCTGTTTTATTACAATTAATGATTATATATTATGTTATTTTTAAGTCTGTTAATATTAATATTATTATTGTTGGTATATTTGCTTTTGGTATTAATTCTGGTGCTTATGTTTCTGAAATAATTAGATCTGGTTTGATTTCTATTGATAAAGGTCAAATGGAAGCTGGTTATACATTAGGTCTTAATTATGGTAAAATTATGAAATATATTATATTACCTCAAGCTATTAAGAATGTTTTACCTGCTCTTGGTAATGAGTTTATTACACTTTTAAAAGAGACTTCAGCTGGTGCTTATATTGGTATTTTAGAGCTTACTAAAGCATCAGATATTATTGCATCTAGAACATATGAGTATTTTTTTCCTTTAATTATTATTGCTTTTATTTATTTAATAATGACTTTAGGTTTATCTAAATTGGTTAATTTACTTGAAAGGAGACTAAATAATGCTAGAAGTTAATAATTTATCTAAGAGCTTTGGTGATGTTTTGGTTCTTGATAACATAAATTTTGTTATTAAAAAGGGTGATATTGTTTCTATTGTTGGTCCTTCTGGTAGTGGTAAGAGTACTCTTTTAAGGTGTCTTAATTATTTAGAAAAGCCTTCTAAGGGATCCGTTATTTTTGAGGGTAATAAGGTAAATAAGATTGTTGGAAAGGGTATTGGTATGGTTTTTCAACAGTTTAATTTGTTTCCTAATATGACTGTTCTTGATAATATTATTTTGTCTCCTGTTAAGCTTAAGATTATGAGTTATAAAGATGCTTTAAAGAAAGCTTGTGAATTACTTGAAATTATTGGTTTAAGTGATAAGAAGTATAATTATCCTAATGAATTATCTGGTGGTCAGAAACAAAGGGTTGCAATTATTAGGACTTTAATTATGGATCCTGATATTATTTTGTTTGATGAACCTACTAGTGCTTTAGATCCAGAAATGATTGGTGATGTTCTTGATTTGATTAAAAAGATTGCAGATAGTGGTAAGACGATGCTTATTGTTTCTCATGAGATGAATTTTGTTAAAAATGTTTCAAATAGGGTTTTATTTTTGGATGAGGGTAAGATTTTATTTGATGGTAATACTGATGACTTTTTTAATTGTTCCAATGAAAGAATAAAGAATTTTCTTTCTTTAATTAATGGTTAGAAATTAGTGGTGATGATATGAAAAATTGTAAAAAGTTATTATTTTTAATGTTTATTATTGGATTTATTGGTTTATTTGTGGGAAGTTTTTCTTATTATAGAAAAGTAGTAAGTGGATCTTTAGTTACAAATACTGGTAAAGCTATATTTGTTTTAAGGGATACTGTTGATGGAGAGTCTTGGAATAACAAGATTATTGATTTGGGGAATATAAATCCTGGTGATAGTGGATCTTTTGATGTTGTTATGGATGCTAGTGGATCTGATGTTGATATGTATGCGACTTTAGAGATTGAAAGAAGTAATTTGCCTAGTAATTTAAAGTTTTATACAACAGAGGATCATAAGAGTGAACTTCATAAATATTATTCTTTTTTAGAGAAAAATGGGACAAATAAAGAGAGTTTAACTTTATATTGGTACTGGAATCCATATGTTGATGATTTAGATGATGCGAATTATATGAATAAAAGTATAAGTGCTAATATAACTGTAAGTGCTGTTCAAATTGGGGAATATACAACAATATATAATATGTTCAGTTCTTCTCCTGGTAGTGATTTGAAGTTCTGGGATGATAATTATAGTTCTTATATAAGAACTATTAATTTTGGTAATGATTTAAGTAATATGCCAAGTAGTTGTAATGGTAAAAAAGATTTATGTTGGGATGTTACAGGGAGAACTAATGGAGAATTAGGTAAAAATGTTTATGGCTATTTAGTTGATACTGGTTTAAAGGATAAGGATGATAATACCAAGTCTTTATATGATTTATATATAGTTAGTGAAGTAACAATATTTGCACCTGAAAGTTGCTATAATATGTTTAACTTTTATAGATATGATAAGGATTATAATGTATATTCAAATTTAATAGAAATAAACTTTAATGGAAATTTTAATACATCTAATACAACTAATATGGAATGGATGTTTGGGAATTGTATATCTTTAACAAAGTTAGATGTTAGCAGTTTTAATACAAAAAATGTTAAAACTATTTGGGCGATGTTTTCCGGACTTGAGAGTATGTTAAATATAGATGTAAGAAACTTTAATACTTCGAATGTTACATCTATTGGTGCTTTATTTGATGGGTGTACTTCATTAAAAGAAGTTGATTTAAGTGGATTTAATACTAGTAAAGCAGAAAATATGCGTAACATGTTTAATAATTGTCCGTCCTTAAAAAAAATAGATTTAAGTAGTTTTAATACAGAAAGTGCAAAGTATATGTCTAATATGTTTTATGGATGTTCATCTTTAACAAGTCTTAATTTAAGTAATTTAAATACAGCAAAAGTGACATGGATGAATTATATGTTTAACGGGTGTTCATCTTTAACAAGTTTAGATTTAAATAGTTTTAATACAGCAAAAGTGACATGGATGAGTAATATGTTTTCTAATTGTTCATCATTAACAAGTTTAGATTTAAGTAGTTTTAATACTATAAATGTAACATCTATGGATTCTATGTTTTCTAATTGTTTATCTTTAACAAGTTTAGATTTAAGTAGTTTTAATACTATAAATGTAACAGATATGGAATCTATGTTTTTTAATTGTTCATCTTTAACAAGTTTAGATTTAAGTGGTTTTAAGACAACAAAAATAGGAGATATGAGTAGCATGTTTAATGGCTGTTCTTCCTTAACAGCAACTATAAATATTGAAGAAAAAAATAGTATTTCTTGTTCTGATATATTTAAAGATGCGGCAACTAACTTGGGATCTCAAATAACAGTTAATTATGTCGCCGAGGCATCAACTATAGTTGATAATATGATTGCAACTAAGTCATCTAACAGTAATGTTATAAAAGGAAGTATAATTCCAGAACATTCAATTACAATAAGTGGTAATGATGATATAAAATATGAAACAATTAATAGAGTAAAAGGCACAAAAGTTACTTTAACATCTATATCTGGTAATAATTATGTTATATCATTTAAAATGAATGGAACCACTGTAAATGGAAATGAATTTATAATGCCTGATGCTGATGTAACAATAACGGATATTGTTGCACCTACTTTCAAAATAATTGAGACCGCTCATGATCCATATCCTTATTCTCAAGACAATGTTATAATTGGTGAATATACATTCGAAGGAGCGAAAAGTATAGTAGTTGTTTTAGACTATGAAACTGAAAATACAGATAATGATTATTTCATAATATATGATTCTAATACATCAACAATAGGAATAAACAATAATAAAAGATATGGTGGAGATAGAACACAAGAAAGAATAACAATTAACTCTAATTATATTAAAATAACATTTACAAGTAACGAATATAAATATGGTTATTATGGTTTAAAAGCAATCGTAATACCTGTTTATTAATAAAAATATATATTTTATAAGGAGATAAAACTCCTTTTTTTTAAATAATTTAAGGTTTTGTTTTTTAAAAAAAGATATTGTAAAATAATTAAAACTTTGTTATAATTGAATTATACAATAGGAGGAAAGATATGGAAGTAATAAATGTTAAAAGTGAAATTGGTCCATTAAAGAAAGTATTACTACATAGACCTGGTAATGAATTATTAAATTTAACACCAGATACATTAGGAAGATTACTATTTGATGATATACCATTTTTACCAGAAGCACAAAAAGAACATGATGAATTTGCCCGTATATTAAAAGAAAACGGAATTGAAGTTGTTTATCTAGAAGATCTAATGGCTGATGTATTAGAATTAGATGGAGAAATTGAAGATAAATTCATTAAACAATTCATATATGAAGCAGGAATAAGAACACCAAAATATAAAAATTTGGTATTTGACTTTTTAAAAAGTTTTAAAAACAAAAAAGAATTAGTATTAAAAACAATGGAAGGAATTAAAGTAGAAGAAATAAGTCGTGCTAAAAGAGAAGTAGAACAATCATTAGTAGATTTTGTAGGAGAGGAATCAGATTTTCTAGCAGATCCAATGCCAAATCTATACTTTACAAGAGATCCATTTGCAAGTGCTGGAAACGGTGTTATATTAAATAAAATGTATTCAGTAACAAGAAGTCGTGAAACAATATATGCAGAATATATATTTAATTACCACCCAGAATATAAAGATAAAGTAAATAAATATTATGATAGATATTTACCATATCACATAGAAGGTGGAGATGTATTAAATTTAAATAACCATATATTAGCAGTCGGAATATCACAAAGAACAGAAGCAGGAGCTATAGATGAACTTGCTAAGAATTTGTTTAGAAATCCAGAATGTGAAATAGATACAATACTAGCATTTAATATACCAGAATCAAGAGCATTTATGCATCTAGATACAGTATTCACACAAATTGATTATGATAAATTTACATATCATCCAGGAATAATGAGTACATTACAAGTATTTGAAATAACAGAAGGAAATATTCCAGATAGTGATGAAGATTTAAATGTAGTAGAATTAAATGGAAGTTTGGAAGAAATATTAGAAAAATACTTAAAAAGAAAAATAACACTTATACCATGTGCAGGAGGAGAAAAAATATCATCAGAACGAGAACAATGGAATGATGGAACAAATACACTATGTATTGCACCAGGAGTTGTAGTAGTATATGATCGAAATAATATAACAAATAACATATTAAGAGAACATGGAATTAAAGTATTTGAAATGTCAAGTGCTGAACTATCAAGAGGAAGAGGAGGCCCTAGATGTATGAGTATGCCTCTAGTTAGAGAAAACATTGATGAAGTACAATATAAAAGAGATAGTATGTGTTTAATGAAACAAGAAGATGTTAAAAAAATAAAAGATAAAATTGATTTAAGAAAAAGAAACTTTTTAACATTATTAGACTATACACCAGAAGAAATTAGATATTTAATAGATTTAGCAAAAGATTTAAAAAATAAAAAACATAATGGAATAGAACATACATATTTAAAAGGAAAAAATATAGTATTACTATTTGAAAAAACATCAACAAGAACAAGATGCTCATTTGAAGTAGCGGGATTAGATCTAGGAATGGGAGTAACATATCTAGATCCAGGTAGTTCACAAATGGGTAAAAAAGAAAGTATTTCTGATACAGCAAAAGTACTTGGAAGAATGTATGATGGAATAGAATATAGAGGATATTCACAAAAAATAGTTGAAGAACTTGCAAATAATGCTGGAGTTCCAGTATGGAATGGATTGACAACAGAATTTCATCCAACACAAATGTTAGGAGATATGTTAACAATCGAAGAAAACTTTGGTCATTTACAAGATATAAAACTTGTATTTATGGGAGATGCAAGAAACAATGTTGCTAACTCATTAATGGTTGCTTCATCTAAAATGGGAATGCATTTTGTTGCATGTGGACCACAAGAATTATGGCCAGATAAAGAATTAATAAAAAAATGTCGTGAAATTGCTAGTGAAACAGGAGCAAGTATTGAAATGACAGAAAATGTTAAAGAAGCAACAAAATATGCTGATGTAATATATACAGATGTTTGGGTATCAATGGGAGAACCTGATGATGTATGGGAAAAAAGAATTAATCTTTTAAAACCATATCAAGTTAGTAAAGAAGTTATGAATAATGCAAATAAAAATGCTATATTCTTACATTGTTTACCATCATTCCATGATTTAAATACAACAATTGGTGCAGATATAAATAAAAAATTTGGTCTTAAAGAAATGGAAGTAACAGATGAAGTATTTAATTCAGAAAATTCAAAAGTATTTGATGAAGCTGAAAATAGATTACATACAATTAAAGCAGTTATATATGCAACTATGAGGGAGGATAATGAGTAAAATAATAATCGCCTTAGGAGGAAATGCACTTGGAAATAGTCCTGATGAACAATTACAACTATTAAAAAAAGTAGCTCAAATAATAGTTGGACTAGTAAAATCAGGAAATAAAATTATATTAACTCACGGAAATGGACCACAAGTAGGTCAAATTAATCTAGCTTATGAATATTCAAAAAATAAACCAGGTATTCCTAATATGCCATTTCCAGAATGTGGAAGTATGAGTGAAGGATATATTGGATATCAATTACAACAATGTATTCAAAACGAATTAGTAAAACAAGGAATTAATTTACCATGTTGTACTATAATAACACAGGTTTTAGTAGATTCTACAGATTCTGCTTTTCAAAATCCTAGTAAACCAATAGGAACATTTTATACTCAAGAAGAAGCTATAAAATTAGAAAAAGAAAAAGGGTATATATATGTAGAAGATGCTGGACGAGGATATAGGAGAGTTGTACCATCTCCTATGCCGATAGATATTATTGAAAAAGATGTTTTAAAACAACTAGTCGATAATACATTAGTAATTGCTGCAGGTGGAGGTGGAATTCCAGTTATAAAAGAAGACGAATTAAAAGGAGTTGATGCTGTTATAGATAAAGATAGAACAGCATCTCTACTTGGAAAATTAGTCGGATGTGATAAACTTTTGATTTTAACAACTGTTGAAAAAGTAAGTTTAAATTATAATAAAGAAAATCAAATGGAAGTAGATAAAATGACTGTTGATGAAGCTTATAAATATATAAAAGAAGGTCATTTTGCTAAAGGAAGTATGCTTCCTAAAGTAGAAGCTTGCATTGATTTTGTTAAAAATTCCAACAGAAAAGCAATTATTAGTTCACTAGAAAAAGCAGAATTTGCAATCAATGGTGAAACAGGTACAGTTATAGAAGGAGGAATTATAAATGTCTAAGAAAAAGACAAGAGCGATGTTATCGTCTTTTTCAATCATTCTAATCCTTATATTTGGTTTAGGTATTCTATCAAATGTTTTACCAAATGCTAAATTTATAGGAAAAGAACTAGTAAACGGAAGTGGTACTGTTGGAGCTAGTTTATCACAAGTTTTAATGGCACCAATTAAAGGGTTTGCTGATGCAATTGATGTATGTATATTTATCCTTGTATTAGGTGGTTTACTTGCAATTATAAGTAAAACAGAAGCACTTGAAACAGGTATTAAAGTATTAGTACAAAAATTAAAAGGAAGAGAATTATTATTAATACCATTATTAATGTTTATATTCTCAGTATGTGGAAGTACATATGGAATGCTTGAAGAAACAGTTGGTTTTTATGCATTACTAGCTGCAACTATGATGGCTGCTGGAATGGATCCTTTAGTAGGATCAGCCGTAGTATTACTAGGAGCAGGAAGTGGATGTTTAGGATCTACTGTTAACCCATTTGCAGTAGGTGCTGCAGTTGATGCTTTAAGTAAAGTTGGAATTGAACCAAAACAAGGTGGTATTATTATAATTGGTGTTGTATTATGGTTAACAACATTATTTATTTCAACAATGTTTGTTATGGCATATGCAAGAAAGGTTAAAAAAGATAAAGGTTCTACTTTCTTATCATTAAGAGAACAAGAAGAAGCTGAAAAAACTTATGGTAAATTTGAAGAAAAAGATGGAACAAAAGCAAAATTAACAGGAAAACAAAAATTAACACTTATTTTCTTTGCTATTGCATTTGTTATAATGATTATAGGATTTATTCCTTGGGAAGAATTTGGTGTTACAATATTCCCTAAATTTACAGGATGGCTTACTGGTGCTCCACTTGGAGAATGGTATTTTAATGAATCTACTTTATGGTTCTTAATTATTGCTATTATTATATCAATAATTAATGGATTTAAAGAAAAAGAATTTGTTGATACATTTGTAAAAGGTGCATCTGATATGATAGGTGTTATCTTAATTATTGCTATTGCTAGAGGAGCTAGTGTATTAATGAAAGAAACATATTTAGATAATTACATTATATATAATGCTACTGAAGCACTTGCAAAATTACCAGAACTTGCATTTGTACCATTAAATTATCTATTACATGTTGTTTTATCAATATTAGTTCCATCATCATCTGGACTTGCTTCTTTATCTACACCAATAGTTGGACCAATTGCGAATGCTCTTGGATATAGTACAGAAGTATCTGTTATGTCAATGGTTTCTGCTAATGGTTTAGTTAATTTAATTACACCAACTTGTGGAGCTATAATGGGTGGACTTGCACTTGCTAAAGTTGAATATACAACATGGTTTAAATGGGCATTTAAAATAGTAGTTGTAATTGCGATTGCAAATATGGCTGTACTATGTTTATTCGCACTTGTATAAGAATTAATTTGATTTCTTATTAAAAGTGGGATTAAAATCTTTATAAAAGAATTTGATAAAGCCAGTACTTAATATGTACTGGCTTTTATAATGTTTAAATAGATTTATATATTATTTTTGTTTTAAATTTTAAAAAAATTTGTTATAATTAAATCATTTGAAAGGAAAAAATTATGAAAATTCTTTTTAGTGATTATGATGGAACTTTAAAAAATTATATTAAAAATCCTAATATATTAGAGAAATATATTTTTAATTTAAATTTAAAAGCAATTGATAAATTTATGGAAAATGGTAATAAATTTATTATAACAACAGGAAGAAATACTGAATCTATTTTAGATAGTTGTCAAAGAAATAAAGTTAATTATCATTATATAACAGCTTATGATGGTAAAGTTACACTATCTAATGAAGGAAAAGTTATATATGCTAAATATATAAATAAAAAAATATTAGATTTAATAGATTTTTATAATATTGGGGATATTATAGGATCTTACGGAGTAATTGGAAATACCAAAAATGAAAATGAAATAATATATTTAGTTATTAAAACATATGGTGATGTAACTTATAAAATAAATCAATTAAGATTAATGTTTAAAGATTTTGATTTTAATTATTATAAATTATTAAATAGATTAACTATTTATTATTCATTTGATAAAAAAATGGGAATTGATGAATTAGTTAGATTATTAAATTTAAAAGGAGAAATATATACAGTTGGTGATGGAGCAAATGATAAAACAATGCTTGAAGCATATAATGGTTATAAAATGCTTATAAGTTATCCATCTTTATTTAAAGTTAATTGTAAAATAACAACAAGTATCCATTCTTTAATAAAGAAAATTAATTAAATTTATCTTGTTTCATATTATAATTTATTATATAATAAATATGGAGGTATAATATGGAAAAGATGGAAATTTCAATTTTACCAAATTATTATTTAAATTCAGATGGTACTTTCAATATGAAAGAAGCATTAAATTTATGTGGTAAAATTGCTGGTGTTTGCTATGATAAAGATGGATTTGAACATTTATCTCAGGAAGACCAGAAAAAAACTGATAAAAGAATAAAAAATACAATAGAAAACGGTCATCATAGTGTTTATGATCATATTATGATTAATTTTAATTTAAAAGGTATTCCTAAAATACTTGCAATGGTTTTAAATAATGAACATCAATATACAACAAGTGAAAAATCTGGTAGATATACAGATGTTACTTATAAAAATACATCATTAACTGAAAGAGAAATTAATTTATATACTAAATGGGTTAAAATATTTAAAGATTTGATAAAAAATAGATATCCTTTCTTTAGTGATTTTAAAATTAAAACATTGGCTCAAGAAAATGCAAGATATTTAATAACTGTATTTATGCCAACTGAAATGATTTATTCAACAACTTTAAGACAAATAAATTATATAGTTTCATTTTTTAAAAAATATATAAATGAACATAAAAATTCTAATGATTATTTAGAAAAAAAACTTGTTATTACAATGCAAGAATTTATAGAAAAATTATATAAATTAAATGTATTAGACGATAGATTAATGAATAATGAAAAAAATAGAGATATTACCTTATTTGGTAATGATTTAAAAAGAAGAAATGATATTTTTTCACATATTTATTCATGTAATTATGAAATATCTTTTGTTGGTCTTGCTCAAGCACAAAGACATAGAACAATTTCTTATCAAATGGAAAGAATGGAAGATAAAAAATATTTTGTTCCACCAATTATTAATGTTGAAAATTTAAAACAAGAATGGTTAAATGATATAAAATCTCTTGTTGATGTTATACCACAAGGAGAATTAGTTTTAGTAAATGAAACTGGAACTTATGATAATTTTATTTTAAAAACAAAAGAAAGATTATGTTCAGCAGCTCAACTTGAAATAATGAAATCAACTAGAGATAATTTACTAAAATATAAAGATGCTTTAGATAAAAATGATAGTTATTTAAAAGAAGATATTAAAAAGTATGTAAAAGGAGCTAGATGTACATTTGGATTTAATTGTACTCAAAAATGTAACTTTAATGAAGGCATTACTTTAGAAAGGGATATTTAATGGGGAAATTAATTGTTATTGAGGGAGCTTGTGATGGAATAGGTAAAACAACCCAATTTGAGTTATTGAAAACTAAATTAAATAATCTTGGTTATAATGTAGTTTCTCATCATTTCCCTTCATATGGAGAATATCAAGGAAGTTCAGTTGAACATTATTTAAAAGGAGAATATGGATCTCCGAGTACATTATCTCCTTATTTTATTAACAATTTGTATGCGATTGATAGAGCAGTTACTTGGAATACAAAATTAAAAAAAGAATATGAAAATAATATTATTTTACTTGATAGATATACTACTTCAAGTTTAATTTATCAATCAGTTTTTATTGATAATATTGAAGAAAAAAAGAAATTTATAAATTTTGTTATTGATTTTGAATATAAAAAGTTAGGTATTAAAGAACCAGATTTAGTTATATTTTTAGATGCTCCTTATGAATTAGTTACTTTTATGAGAAAAAATAGAAATCAAAATGATGGAGTTAAAAATGATGTATATGAAAAAGATACTATTTTGATGAAAAAAATATATGAAAATGCTAAATTTGTTTCCAAATATTTAAACTTTTCTATAGTTAATTGTAGTAAAAATAATCAAATGAAATCAATTGATGAAATACATAATCAAATATATAAATTAGTTAAAAAAAATATAGAAAAAAATTAAAAAAAATAGTATAATATTAAATGTAGGAGGAAGTATGAAAAAGTTTTTAAACATATTAATTACATTTATAATTATATTTTCATTAACAGGATGTGGAAAAAAGGTAGAAGTTAAACCAAAGAGTGCTTTAGAAGTATTAAATAATACATTAAAAAATGAAAATGAGATTCATAATGTTAAACTTGATATGAATTTTAATGTTAAAATGAATTATGGTGGATACTCTGTAGATGGTAATTTTAATTTAGGAACAACTGTTAGTGAAGAAAACGGTGTTATTAAAAGTATTATAGAATTAGGGGATAATCCTTTTATTGGAAAACAAACTATTTATTTAGATGATAAAAATGTTTATTATTCATCAAAATTAGTAGATAAAATTTATAATATTGAAACAGAAAATAATGACTGGATTATAACTGATGCAGATAATGATAATGAAACTAATAAATATGATTTTAAAAATATTGATATTTTTAAATTATTTAATGAAAATGATTTTTATTTATTAAATCGTAATGGAGAAATTGGATCTTATCGTTTAGTTGTATCAAAAGATTTATTAAATCGAATTGATAAATATTTTAATCCTGATTCTTCTTTGAATTTTGATAATTTTAATACTACATTTAATATAGATATAACTATTGATGAAAAAAATAATAGATTTACTAATATAAAATCTGATTTAACTGATTCTTTAAAAAATATGGATTTAGATAATGAATATAAAGATGTTATTCAAAATTTAAGTTTTGATATTAAAATTATGTATGATAATATTAATATAAATATTCCTGATTCTATTAAAACAAATGCAATTAGTAATGAAGAATATTTTACTAAAATAAAAGATTTATTAGGGTAATAAAAAGTGGATTTTTTCCACTTTTTTTATTATATTATTTTTAATTATTAATAATTGTGGTACAATGTATATGGTGTTAGTTATGAAAGAATTTATAAATGAATTTTTAAATCAAAGACCAAATGTTATAGGAGCATTCGGTTATGGATCAGGGGTTTTTAAACAATTGGGATACAATAATAAAGATAATCCGCAGATAGATTTAATTTTAGTTGTTGATGATATTAAATCTTGGCATAAAGAAAATATAAATAAGAATCCTAAAGATTATTCTTTTATAGGAAAAAACTTTTTTATGAAAGCTTCCATTAACCAAATAAAAGGTTTAACTGGTATAACATATCAAAGCAATATTAAATATAAAAATCATTTATTTAAATATGGAGTTATTGAATATTGCGATTTTGTAAAAAATTTAGAAACATGGGATAGTTTTTATGTTGCAGGTAGATTACAAAAACCAATTTTAGTTATTAAAAGTAATAATGTTATAGATGATTTAATTATAAAAAATAGAAGAAATGCCTGTAAAATTGGTCTTTTATGTTTAGATGAAAAAACAGTTTCAAATTTATTTTTAACTATTTGTAAACTATCATATACAGGTGATACTAGAATGACCGTTGCAGAAAATCCTCATAAAGTAAATAATATAGTAGGTGCTTCTTATGATAAATTTATGATGATGTATAATTTTGATGATTTATATAAAATAAATGGGAAAAAAATCGAATATAATATTAATTTAGATAATTTACCATCTTCATTATCAAAAATAAATAAAACAAAAAAAGATATATTAGAGTATTTATATAATTTAAATAAAAAAGAAAGTTTTAATCAAACAATAAAAGGATTAAAAACTAATGGAATTATTAAATCTTTTAAATATGGATTTGCAAAAATATTAAAAAAATTTAAATAAATTATTTAGAAAGGTATAAAAATGAATATTAATAATATAGTTTTTATAGATAATTTACCAACTTTAGATCTACATGGATTTACAAGAGATTTTGCAATTATTGAAATAAACCAATTTATAAAAGATAATTTAAAAATGCAAAATGAATTTATTGTTATAATTCATGGAAAGGGTAGTGGAATTATAAAAGCCGCTTGTCAAAAAACAATAGAAAAAAACAAATATGTTAAAGATTATAAAATATGGTATTTAAATGATGGATGTACAGTTGTTCAATTAGATAAAAAATGCTTTAATTAATTTGACAAAAATAAGAATTATGTGTTAAAATATGGTCGTATTGTGAGGGGGATTATATATGAATGAACAAAGAAAAAATACAGTTATTGATTTTTTAGTTCAATTAATATTTATCATTTTATTTGTAATATTATTAATTTGGTTATTTCCAACTAAAGATTGGTTAAAACAAAATTATTTTAATAATGGATCTTATATTGAAGAAAAAGAATCAGTAATTACTGATCAAACATTTGTTGATAACATTAACAATATGATGGAAGGAGCTAAATCATATTTTGGTTATGATGTTAATTTACCAGAAGATGACCAAAGTGTAGAAGTTACACTTGGAGAATTAGTTGAAAAACATATTATTGTTATGCCAAAAGATAAAAAGGGTAACAAATGTGATGAATCATCTAAAGCTACAATTACCAAAACTTTAAATGGATATGCTATAAAAGTAGAGTTAACTTGTGGTAAAACAAGTGATTATATTATTAGAAATGTTGGATGTAATCCATTCTGTGAAAATAATTGTAGTACTCAAAAATGTAAATTAGAATATGAATATTCTAAAAAAATCAATGGTTATTGGACTAACTGGAGTAACTGGAGTAGTTGGTCAACAAATAAAAAAACAGCAAGTGATACTTTAAAAGTTGATAAAAAAGTTGTTACATCTAAGATATGTCCAAATGGATATAAATTAAACAATGATAAAACAGCTTGTGTTAAAACTAGTACATCAGAAATAGTTGTTGATGCAACCGTTAATAAAACATGTCCTAATGGTTACACATTAGATGGAAATACTTGTTATAAAACAGGTTCTACAACTGTTAGTAAGAATGCAGAAGTAAATTATTCTTGTAATAATGGATACTATTTTAATGGTAGTATGTGTGAAAAAAATACAGAATCAACAAAAACTATACCTGCTAAAGTAAGTTATAGTTGTCCAAGTGGTTACATTGATAATGGTTATAGTTGTTATAAACAAGATATAGTTGCCGCAAGAAGAAGTACTAGTTATGGTTGCCCAAGTGGTTATTCTTATTCATCTGGAACTTGTCAAAAAACAATTAAGAGAATAGGTTCATCTGGTGGATCTAATTGTTCAATTACTTATGAAAGAGATTGTAAAAATGGATGTAAAGTAGTTCAAAAAGAAACTTGTACATATACAACTAAACCAAGTAAAAATTATTCATATAGTTGTGATAATGGTAGATTATCAGGTTCTAGTTGTATAATTGATAATTATATCAATAAAATAGAACATTATTCATGTTCTAAAGGTGTTATTAATGGTAATGTTTGTGTTATAAATGAATCATCTACTGATATGGTAGCACCTAATGTTAGTTACAAATGTAGCGAAGGAACTTTATCTGGTGATAAATGTATTATAACAGAAAAAACTGAAGATAAAAAAGATGTTCAAATTACATATAGTTGTAAAGAAGGGGTATTAAAAGACAATAAATGTGTAATTACAAAAGAATCTCCTGAAAGCACTAAATATACTTTGAAAC
Organism: uncultured Bacilli bacterium; assembly: GCA_934130215.1. Taxonomy (GTDB): domain Bacteria; phylum Bacillota_I; class Bacilli_A; order RF39; family UBA660; genus CAG-884. The sequence continues at coordinate 30,171 of CAKOXR010000005.1, forward strand.
AAGTAACTTATTATAGATATTCATCTAGAAAATATGTTAAAGAAAGTATTTCTTATAAATGGAGTACTTCTAAAGAAGATAAAAAATTAATTGATGATGGATATAAGTTAACTGGAAAAACTAGAAAAAAATGTTCTTAATAAGGGGGGATTTATATGAAGAATGTTAATAAAAATAGAATAATATCATTGTTACTAGCTGGTGGTATTACACTTGTTGGAGCACCTAAAGTAGCTTCTGCAGAAAATAAAAAATTAACAACAGAAGAAATTGTTGCTTTATGTGAAGCGAATGTTCAAAAACAATTATCTTACGAAGAATTTTGTGTTCTTTGTTATGAAAATCTTGAATATCTAAAATCATTTGGATTAGATATTTCTCTTTCTGATATGTATGATATTGTATATGTTGCTAATTATGCATATATAAAAGAAGATGTTAAAATAAAATTAATTAGTAATGGTTTTATTTCTAAAGATTATAATGTTTTAATAACTAATGCTTTATCTATGTGTTCAATTATATCTACATATAATGATAATATTTATATTAATGCATTAAATAATAAAACTAATGTTGATAGAAATTCTATTATTAATGTTTCTAATCTATCAATAAATGATAGAGATAAATATATTGCAAATACATTTAATGAAAGACTTGCAGATTTTATAGATGATGGTAAAATAAGTTGTGATATTTATACAGATTTATATAATGGATTTGTAAAAATACCAACAAGCACTAATTATAAAATGGAACAAGCTTCAATAGGGTTTGAAAAAATAATTAATTTAACAAGTGGTGCATGTTTTTATGCTTTGATATCTGATATGCATGAACTTGGTAAATCAATTGTTGCAAGTGAACAAGATTTAAATATTTTATCAGAACATATACATGATATTGGTAATGTTGAGGTAGCTTTAAAATCTGATTTAGCAAATAAACAATCTATTGAAGTTGTACCAGTTGTATTAGAAGATACTAAAGAAGAAATTAATGAAGAAAATACTGTATTAGAAGATACTAAAGAAGAAATTAATGAAGAAAATATTGAAGTAAAAGAATTTGTTAATATAGAAAATACTAAAAATGATTTAAGTTATGAAGAATTTTGTGTTTTAACTTATAATATTCAAGAATATTTAAAAAGTTTTAACTTAGATATTAGTCTTGAAGAATTATATGGTCCAGTATATGTACAAAATGTTGCTTATATAAGTGAAGAAACTAAACAAAGATTAATTGAAAACGGATTAATTTCTGAAGATATTGATACTTTATTAAATTATGAATTTAGTTTATTAAGTATTATTGCAACTTATAATGATAATGTATATATTAAAGGATTAGAACAAAATAAAAAAATTGAGTATAATGAAATTATTAATATTTCCAATTTGCTTATTAATGAAAATGATAAACAAATAGCTGATTTATTTGATAATAATTTAACAGATTATATTAATTCTGGAAAGAAAAATGAAAATTTATACTATACTTTATTTGCAAATTATAAAAAGCAAAAGACTGAAAATATACCTTATTATGGATTAGATCAAGCATCAGTTGGAGCATTAGTAGGTATTAATTTAAGTAGTGGTGGTAATTTCTTTGCTCATATAGGATCAATGCATCCTGTAGATGGAAAAACAATTGCAACAGATGATCAATTAATGTATTTATCTGAAGATATACATGATATAAATGAAATATGTACAGCATTAGGAGAACAATGTAAAAAAATAAAATAGTTCAAAATGAACTATTTTTTTATTCGTTTGAATAATTATCAAAATAACCTTGAATATAAACAACAGGTGTTCCTTTATCACCTGAACCAGATGTTAAATCACATAGTGAACCAATTAAATCAACTATTCTTCTTGGAGTTGTACCTTGAGTTGCCATTTGACCTTTTAAATTAGTTGATTTATTTTTTATTTCTTTTTTTATTGCTTCATTTAGATCTTCACCTTTTAAATTTGCAAATTTATTATCTGATAAAAATTTTAATTTTAATTCATTTGGTGTACCTTCTAAACCTTCAGTATAAGCAGGAGATACAACAGGATCAGCAAGTTCCCAAATACCACCAATAGGATCTTTAAAAGCACCATCCCCATATACCATTACTTCGATATTTTTTTTTGTTAATTCTTTTAATTTTTTTTGAATATTATTTACTAAAATATCACCATGTTCAGGAAATAGTTTTACTCTTTCTTCGGTTGATTTATTTGAACCTAGTAATCCATATTTAGAATTATAACCAGAACCATTAATAGAAGATGTTAAAATTTCATCAGTTCCATATACAATATTAGCACCCATTTCTTTTAATATTTTCTTTGTTTTAAATCTTTCATGAATATTTGCAACTAAACAGTTTTTTGAATATTTTAAAGCATCTTTTGGATTATTTGTAAAAACAAATTGAACTTTACAATTTTCATTTGTTACTAATTCTCTATAATAGTTTACATAATTAATACCAGTAAATATATGAACTTCATCCCCAAAATATTTAATATAATCATTTTCATTTAATAAATCACTAAAAGGATTAATATTATATTTTTCTAGTAGGTTTTCATCAAATAAAGAATTTCCTTCTTCATCTTTAGGATATGACATACATATTGTTATTTTATCCATTGCTCGTGCAATACCTTTAAGTAAAATCCCAAAACGATTTCTACTAAAAGGAGATGGAAAAACTAAGGCAAGTTCTAAAGATGGAAATTTATTTTTAATATCAGTTGCAATATCATCAACAGTTGCATAATTACCTTCTGTAATTCCAACAACTGCTTCTGTAATTGCAACTATATCTTTATCCTTAAATTCAAAGTTTTCACTTTTTTTAGCTCTCATTAAAGAATCTATTACAATATCCTCTAAATTATCGTTTTCTTTTATAACAGGTGTTCTAATACCTCTTACAACAGTACCAACATTTCTCATATTTTTCCTCCTATTTTAAAGTATAAATATTATTTTTAATTTAGTCAATATTATTGTCATAATTTTATTAAAATGTTATAATCTTGTTAAGAGGGATAAGAATGTTAGAAATTAAAAATATTAATAAAAGTTATAATGTTGGAGATTATAAACAAAAGGTTTTAAAAGATGTTAGTATTAAATTTAGAGAAAATGAATTTGTATCTATATTAGGTCAATCTGGTAGTGGTAAAACAACTCTTTTAAATTTAATCGGTGGATTAGATAGATATGATTCTGGAGATATTATAATTGATGGTAAATCAACTAAAAACTTTAAAGATAAAGATTGGGATGCCTATCGTAATAATTCAATCGGATTTATATTTCAAAGTTATAACTTAATTAGTCATATATCTATATTAGATAATGTAGAAATGGGTATGACATTAAGTGGAAAAAGTAAAAAAACTAGAAAAGAAAGAGCAATTGCTGTATTAAAAAAAGTTGGTTTAGAAGATCATATTTATAAAAAACCAAATCAATTATCAGGTGGACAAATGCAAAGAGTTGCAATTGCAAGAGCTCTTGCTAATGATCCTGATATTATACTAGCTGATGAACCAACCGGTGCTTTAGATTCTAAAACTAGTAAATCAATAATGGATTTAATAAAAAAAATATCTAAAGATAAATTAGTTATAATGGTTACTCATAATGAAGAAATTGCAAATGAATATTCTAGTAGAATAATTAAATTAAGTGATGGTATTATAATAGAGGATTCTAATCCAATTGATAAAATTGATAAAAATAATACTTATAAACTAAAAAAAACATCAATGTCTTTTTTAACAGCACTTAATTTATCATTAAGAAATATTATAACAAAAAAAGGAAGAACTTTATTAACAGCATTTGCATCAAGTATAGGAATAATTGGAATTGCTTTGATATTATCGCTTTCAAATGGTTTTGATAAACAAATTGAAAAATTTGAGAATGATACATTAACTAATTATCCAATAACTATATCAAAAGGTACAATGGATAATGCAGAAGGAGCTATGAGTTTATTTACAAATAAAGATGGTAAATATAGTAGTGAAAAATATATTTATAAACAAAAAATCGATTTAGAAAAATTAACACATTTAAATAATATTGATGAAGATTATTTAAATTATTTAGATAAAATTGATAAAAATTTAATGGATGGAATATCTTATACAAGATTATCAGTAATTGGAATTAATTTATTAGTTAAAAACAAAACAACAAAAATGATTAATTTTGGAACAACACTTAATAGTGTAATGACAATACCAAAATCTTTTGATAATGAAAATAATTATTTAACTAATAATTATGACTTATTATATGGAAAATATCCAAGTGAATCAACAGATGTTTTATTAGTTGTTAATTCTGATAATGAAGTAAGTGAAAAAGTTTTAGATAATTTAGGATTCGATCTTGAAAATGATAAATTTTCATTTGAAGATGTATTAAATAAAGAATTGGTATATGTAATAAATGATAATTTATATAATAAAATAAAAGTTGGAAATAAAATAATTTATATGATGAAAAATAATTATGATGAATTATATGATAAAGATAATAATATTAAATTAAAAATATCTGGAATTGTAAGATTAAAAAAAGATGTAAAAACAGGAATGTTTATGCCAGGAATTGTTTTTAAAGATGAATTAGGAGAACTAATATATGAAAAAAATAAAAATTCCGATATTGTTAAAGATCAAAAAGGAAAAGATTATTTTGTATTATCTGGAGAAAAATTTACTAAAGAAAGTATGATTTCTGGAGAAAGTGAAGCAATGAGTTATTTAGGAGGTAATAAAATACCATATGTTATAAATATATATCCTAAAGATTTTAATGCTAAAAATGAAATAAGTGAATTTTTAGATAAATATAATGATAATAAAACTGATGAAAATAAAATAATATATAAAGATTATGCTAAAATATTTGTTGATTTATCACAAAATATTATGGATGCAATTACATATGTTTTAATTGCTTTTAGTGCTATTTCTTTAGTAGTATCATCTATTATGATTGGAATAATAACCTATATATCAGTACTTGAAAGAACAAAAGAAATAGGTATATTAAGAAGCTTAGGAGCAAGAAAAAAAGATATTACAAGAGTTTTCAATGCAGAAACATTTATAATAGGACTATGTTCGGGATTAATTGGAATTATAATAGCACGACTTTTATTATTTCCAGCAAATATCATACTTGAAAATATTACAAATTTAAAAAATGTTGCTATTTTGAATCCATTACATGCTATAATATTAATTATAATAAGTTTGATTTTAACAATTATTGGAGGATATATTCCTGCTATAATGGCAAGTCATAAAGATCCAGTAGAATCATTAAGAGTAGATTAAGAGGTAAAAATGAAAAATTTAATATATCCAGGAATTACATTTATAATAATATATTTAATGTATGCTATACTAATTATACATAGAAAAAATAAATTAAATAATATATATAAAAGTACAGAAGCAATTATATTAAACAAAATTATGAAAGTTGATATAAATAAAATAAGTGCCAAAAAACTAGCTAGAATAGTTGGTGTTATAAATGCATTCATAATATCATTAACTCTAGAACTAATATTATTAATAACTGATAAAGTAGTTTTACAAATGTTACTTGCTTTTATTATATTAATTATTTTAATAATCATAATTTATCCAATTGTAGGTATAATATTAAGGAAAATATATGGAAGATTTACTCAAGTACGAAAATGAATTAAGAAATAAAGGATATAAAATAATTGGGGGAACTGATGAAGCAGGAAGAGGACCTTTATTTGGTCCTGTTGTTGCTGCATGTGTTGTTTTAAAAGAAAATTTTGATATAAAAGGAATTAATGATTCAAAAAAATTAAGTGAAAAGAAAAGAGAAGAATATTATAATTATATTATGGAAAATTCAATTGTTGGAATTAGTATTATATCTAATGAAATAATTGATCAAATAAATATATATGAAGCAAGTAGAAAAGCAATGATGGAAGCTATTTTAAAAGTTAAAAAACAAGTAAATTTAGAATATGTTTTAACAGATGCTATGAAGTTACCTGATTTAGATATACCATATATGGATATAATAAAAGGAGATTCTAAAAGTGCATCAATCGCATCTGCTTCTATTATTGCAAAAGTAACAAGAGATAGATTAATGTATGAAATAGATAAAAAATATCCTCATTATGAATTTGCAAAACATAAAGGATATCCTACAAAAAAACACATTGAATTATTAAATAAATATGGAATAATAGATGGATATAGATTAACTTATGGACCAGTTAAGAAAGTACTAGGAGGTGATAGTAATGCAACAAAAGAGTTATCAAAATAATGTTGAATTTTATAAAATGATGCAAAAAATTAAAGAAGATGCAAAAAAAGAAGACACAAAAATTAAGAAAACAGATTTAAATAATAAATTAATTAAATTAAAAGAAGAAATGTATAAAGTTCAAAAAGATTCCCAAAAAAATTTACTAGCACAAAAAGAAAAAGAATCCGAAGCAAGAAAACAATTAGATGAAGAACATAGAAAATTTATGGAAAATTTAAGAAAATATTAGATATTTTCTTTTTTTAAAGGTTTTTTTATTATAATATGGTATAGTATATATGTAAGGGAATATGCTTGATTATAATATTGAAGAATTGGAGGATTTATGAAAACAACTAATGATAAAACTATTGATGAAATATTAGCTGAAATTGAAAAACAATTTGGTCGAGGATGTGTTATGAAAATGAGTGATAATAAACATTTAGATATAGAAGTTATATCAAGTGGCTCAATTGCATTAGATGTTGCTTTAGGAATAGGTGGATATCCAAAAGGAAGAATAATAGAAATATTTGGACCAGAATCAAGTGGAAAAACAACATTTGCACTACATGCTATTGCTGAAGCTCAAAAACAAGGAGGCAGAGCAGCTTTTATTGATGCCGAAAATGCTCTTGATCCAAAATATGCTAAAGCAATAGGGGTTAATATTGATGAATTGATATTATCACAACCAGATAATGGAGAACAAGCACTTGAAATAGCGGAAGCTTTAATTAAAAGCGGAGCAATTAGTATTATTGTAATAGATTCTGTTGCTGCTTTAGTACCACAAGCTGAATTAGAGGGTGAAATGGGAGATGCTCATATGGCTTTACAAGCAAGATTAATGAGTCAAGCATTAAGAAAATTAAGTGGAGTTATTAATAAAACTAATACAGTTGCAATTTTTATAAACCAATTAAGAGATAAACTTGGAGTAATGTTTGGAAATCCAGAAACAACAACAGGAGGAAGAGCATTAAAATTTTATTCATCAATTCGATTAGATATAAGAAGACAAGAACAAATAAAAAATGGTTCTGATTCTATTGGAAATAAAACGGGTATTAAGGTTGTTAAAAACAAAATGGCACCACCTTTTAAAAGTTGTATTGTAGATATAATATATGGAGAAGGTGTATCTAGAGAAGGAGAAATAATTGATTTAGCAAGTGAAGTCCATATTATTGAAAAAAGTGGATCATGGTATTCTTATAATGGAGAAAAATTAGGTCAAGGAAAAGAAGTTGTAAAAGAATTATTAAAGAAAAATATTAAATTAAAAAATGAAATCGAGAAAAAAGTTAGAGAACATTATGGAATATCTAAAAAAGAAACTAAATAGTTTCTTTATTTTTTTACTTCAATTAAATAGGGATCATTTTGATTTACCTTATAAATATTATAATTTTTATTTTTTAAAAATTCATTTAATTCACTTAAATATTCTTTAGAAATAATAATTAAAAGAATTCCTTTATTATTTAATAATTCAATACTTTTAGTTAAAATTTGAACAAAATAACTTTTATCAAAATTTTTATAATTAAAAATAATTAAACTAATTTTATTATTTAAATTTAAACTTTTTAACATATATTTATAAGATTTATTAAATAAAGTATAATTAGATTGTTTTAATAATTTTTTGGTATTATTAATATTTTCTTCTTTAATATCACATCCATATAAATGACCATTTGGTATTAAAGGTAAAATAAAACTTGCAATTTTTCCATTTTCAATTCCAGTATCTATTACTAAATCATTATTTTTAATATTATTTATTATTAATTGATTTACTTTATTTTGAATTGAACCATTAAAACCTTGGAAGGTATTTCTTTTTTGTAAACATTTATCAATATCATTTAAAACAGAAACTTTTTTTAATGACCATAATGGTTCGATTAAGGTATCTTTGTTTCCATCGCCTGTTAATCTATGAATTACTATATTAGGATCTAATTCCTCAATTTGATCGCATACAATATCTATATATTCTTCTTTAGAAAGCATTTTAAATTTTAGATTTTTAATAGGAGCATTTTTATCTATAAATAGCATATGAATTTTTATGCCATCAATATGTAATTTGTTTAAATATTTAATTGTTTCAATCATCATTTCTTTAGTTTCAAATGGTAATCCATCAATAATATGAACAACAACATTAATATTTCTTTTTTTTAATTCTTTAACCATTTTTTCAAATTCTTCTAGAGTATGACATCTATTAATTAATTTAGATGTTTTTTCGTGAATTGTTTGGAGTCCCAATTCAATAGTTAAATAAGTTCTTTTTGATAAATCTTCTAGGTAATCTAAACATTCATTAGTTATACAATCAACTCTTGTTCCAATACTTAAACCAATTACATTATCTAATTTTAATAAAGGTTCATATATTGATTTTAATTTCTTAACGGTACCATATGTATTAGAATGACTTTGTAAATAAACAATATATTTTGAATTAGGCCATTTGTTTTGAATTATTTTTTTTTGATTTTCAATTTGTTCATTAATATTTAAATTATTATTTTCCATTACACAATAAATACAACCACCATATCCTTTAGTACCATCAATATTTGGGCATGTAAAAGGAGCATCAATACATATTTTAGCAATTCGACAATTAAATTTTTTCCTATAATAATAATCTAAAGTATAATATCTTTTATTACTATCAGAATTTTTATATAAATTCATAAAAATCACCAGAAATATTATAACACAAAAAGGTTTTTTTGAAAAAAAATTGTATAGTATATATGGAGGCGAAAAAATGAAGAAAATAATTATAGGTATTTTATCAATGATGTGTTTATTTTTGATTGGAATTATATGTTATATTACTTATCCAAAAACTATAAATGTAGAGATTAAGGGTGAAGTATTAAATCCCGATGTTTATGTTTTAAAAAAGGGAAGTACTATAAAAGAATTAATTGACATAGCAGGAGGTGTTAAGGAAGATGTTGATACATATACAATAAATATGACTAAAGTACTTAATGATGGTGATGTTATTGTTATGTATAAAGATGAAAAATTGGAGAGTTTAAATTATAAAGTTAATGAAATTGTAAATGATAAATTAACTGATGAATATATAACTAATGAACTATGGGAAAGTTCTAAGATTTCAATAAATAATGCTTCAAAAGAAGAATTAATGAGTTTACCAAGTATTGGTGATGCTAAAGCGAATGCGATAATTGAGTATAGAACTAAAAATGGGTTATTTAAGAAAATTGATGATATTAAGAATGTAAAAGGAATAGGGAATGCTTTATATGAAAAGATTAAGGATTATATTAATATTTAGCTTTTTTATTCTTTTTCTTTATAATTTAAATCCTAGGAGTAAATATAGTTTAGATGAAAAAAATATAGTTGGAGTTATTGACAAATATAAGTTTAATGGTAATAAATTAGAAATGGAAGTAAAGGGGAAAGAGAGAATAATATGTAATTTATATTTTAATAAGATTGAAGAAAAAGAAGAATATATGAAAAAAATAAGACTTGGTCAGATTGTTAATTTAGAGGGAACAATGAAAGAACCTAGTCATAATACTAATAAGTATTTGTTTAATTATAAAAAATATTTACTTAGTAAGAAAATTTATTATATTTTTACAGTAAAAAAAATAAGTATTAAAGATAATATAAATATTTATTATAAAATAAAAAATAGTTTAATTGATAGAATTGATAAATTAAATTCTCCATACTTTTATGCTTTTATATTAGGTGATACTTCTTTTATAGATAGTTCGATTAAAAGTACCTATCAAAGTAATGGGATAAGTCATTTACTTGCTATTTCAGGAATGCATATAACCCTTCTTTTTAGTACTATTTATAAGTTGTTAGAAAAAATTAAAAGAACAAAATTTAATATTTTATTTGTTTTTGTTTTGCTTTTTTTTTATTTGTTTTTAGTTAATTTTACTCCTTCTAGTATAAGAGCTGGTTTAATGTTTATTATTTTACTTTTATTTAAAAAAATGAAATCATATAAAGTACTTATTTTTATATTTGTTTTACTTATAAGTATTAATCCTTATTATGTTTATAATATAGGTTTTCTTCTTAGTTTTATTGTTTCATTTTATATTTTACTTTTTAATGATTTAATAAAAGGAAATTATTTTCAAAAGTTATTGATGACTAGTTTAATAGCATTTATAGCAAGTATGCCGGTTATAATTTATAATTATAATTCAATTAATCTTTTGTCAGTTTTTTTAAATCTTATATTTGTTCCTTTTGTTTCATATTTAGTTTTTCCTTTATCATTTGTTAGTTTATTGTTCGGATATAGTAAAGTATATATATTTTTTACTAAGATAATGGAAAATATGAGTTTGTTTTTTGATAAATTATCAATAAATATTATTTTGGGTGATATAGGTATTTTTATTATAATCTATGTTTTTATAGGTATATTTGTTTTATATAAGATGAAAAGTGGTAAATATGGGTATTTGTTTATATATTTTGTTTTATTTTTTATTCATTTTAATATTCATACTATGAACCCTACTATAACGATGCTTGATGTTGGACAAGGGGATTCTATTTTAGTAGAGTTTCCGAATAACAAAGGAAATATTTTAGTTGATACCGGTGGTAGTTATACTGAAGATTGGAAAAAGACAAATTATTCACTTGCTCAAAATGTAACGATTCCTTTTATTAAAAAGAGGGGAATAAAAAAACTTGATTATTTGATTCTTACACATGGTGACTATGATCATATGGGAGAAGCCATTAACTTAGTTAATAATTTTAATGTAGAGAAAGTAATTCTTAATTGCGGAGAGTTTAATGACCTAGAAAAAAAATTAATTAAAGTACTTAATAAAAAGAAAATAAAGTATTACTCGTGTATTAAAAAATTGAATATAGATAATAAATTATATTTCTTACAAACAAAAGAATATGATAATGAAAATGATAATAGTAATGTTATTTATACTGAACTAAATGGTTATAAATTTATGTTTATGGGTGATGCAGGAGTAGATAAAGAGAAGGATATATTGAATAAATATAATATATCAAATATTGATGTATTAAAAGTTGGACATCATGGAAGTAAAACAAGTAGTGGTAAAGATTTTATTAATGAAATAAATCCTAAATATTCGATAATTAGTGTTGGTAAGAACAATAGATATGGGCATCCAAATAGGGAAGTATTAAATAATTTAGGAAATTCAAAAATATATAGAACAGATAATGATGGAAGTATTATGTTTAAAATTAAAAAAGATAAATTACAAATTGAGACATGTAGTCCATAGAAAGGAAAATGATAAAAATGAATGAAATAAATGAATATACAGAAAAAGTGTTTGAAGATATTAAACATGTAGATGAATTTGGTAATGAATATTGGCGGGCTCGTGAGTTAATGGGAGTGCTTGGATATACATTATGGCAAAGATTTTCAAATGTAATTAACAAAGCAATCTTAA
>CAKOXR010000006.1 GCA_934130215.1 uncultured Bacilli bacterium
ATATATAAATTATATAATGGTTTTGTGTTATCAGTACTATCTTTTAAACCGGTATCAACTAAATAACCATATACTTTTTTATTTTGAGTTTGACTTTCAGATATATCCCAACATAAATTATCTTCAGTACAACTACTAGGTAAATTACTTAAATCATTACCAAAGTTAATTGTTCTTATATAAGAGGTATAATTATTATTCCAAAATTCGGTTTTAACACTATATCCATTCTTCATAGTTGCATATTCACTTATCTGAACTGCATTTACAGTTATATTGGCAGTAAGAGTTTTATTCACATACGTATTATCTTCCTCATCATTTATATAAGGATTCCAATACCAATATATAGTTAATGTTTCTTTATTTGTTCCACTTTTCTCTAAAAATGAATAATATTTATGTAATTCTGATTTATGATCTGATGTTGTATAAAACTTTAAATTTGTAGGTAACTCTGTATCTCCACTACCTCTGTCTATATTTAGTGTTGCATACATATCAACAGTACTTCCACTTGCATCCATCACTACATCAAATGATCCACTATCTCCTGGATTTATTTGACCTAAACTAATTACCTTATTATTCCATGATTCTCCTGCTTCTGTATCTCTTAACACAAAGACAGCATTACCAGTACTACCTGTAATACTTCCGTTTACTACTATTCTATAATAAGCAACACTACCTATTAATAAACTGATTAAGCCCATTATAAATATTAAACTTATAAATATTTTTTTACTCAATTTCACATTATTTCTCCTTTTTATATAAATCATTAGAAAATATAATAACTATATGTTCTATTTAAAAATATATAATTATTTTAAATAATTTGTTATTATATTTTTTTGTTATTCATTACCTTTTTTGATATTTTAATTTTAGATTTATTTATTATTTATAAAATAAGTTGTTTTATATTTATATTTGAACACCTTTAACCACATTACTATTTTCTGATTTTGTTGCAATCATATTATCAACTAGAGTTGAAGCATCAGCGATATAATTAACTGTTATTTGAGAGCCTGATTTAGTTGCAGCACCCCCAAACATATAAGAATAATCACTAACATTAGCATTCATTATATTGATTGTTGTTGTTAAGGATGGGCAAGAATTAAACATATTGTTCATATTTGTTACATTTGCTGTATTAAAACCACTTAAATTTAAACTTCTTAATAGTGAACATCCACCAAACATTAAATACATATTTGTTACATTTGCTGTATTAAAATTACTTAAGTTCAAACTTGTTAATGATGAACAGCGACAAAACATAATACTCATATCTGTTACTTTCGCTGTATTAAAACCACTTAAATCTAAACTTGTTAAGGATGAACAATCATAAAACATACCTTCCATACTTGTTACATTTGTTGTATTAAAATTACTTAAATCTAAACTTGTTAAGGATGAACATTCCCAAAACATATGAGACATATTTGTTACATTTGTTGTATTAAAATTACTTAAATCTATATTTATTAATGATGAACAACCATAAAACATACTACCTATATCAGTTACTTTTGCTGTATTAAAATTACTTAAATCTAGATCTTTTAAAGATGTACACTGTTGAAACATATCACTCATATTGGCTACATTTGAGGTGTTTAAATTACTTAAATTCAAACTTATTAAAGATGTACATCCTAAAAACATACTAAACATTCTTGAAACTTTGGATGTATTAAAATTACTTATATCAATATTCGACAGTGCTTTACACCCATAAAACATAGCTCCCATATTAGTTACATTTGCTGTATCAAAACTACTCAAATCAACAGTTTCAAGTTTATAACAATTTGCAAAAAAATTCCACATATTTGTTACATTCGTTGTATTAAAATTTGTTAAATTGACATTTGTTAATGAATAACAGCCAACAAAGATTCCTCCCATAGAATTGACATTTGTTGTATTAAATTTAGATACATCTAAATTAATCAACTTTATGCAATGCATAAACATTTCTTGCATATTTGTAACCTTTGATGTATTAAAATTATCGTTAAAGTTAATTTGAGTCAAGTTGGATGTGTACTCAGCATTTTCATATTTATAAAATCCAAATATTCCTTCACAATTGGAAGGTGCAAATATCGGTGCTTCACTTACTATATATAAATCATATAAAGGTTTGGTATTATCAGTTTCATCTTTTAATCCATTATCTACTAAATAACCATAAACTTTATTTTTTTGAGTTGAACTTTCAGATATATCCCAACATAAATTTTCTTCAGTACAAGTACTTGGTAAATTACTTAAATCTTTACTAAACTCGATGTTTTTTATATAAATTCTATAGTTTTTATTCCAAAATTCTGTACCACCTTCCTCGCTTGACCAACCACCAAATCCATTCTTCATTGTTGCATACTCACTTATTTGAATCGCATTTACCTTAACGGTAACATTAAAACTCTTATTAATATATTTACTATCTTCTAGATCATCAACATAAGGATCCCAGTACCAATATAAAGTAAATGATGAAACAGATTCACCTGATTTTTCTAAAAAAGTATATTTTTTATTTAATTGACTTTTATGATCTGGATTTGTATAAAACTTTAAATTAGTAGGTAAATTATTTCTCTCAAGCTCTAATGTTGCATACATATCAACATCAGAACCACTTGCATCCATAATAACATCAAAAGAACCACTATCACCAGGATTTACTTCCCCAAGTTCAATAACCTTATTACTCCATACCGTACCATCTGAATCCTTTAAAACAAATATAGCTTTACCAGTATTAGTAGTTAAAGAACCAGTTACTATTTTTTGATAATAAGCAACACTTCCCACTATTAAACCTATCATACAAATAACTACTAAAACTATCAAAATATAAATCTTTTTATTTTTCATAAATACTCCTTAAATAAATTATCTTAAATGTTTACCTTATAATAATTTTACAATATTTATAATTAAAATACAATAAAAAAAAGAAAGTTTTATTACTTTCTAATCAGTAGGCCTAAAAAATAAAGAAAAAACAAAAGAAATAACAACAGCAGAAACAATACCAGATTGTGCTAGTTGAAGCATACCCATAAATAAACCCATAAAACCATTTTCTTTAAAACCCAATAAAGCAGAATGAACAAGTAAATGACCAAAACTAGTAATAGGTACACAAGCACCACCACCTACATATAAAATAATTTTATCATAAATATCAAAAGTATCTAATAAAGCACCAATAACAACAAATAAAGAAGTAATATGACCAGGAGTTAATTTTGTATTATCCAATATAATTTGACCAATTAAACATATAAAACCACAGAATAAAAATGAATATAAATAAATCATTTTATAACCTCCAAACTAATAGCATGTGCTATTGAAGGAATTGATAACTTCTGATTAACTAAAGTTGGACTATGTAAAGAACCAGTACCAACAACTAAAACTTTTTTCCATTTTTTTTGTTTCATTTTTTTTATAATATAACCATATAAAACAGCCATTATACAACCAGGACCACTACCACCAGAATTTACATTTTGTTTATTTAAATCATAAATCATACAAGCTGTATCATCATACTTTATTAAATCAATATTATATAATTCTTTCATATAATCCTTTAATATTTTTTTACCAATAAAACCAAGATCTCCTGTAAAAACCATATCATAATAATCAATAGATCTATTAGTATCACTTAAATGTTTAAAGATTGTATCACCAGCAGCACTTGCCATTACAGCACCCATATTATAAACATCTTTTTGATCCATATCAGATACAATACCTATAGTAGAAGAATCTATTTTAATATTTGTTTTACTAGAACTTATAATACTACTTGCTCCAACAGTTACTGTAAATGTAGAACTTTTTGGTTTTGGTCCACCATATTCTACTGGATTTCTGAATTGTTTTTCTGCTGTACAATTATGTGAAGAAACACTACAAATAATATTATTAAGTCCTCTTTCTATCATATTTGATGCTATTATTAATCCTTCTATTCCAGATGCACATGCACTATATATACCTAAATAAGGTATTTTATAAATAGAAGCCACTTTATTTGAAGATATTAATTGATTAAGTAGATCTCCTGATATAAATAAATCAATTTTTTCTTTTTTTATCTTTTTTTTAGATAATAAAATATCTATACTTTTTTTAAGTAAATGTATTTCTGCTTGTTCCCATGTTTTTTCTTTAAAATATAAATCATCATAACTATAATCATAAAAATTACCTAAAGGTCCTTTTTTTTCATATGGTCCAGTTATTATACTTGTTTCATCTAAATATACATTTTCATATTTTTGTGTCATTTTAACCTCCGAATAATGCTCTTATAAGTCCAAATACATATGCTGATACTATTCCATATAGTATAACAGTTCCTGCTAGTTTAAATATATTAGTTCCAATACCTGTGACTAATCCTTCTTTTTTATATTCTAGAGCTGTACTTTGTAGAGAATGAGCAAATCCTGTTATTGGTATTAATAAACCACATCTTGCTATATTTACCATTTTATCAAATATACCAAGGCATGTTAATAAACATCCTATAAATATTAGTGTTATTGTCATATAAGTAGATGCTATTTTATTTGGTATATTAAATAAGAATGTATAAATATCTATTAGAAGGTTTCCTAACATTCCCATTATTCCACCTATTAAGAATGCCATTATACTATTTTTTAGTCTATTTTCTTTTATTTTATATCTATCAACTATTTCTTGATATTTTTTGTTTTTCATTTTTCCTCCTAATAGTATTATGATATTTTTATTTTTTTTCATACAAAAATCCTAGTTATTTCTAGGATTTTAGTTTTATTTTTAATTTTTGTAATATTTTTTTCTCTTTTCTTGATATATCTACTTGATTTGTATTTAAATTTTGTGCTACTTCTTTTTGTGGTAATCCATAAATATATCTACTTTGTATTAAATTTATTTCTTCTTTACTTAATTTTTTTAATTCTTCTTTGAGTGCTATTAATGTTGCATAATCTATTTTTTTATCACTTATTACTTCATATAATTCTAGATTATCTCCAACAATAGAATCTAAACTGATTGTATTATTTATTTGCATTACTTCTTCATATTCTTTTTGATTTATGTTTAAGTATTCTATTATTTCTTTTGTTGAAGGTTTATGCATTAATTTTTGAGTGAGCAAAATACTTGCTTTTTCTATTTTAAATTTTAATGAAAGTAATTCTTTACTATATTTTAAATTATTGTCATTTACTATTTTTTTCATTTCTCCTAATATATATGAATATGCATAGGTTGAAAATTTTACATTGTATTTTGGATCAAAATTTTTATATGCCATTATTAATCCCATGTATCCAGCTTGGTATAGGTCTTCTTTATTTTGATAAAATCCAAATTTTTTTGATAATGATTTTACATATGGTGTATATTCATATATTATTTCATTTATGTTTTTAATTATCCCTCCTATACTATTATTACATTTTTTTGTTTTTCTAAATATTTTATTTTTTTATATCCATATTCATCATAGTTTGCTTTTATATTTATTATTACATTAGAAAAACCGTTGTTTTGTATTAATTTTATTATGTTATTTAGGTCTGATAATGTTTCTTTTATTAATTCACCTCCTATTGATATTAGTAAAATTCCTTTCTTAAATGATGTATCAATAATAAGCATTTTGACCACCTATTTAACTTTACCATATTTTATATTATTTGTTATAAAATCGACAAAAAAAGTTCTTTTTTTCATAGTCCAAAAATCGCTATTTTTTTCATCTATTACATATTTTAATTTTTTTATATATCTTTCATAATATTCTTTATCATTTGTATATTTTAAATCTAAATAATTTATTGTTTTTTTATAATCATTTAATGTATTAAAACATTGATTTTTTAGAGTTACTATTTTTTTATAATTTGTTTTATTTTGTTCATATATTTTTTTATTTATATTAATTTCACTTTTGTATTTTTGTATTAATTCATTTAATTCATTTATTTTGTTATTATTTTCATTTAATAATTTATTATATTTTGTTAATTCATTATTTAATTTTTTTATTTTATTTTTATATTCATTTATATTTTTTTTATATTTTAATTGTTCTTTTTTTAATTTATTTATTTCTTTATTATTTATATTTATTAATTTATTTAATTCATTTATTTCATTATTTAAATCATTTATTTTATTTTCGTTTGAATTTAATAATTCTTTATATTTATTTCTTTCTTCATATAGTTCAATATTTAATAAATCAAGATCTTTATTTTTATTATTTAGTTCTTCTTTTAATTTATCTATTTCTTTATTATTTATATTTATTAATTTATTTAATTCATTTATTTCATTATTTAAATCATTTATTTTATTTTCATTTGATTTTAATAATTCTTTATATTTATTTCTTTCTTCATATAGTTTAATATTTAATAAATCAAGATCTTTATTTTTATTATTTAGTTCTTCATTTAATTTATTTATTTCTTTATTATTTATATTTATTAATTTATTTAATTCATTTATTTCGTTATTTAAATCATTTATTTTATTTTCATTTGAATTTAATAATTCATTATATCTATTTCTTTCTTCATATAGTTCAATATTTAATAAATCAAGATCTTTATTTTTATTATTTAGTTCTTCCTTTAAGTTATCTATTTCTTTATTATTTATATTTATTGATTTATTTAATTCATTTATTTCGTTATTTAAATCATTTATTTTATTTTCATTTGATTTTAATAATTCATTATATCTATTTCTTTCTTCATATAGTTCAATATTTAATAAATCAAGATCTTTACTTTTATTATTTAGTTCTTCTTTTAAGTTATCTATTTCTTTATTTTTTAACTCTATTTCATTATCAATATCAACAGTCACATCTATCACTTTTTCACATTCTTTAAAAATTAATTTCAATCTATAATTACCATTCTTATTAAAATCAATATTACCTTCATACCTTAAAAAATTATAATTTGACTCAAATAAATCATATATAGTCATATTATTTTTATCAATTACTTTTTTATAAGAAAAATAATTTATTTTATAATCATTTGTATCCTTATAAATAAAATCATCATAACTATTCTTTGAATAATTACCATTTACTCTATTATAATAAGTTTTATACTTTATCTCTTGATGATTCTTAACATGACTTATTTTATATTTTCCACTAGAATTTATATGTTCTTGAGCAAGTTTGGAATCATATAAAAAACCAGTATCCGAAAATGAAATCAATAAATCACCACCATCATAATTAATCTCTACCTCTATATCCTTTAATTTTCTTCTTAATCTTAGATCAAACATAATACGGCCCTTTGATGACATACTAGATAGATCCGCAAATTCACAGGTGGTCAAATAATAAATCTTTTCACCCTCTGAATAAATATTAATACTCTCAATAGATTTTATAGGTTTACCACTTTTATTATAAATATAAAGAAAACCACCCTCTATATCATTATAAGAATTAATATCATAATACTCATCAATTAAATAATCACTATAATCAATATATCCCTTTATATCTTTACTTTCATCTAAAGTCATATAAGAACTATCTTTATACTTATACCATCTATAATTTAAATCAATCTCTAATGCCTGCACAGGAAGTGCGAATAAAATAAACAAAAAAATTATATACATATATTCCTCCCTTCATTTTTTTGTTTTAAATAATCCTCCTTTCAGGAAGTACTATAACAAAATAATAAAATTAAGTAAAATGAGACTTTTAGTAAATTAAATAACATTTTATAGTAAAAAAAAGGAAATTTCCTTAAGACAATTTCCTTTTTTGTAATTAAATATTATATTTAAAAAAGTAAATTACTACTTTTTTATTTTTTTACATTCTATCAACACAATCAATAGCAAGTATATTAGTTAATTCTTTAATATAACTATAAACTATTTTAATAAAAGCAATATAAGAAGATTTAACATTATCATTTTGTTCATTTAAAATATTACAATTATTATAAAACTTATTAAATAAACTACAAATATCATATAAAATATCCGCTATATAATTTAAAGTATTTTCATTATAACAAGCAGTCAAACTATTTGAAACTTCCGTTAATTTAACCAAAACATTTCTCATTTCATCTGTATTAATAACAGTTAATTTAGAATCAATATTTACCTTATTTAAAATAGATTTAATCCTTACAATTGTATATAAAATATAAGGACCAGTTTTACCATCTAAAGAACTAAATTTAACAGGATCAAAAATATAATCAGTTTTTCTATAAGGAAGTAAATCAGTATATTTAATAGTTGCAATAGTTAATTTTTCAATAATTTCTTCTCTTTCTTTACCAACAATATCATCCTTTATTTTTTTTGCAATTTCTTCTCTAACAAGACTAATTAAAGAACTAAGTTCCATAACTCCACCATCACGAGTCTTATAAGGCTTTCCATCAATACCATTAATAGTACCAAAACCACTATGAATAAGCTTTGCTTTTTTAACAAGACCGCTCTTATAAGAAGCACGAAATACTTGCTCAAAATATAAACCTTGTCTTTCATCTACAACATATAAAATTTCATCAGGATCAAACCTTTTTACTCTTGAATAAATAGTAGCAAGATCTCTTGTTGCATAAATAGTTGCGCCATCAGTTTTAATATATAAAAGTGGTGGCATTTCTTTTTTATCTGAAGGTTCCGCAATATCCATAACTAAAGCACCATCAGATTCATATAAATAAGGCTTTAAAATTTCAGTTGTAGCAGGAATATCCTTAAAACTATCAAGTTCACCCTCAAATAAATCGAAATGACAATTAAGTTCATCATAAACCTTTTTAATCTCAACTTTTGAAACCTCAACCATTTGTTTCCATAAATCAGTATATACCTTATTACCTTTATCAATCTCAGCAGTTATTCTCCTTACTTCTTCCATCCTTTTAGGATCTAAATTAGCAAGCTTACTAGCAAGAGGATACATTCTACCTAGGTCTTCAGCAGTAATATTTAACTTTGGATATTCACCCTTATAGTTTTTGTCAAAATAAGGTAAATCAGGCTTTTCAAGCTCTAATTGAGAAATTAACATACCAGCTTGTCTTCCTAGGTCACCTAAATGGACATCACTAATAACATTATTCCCAAACAAAATAAGTAATCTTCTTAAAGCTTCTCCAATATTTGCAGATCTCATATGACCAACATGTAATGCTTTAGCAGCATTAGCACCACCAAAATCTATAATAATAGTTTTAGGTTCTTCCTTATCAACCATATCATTAAATGATTTAGTATTAAAATAATTCATTAAATATTCATCACTAAATGATACATTAATAAAACCAGGACCTTGTATATTAACATTTTCAAATCTATTATCTAAAAGATTTACTATATTAGATGCTATTTCTCTTGGATTTTTATGATAAATTGATGCAAGATTCATTGCTACATTAATTTGATACTGACCAAATTCTTTTCTTGATGATGGTACTAATTGAACTTTATCAATTTCCATATTTAAATCATTAACTATTTTTTTTAAATATAATTCATTTTCTTTTAATAAACTCATAATTATCTCTCTTTCTGAATAAAAAGATTCTATAAAATATAGGGATGAAATAAATCGTGATGATACCCTATTTTCATAGAACCTATACTCTTTTTTTTAATTATACTAAAGGAGTTATGTATAAATATTAATAATTTTTATATTTATACTAATTTCCTTATTAATGTATATTATTCTTCTGGTCTCATTAAAGGATACATAACAACATCCTTTATATTATCAGAATTAGTTAATAATTGAATTAATCTATCAATTCCCATTCCCCAACCTGATATAGGTGGCATTCCATATTCCATGGCATTTATATAATCATAATCCATATCCATAGCTTCTTCATCACCATTTGCTTTTAAACTAGCTTGTTCAAGTAATCTTTTTTCTTGTTCAACTGGATCTACTAATTCAGAATAACCATTTATTATTTCAGCACCATTTACAATTAATTGAAATCTATCAGTTATATTTTTATCTAAATCATTAGATCTTGCAAGTGGTGATAGTTCTAAAGGATGACCTGTTAAATATACAGGACCTAGAATATTTGGTCTTGCTACCTTTTTATAAAGATAATCTACTAAATTACCGTAACCTAAATTATCTATTGGTGTTTCACTATCTAGTTCTATTTTATCTTCTTTTATTTTTTCTAATAATTTTTCTTTTGTATCATATTCTTTAATATCTATATTAGCATATTTTATAATTAATTCTCTAAATGTAACGGTTGGCCAGATACCACTCATATCAACTACTTTGTTTCCTATTTGAACATCTAAAGTATTAAATAATTTCATAATTATTGATTGTAACATTTCTCTTATAAAAATCATATTATCACGATAATTAAAATATGCTTGATAACATTCTATCATTGTAAAATCTTGTAAATGTGTAGCATCCATACCTTCATTTCTAAAGCATCTTGCTATTTCATATACTTTTGGTATTCCTGCAACAACACTTCTTTTCATATATGTTTCTGGAGCAATTCTTAAATATACATCTAGGTCTAAAGCATTATGATGTGCTTTAAAAGGTCTTGCAACAGCACCGGATGGTTTATTATTTAATATAGGTGTTTCTACTTCATAATATCCATGATTATCTAAGTAGTTTCTTAATTCACGGATAAATTTAATGCGGATTAAAAATCTTGCTCTTGTATCTTCGTTCATAATCATATCAACATAACGATTTCTATAACATAGTTCTGTATCAGTTAAACCATGAAATTTTTCTGGTAATGGTTTTAATGCTTTTCCTAGAAAAACAAATTTTTCTGCTCTTAATGTTTTTTCTCCGGTTTGAGTTGTAAACATTTCTCCTTCAACACCTATAAAATCTCCTACATCTATATTGGATTTAAAGAAACTATAATTATCTTCACCAACTAAATCTATTTTAATTGATATTTGTAAATCTGATTCTATATCTCTTAATCTAATAAAACTTAATTTACCCATTTTTCTCATAAATACTATTCTTCCGGCAACACTAACATCTTTTGTACCATCTTCTAGTTTACTTGCTTCAAGTAATGAATGTGTTACTTCATATCTTTCTGGATATGGGTTACAATATTTTTTAATTTCCTCTATTTTTTGTCTTCTTACTAATTCTTGTTCTGAAAATTGTCTCATTTTTATACCTCCAAAAATTTCTTTTACATCGTTTTAATTATACTATAATAGGTTGTTTTTGTCTATTTAAATTTAAGAAAATGTTTATATTTTTAAATTTTAAAAAAAATATAGCTTTAAAATATTTAAAGCATAAATCATGATATGTAAAAATCTATTACATAAAAAAAGTGCATTTTAGCACCAACTTTATCAAAGTTCTTTAACAAGAATTTGGTTACACCAACTATTTGATAAAGAACCCAAACTAATCTCTATAAAATATTATTTTAAATTTTTATTATTAAATCTCACATTCATTATCAGTATCTACTTTACCTGATTTTTTCAATTCTTTTATGAACTCAATTCTAAGTTTTATCTGATCAACTATTTTATTTATTCTTTCTTTTGATAATAATTTATCCATTAAAAGAATAGTTCTAACTTCATTTTGAAAATCTTCTAATTTAGATATATCAAGCCATTCCAATTTTTTTACTAAACTAAGTTGTGTTTTTTCATATTCTTCAAATGGTTTTGTTAAAAAGAATTCTCCAACATACATATCATTTTCATCATACCATAAGGAACAACCATTATCAAATATTGGGGCGATGCCAATAAATTTAAGTGTGTTAACATCCCTAATTACTCCAAAGTTATTAAAATGCCTATCTTTATTTGCGATTATATAATCACATACGATCATTTTATCAGTTAAAGTTACGGCATCTTTAATACCCAAATTATTAAGGCATCGTATATAATGAGTATATTTATCTTCATCATCTAAAAATTCATAATATTCATTAATTTTCCATGCTGGCACAAATTCTGTATCTTTTGTAATAAAATTTTTACATTTTGATATTGCTTTATCATCATCAAAGATAACACTATATTCTACATATTCGTCTTTATTCAATAATCTTTCATAAAGTTTTGTAGCAATAAGTTCATTAAATGGTTCTTGATTATAAATTTTACTCCCAGCTTTTAATAAGTATCTTTCCCCATCTATAATTTTCCATCTTTTTTCATAATTACCATTACTTGTCATATCTGGAGTGTTCAAATTTAAGTTTAATGCTGTTTTACCCCCATTAAATAAAATCTTTCCTATATCTTCTGAAAACTCATTATCAAAGAAATTAATACTTTCCCAAGATATTTCTTCATCCACACCTTTAACCCAGTATTGGTCAGATAATGATAAACAGTATGCTTTCGCATCTAGTAAATCAAAGTTTTCTTTATCATAAACATTGCTATTATATAATACTTCTTTTAATCCTTTTCTTGATGCTGGTATTTGTCTATTTTTCCACCATTTATTAAATTTCACTTTATCTATTTCATTCATTTTTATTAAGCCAAAAGGTGCATAATCTTCATTTTCAGGATAGTTTCGTTCAAAGTTTACTATAAAGTGTTCTTCATCATCATAAACAAAATCAAATACTTTTTTATTCCTGTTCATTAGTGTAAATTTTTTCACATTTTCACCTCTTTCTTAGTAAATTATCTATTAATATTATATCACATTTTGCTTGATTTTCCTACTGATTTCAGTTAATTTATTGATAATTCTAAATCATTATCTTCTATTCTTTTCTCTAATTCAGCATCTACATATATTGGTTTATTTCTATATTCTATTTTATAGATATCTTCCATATATAAAAAACACATTATCAAATCCATATCATAATGGTTTTATAGAAGGAAATAATAATTTTATTAAAGTACTTAAAAGAATAGCATTTGAGTTTAGATCATTTAGAAGATTCAAAGCCAGAATCATGATATGTAAAAACCTATTACATAAAAAAAGTGCATTTTAGCACCTGCTTTATCAAAGTTCTTTATCAAGAATTTGGTTACACCAACTATTTAGCAAAAAACCATTAATTAATAAGTTTATACTTATACCTCTTTTTAATTCTTTTTATTAAATAATGTTTCTACAATTAAATCCTTTGAATGTAAATTGTTATTTTTACCTAGTAATAAGTTTTCATAGAATTTAATTAAAAAACTATTATCTTCTTTTATATTTAAATAATTATTAAAATAATTACTTCTTACTAATGCATTTCTATAATAAACTGATTTTTCTTTAAATATTGAGTTATCTACATCATATCCAAGTGATACTAAATACTTTTCTATAAATAATGCTGTAGTTCTAGTATTACCTTCTCTAAAAGGATGTATTTGCCATATACTTGAAGAAAAGTTAGTAATATTATTAATTACATCAACAATATTCATTTCATCATAATTTTTATTTTTTTCTAATGATATATCATAATCTAATGACTGCTCTAATAATTTACAATCACCATAAGCAACTGAATCATTATTTAAAATTATTTCATGTTTAGAAAAATCAACCTTTCTAAATTTTCCTGCAAATTCATAAACATCTTTAAATAAATATTCATGAATATATTTTATATAATCTACTGATAATTCAAAATTATCTTCTTCTAATAATTGAACTATCCTAGTAGAAACTAAATCACATTCAAATTCTTCTTGAATTGTTTTATCTTTTTTTTCTTTTTCTACATAATATTGTTTTAATTCATGTTCAACTTCATAAATTGTTTTTTCACCTGTTACATTTTCTTGTAACAACTTTTCTAAATACTTAGATGGTTTTAAATTATCAACCTCTTGAAGCCCAATAGCCATATCCCACTCTTGTTGTTTTACATAATTTTTAGGTGTTTCTGTTTCAATATAAACATTTATACTTGAATCTAATTCTCTTTCAGACATCTTAACCCTCCATTAATAACATTATAACAAAAAGGTTTCTGTTTGTCAGTATTATATAAATAAAAAAATTTTAAAATATAACTTCTCAGTTTTATATCTTTATCACAATTATAAAATAATATAACCTCATAATAATACAATTAATGATTATATTAAAAATCTATTACATATAAAAAACCAGTGCATTTTTGCACCAGCTTTATCAAAGTTCTTTATCAAGAATTTAGTTACACTCACTATTTAATAAATAATCAAAATTATAATATTATTTTATAATTTTTTTAAATAAATCATGCTTTAATTCTGTCATTTCATGTTTACTTGCAAATATAATACATTCTCCTTTATGCTTTAAAAGAGGAGTTGCATCATCTTCAATCATTTCTGAATTTTTTAGTTTTTTTAATAAACTTTTACTTGATATATCATTATAATCTTCCTTATTTTCATATAAAGAATTTATTTCTCTTAAATAAACATAATTAACATTTTTTAATATTTTAACTAAATCTTCTTCAAATACTGTAAACCAATCATAACTATGAGGTTCAAATACTACATATATTTTTAATTTAGGATATTTTTGTTTTACAGATGTTATAATTTTTTCTAATTGTTTTGGATGATGAACATAATCATCTACTACTATAGTTTTTCCAATTTTTCTATCATCAAAAGTTCTATAACAACCATCATAATATTTTAGTAATTTTTGAACATCTTTTACATCCATTCTTTCATAATAACATAAACCAATAACCGCAACCGTATCTCTTACCATATCTTTTCCATATATTGGTAAATCAAAATGTCCATAATAATTATCTTCAACAAAAACATCAAATGAAGTTCCTCTATCATAATAATTAATATCAACTGCTCTAATTTCATTATTTTCATTTATACCATAATAGAATACTGATGAATTAATTTTAAGTTTTCTTACATTCTCATCATCACCATTTGCAAATACCATTTTTGATGCTTTTTTTGCATATTCTTCATATGCAGATATAACAGATTCTATATTATGAAAATAATCAACATGATTAAGATCTATATTAGTAATAATTGCATATTCCATTGTATAATCACAAAAATGTTTTTTAAACTCTGATGTTTCAACTACAAATTTTTTACTTAATTTACTTGCAAAACCTTCACCTGTTCCAACTAAATAATTACAAGGAGAATCACTACTTAAAACATGAGCAAGCAATGAAGATACATAACTTTTTCCATAACAACCCGCTACTGTTATTGTTGAAAATAATTTTGTTAACCTAGTAACTATTTCATTATATTCATAAACTCTAAGTCCCATATCTAATGCTTTTTTAATTTCTGAATGTTCTAAACTAACATGTTCACTTCTTATAACAACTACACCTTCATCAAGATAATCATTTTCATCAGTATAAATTGGTATATTTTTTTTCTTTAATAAATCTTCTGTAAAACGGTGTTCTAAATTATCATCATAACCCGCAACAGTAAAACCTAAATCATTTAAAATAAGTGCCAAGCTACTTAAAAATACACCTTTAATTCCAACGATATAATACTTCATTTTCTCCTCCTAGTCTAGTAGTTCAATTAGATATGGTCCTAGTATTAAAAGTAATATTAATGGTACTATAAATAATACTGATACAATACTTACTTTATTTGGGATTTTATTTATTTTTTCTCTAATACTTAAAACTCTTTTTTCTCTTAAATAATCTAGTTGATCATACATTGTAGATAGTACTCCATTACCAAATTTATTTGCTTCAACAATATTTAATATAATATTATTTATAACATCAGATGGTATTCTTTCTCTCATATCTGATAAAGCTAGTTGGATATCTTTACCAAATTTAATTTCATATAAAGTATGTCTAAATTCTTTTGATAATTCTGATTTAATATTATTTGTTGTATTTTCAATTGCAGTTTCAATATTTTTTCCACTTTCTAAAGAAAGAGTTAAAATCTCAAAAAATTCTAAAGCTTCACTTTCTAGTTTATCGCTTCTTTCTTTTATTTTATAATTAATTATTACTATAAATAAATTATACCATATAATTGCACATATAATACCAAAAATATATCCAAAATCTAGATTATATAAACATATTAAATAAATAAGGATTGTTGTTATTAATCTTGTCATTAAAAATGTATTTGTTTTACTAGAACCAATTAATTTTAGTTTTTTACTAACATAATTTTTATCAGTTGTTCTAAAAAAATTTTTCATTATTTCACATCCTTATTTTAAATATTTTTCTTATAATTATTATATATAAAATATATATTATCATAGATATTGTAATTAATAATATTCCAAATCCACTTTTAAATAAAGAATTAAAATAATCTTTATTTATTATTAATACTGATATTATAAATATAATAGGCATACAAAATAGAAAATTTGATATCATTTTTGGACTTCCTGTTAATGCTTTATATTCATTTTTTATTTTTCTTTGATTAAATAAATTTTGTTCAATGCTATCAAATATTTTAATAACATCTCCTCCTGTATTATTTAATATTTCTAATGATGCTGCTATATATTCTGCTTCCTTTAAATCTAATCTTTCACTTAATCTTGAAAAAGCATCATTTATGGAAAGACCAAATTTTATTTCAGAATATATTTGTTTATATTCAAGTCCAATTATATCATTCATTTCTTCAGATACTACTTTTATTGCTTGTTCTGGACTTGCTCCTACTTTAAATGCATTATTCATTATAACAACTGATTCTAATAAATCATTTTCTATTTTTTCATGATGTTTTTTATATAAAATTATATATTTAATATCTAATAAATAAAAACCTATAATATATATAATTAAAGCTTCTTCAATACTTATTATATCTCCTAGAAATGTTTTTGAAAATGCTGTTATTATTAAAAATAATAATGCGAATAAAAATTTATGTGCTATTAATGTTATTCCATTTTTAATATTTAATGAACAAAGTGGAACATATTTATTATATTTAAGTCCTTGTTTTTTGAAAAAACTTGATCCATTTAATATTCTAACTACAAATTTTAGAAATTTCATATATATATTTGTTAAATGATCTAATAAACTTAAATTTTGAGTTTTAATTCCTTGAACAGAATATTTACTTACTCTATTAAATTTTTTTTGTTTTTTTTGGTACCAAATTAATAAAATTAAAACAAAAAATATAAAAATTGTAAAAATACTATAATATACTTTTAAAATATTATCATTATTTTTTTTAATATTTACAATTACAGATTTACTAGTTATATTTCCACTTATATCTTTTACTTTATAAGTAATAGTTTGAGCTCCAACTTTATTTAGATCTAATTTATCATAATTTGTTTCAATTTCATAATCATAATTATCATGAACTATTATATAATCATTTGGATTAAATGTTTTCCCTTTTTTTATAGTTATTACTTTTTGAGTTATTTCAATTACAGGTGCTTCTTTATCTATAATATAATTACCACTTTTTATTACTTTGTCACCTATTATAACATCTATATTATAGATTCCTGTTTCCTCTAATAATATATCTATTTTTTTATTTTCGATTTTTTGTTTTATTTCTTTATTATTTTTGTATATAATTACTTTATAATTTTGAACATCAACTCCAGGTGTGAAAGTTACGGATAAACTTTCATTAGTTGGTTCAAGTAACTCGTATATACTAAATGTATTTTCTTCCACAACCAGGCCTCCTTATTCAAATATTTTTTCGTTCATTTTAATTCCTTTTGCTCTCATTTTTTTAATTACTGTTGGTATTCTTTTATAAACGACAAATTCACCTACTACTGTTCCATATTCAGTTACACCTTTTTGACGGAATGCAAATATTTCTTTTAGTTGTATTTCATCATCTTTAAATCCAACTACTTCACTTATACTAACAATTTTTCTTTTTCCATCTGATAATCTATTTATATCAACTACTAAATCAATAGCACTTTCAATATATTCTCTTATTGCTTTTATTGGTATTTCCATTCCTGCCATTAATACCATTGTTTCAAGTCTGTTTAAAGCATCTATTGGTGAATTAGCATGAAGTGTAGTTAAACTTCCATCATGACCAGTATTCATAGCTTGTAACATATCAAATGCTTCTTTTCCTCTTACTTCACCTACTATAATTCTATCTGGTCTCATTCTTAGAGCATTTATTACAAGTTCTCTTATTCCTATATTATGAACTCCTTCATATGTTGCTGGTTTTGTTTCTAGTGAAACAACATGTTCTTGAGATAATGATAGTTCTGCTGCATCTTCTATTGTTACTATTCTTTCTTCTTTATCAATAAATGAAGATAATATATTTAAAAGAGTTGTTTTTCCAGATCCTGTTCCTCCACATACTAATATGTTTAATTTTGCTTCAACTGATGCTTCTAGGAATCTTGCCATATATGGTGTTAGTGTTCCTGTTCTTAATAATTCTTCAATTGTTTTTAGATTTTTTTTAAATTTTCGTATTGTTAAGACAGGTCCATTTATAGATAGTGGTGGTATTATTGCATTAAGTCTTGATCCATCTTGAAGTCTTGCATCTACCATTGGGCTACTGTTATCAATTGTTCTTCCTACTGGTTGGATCATTCTTTGGATTGTTCTTATTATATGTTCATCATTTATAAATGATGTACTTTGTTCTTTTAGTAATTTACCATTCATTTCAATATATATTTCATTTGGTCCATTTACCATTATTTCAGTTACATCATCTTCTTTTAGTAAATCTGTTAAGGGTCCATTTCCTGTTATTTCATTTTCAATTAAATCATATAAATAAGATATTTCACTAGAGGTTAAATCGTAGTTTTTTACTGTTTTATCGATCTCTGTTTTTATATATTCATCGATTCTACCTCTACCATTCATTTTTTTATCGATTACATTTTGTATTATTTTATTTCTTAATTCATTTAATAATGTTTTATTTTTAAATGTATCATAATCTGTTATAAGAGAGCTTATTTGTTTTTCTTTTATTTCAAAAGCTTCAGTCAATTTTTTCAATTTTTAGCACCTCTTTATCTAAATCATTTATTATGTTTTTAAATGTTTCTAGAGCTTTATTGTTATTTCTTCTGATACTTTTATTTTGGATTATTATTTGACCTTTTTCTATATATTCACCTATATTTTTTTGATAAAAACTACTTGGTAATATATAATCAATTTTAGTTCCAATTATATTAAATAAATCAAAATTATCAAATTTTTCTTTATATTTATTTAATGATTTATTAATTAAAATTTTATAATTTGTTTTATCTATATCTTTATATATGTTAACAATACTTCTCATTGATTTTATTGATACAATATCATTATCTATTACATATAAGATCATATCACTTATATCTAATATATTTAAATTGATATCATTTAAAAAGTAATTTGTATCAATTATTATATAATCATAATTTGGTATTAGTTTTTCTAGTATATCTAGTATATTTTTAGAGTAAATACTGCTTGATCTTCTAGGATCGTTTGGTGCTAGTAATACATCTATATAGTTATCATATTTTGTTATATAACTCATTAATGGTTTTGTATAACCGTTTAACATATCACTTGCTAGTGTATATATATTTTCTTCATTTTGTATATTTAATAGTGGTCCAATAGCACTTTCATATAAATCTAAATCAATTAATAATGTTTTTTCTTTTTTTATTGATAATAGTCCTGCTAAGTTTACCGCTGTTGTTGTTTTTCCGGTTCCTCCTCTTACTGATGTAATTGTTAATACTTTTGCTTTATTAATTGCCATAATCCACCTCTATTCTTTTATTTTCAATTATTCCTTTATATTTTACTTTTATTGTTCCAAATCCGAGTATTTTTTTTATTGTTTTAGATTCTTTTGTAATTTCAATTTTAATTTCATTTTCATTTATTATTATTTTACTTGTACAATTGATATTTTTATTTATAAAATCATTTATATTTTGTTCTAGGTTTTCATTTTCTATATTATTTAATCCATATAATATAGCTTCTTTAGTAATGTTTTCTGTTTGTCTTTTTTCATAATACATATTACTTTTATTGTTAATTAATATTATTACATATACAATAAGTGGTATTACTAGAACAAAGAGTACTAATGTTTGTCCTTTGTTATTCATGTAAAACACTTCTTTTTACTGTTATTGTTGTTGGATTTTCTAGTATATTATTTAATAATGGAGTTATTAAGTTTACTTTTTTTGAGAGTTTTAGTTCAATAAATTTTCCGTTTTCATTTTTTTCGAGTGTTATATTATTTTCATTTAAATATGTATTTATGGTTCCTTCTTGATTAGATATATATAATTGTGTTATATAATCTAGATCATTTTCTAAATCATATTTTTTATTTTGAATGTTAAATAAATCAAAAATACCAATTGTTAATATTAGTAGAATTGGTAATATAAGTAGAAATTCAATTAAAGCTTGTCCTTTAGTATTTTTACCCATAGTCAGAACCCCTATTCTTTAATTATTGTACCATTTTTTTTGATTCTTTACAATAGATTTAAAAAATTTGATAAATTTTGTCAATTAAATAAATCAGGAATAACCTGATTTATATTTGCCGACCTTTAACTATATTACAAGGTGGAATATCTTTAATCATATTATCAACTATAGTTGATGCGGAAGCAATATAATTAACAAATATTTTAGTCCCTGATTTAGTTGCAGCATTCCAAAGAGCCATAGAATAGTTGCTTATATTAGCATTCATTATATTGATTGTTGTTGTTAATGATGAACAACCTAGAAACATTTTTTCTATATTAGATTCACTTACTATATTAAAACCTCGTGAACCTAAACTAGTTAAGGACGAACATTCGTAAAACATCCAACTCATATCTGTTACATTTGCCGTATTAAAATTATTCAAATTTAAGCTTGTTAAGGATGAACATTCGAAAAACATATTGCTCATATCTATTACTTTCGCTGTATTAAAGTTGCTTATATCTAATCTTGTTAAGGATGAGCAACCATGAAACATATATCTCATATTTGTTACATTTACGGTATTAAAATTACTTAAATTTAAACTTATTAGAGATGAACACCAACCAAACATAGCACTCATATTTGTTACATTTGAAGTATTAAAGCTATGTAGATTTAAACTTATTAAAGATGAACAATCAGAAAACATTTCAGACATAGATGTTACCTTTGCCGTATTAAAACTACTTAAATCTAAATTTGTTAAGGATGAACAAAATCGAAACATAACCCACATATCGATTACCTTTGCCGTATTAAAACTACTTAAATCTAAATTTGTTAAGGATGAACATTTGTAAAACATGCCATCCATTCTTTGAACACTTGCTGTATTAAATTTGCTTAAATCCAATCTTGTTAAAGATGAACAATTCCAAAACATAGACTTCATATTTATTACATTTGCTGTATTAAAACTACTTAAATCTAAATTTGTTAAGGATGTACAATCAAAAAACATTCTACTCATATCTATTACTTTCGCTGTATTAAAGTTGCTTATATCTAATCTCGTTAAGGATGAACAACCCTCAAACATCGTATCCATACTTGTTACATTTACTGTATTAAAACTACTTAAATTTAAACTTGTTAAGGCAGAACAAAATCGAAACATACTAGTCATATCTGTTACATTTGAGGTATTAAAATTAGATAATTTTAAGCTTGTTAATGATTTACAACTTACAAACATGTAACCCATAATTATTACATTTTTTGTATTAAAACTACTTAAATCTAAACTTCTTAAAGATAAACAATCACCAAACATACTATTCATATATTTTACTTTATCTGTAATAAAATTATTATTAAAATTAATTTGAGTTAAATTTTTAAAAGAATAAAATATCGAACTAGAATTAAATGGTGCGAATATTTGAGCATCACTTACAATATATAAATTATACAAAGGTTTTGTATTATCATTACTATCTTTTAAACCAGTATCTACTAAATATCCATATACTTTATGCACTTGAGTGGTTCGATAAGATATATCCCAACATAAATTCTCTTTAGTACAATTAGTAGGTAATCCATTTAAATTATTACTAAAGTTAATTGTTTTTATATATTGTTTATATTTTTTATTCCAAAACTCTGTTCCACCATTAGAATAACTATACCCATTCTTCATCATTGCAAGATAATCTAATTCATCTTTCAAAACAACCTTAACAGTACAAGTTCCTTTATTACCTGCATTATCATCAATTGTATAATTTGTTGTTTTTTTCAAATTAATAAAATTTATTCTTTCAAAACCCTTTAAAGGGCCACTTGTTGAATCTTTAACAATTATATAACCACTTGTTCCTGATAAATTATCATCTGTAATCACAACATCACATGTTGGAATATCTTTATCAATTCTAATTACCATACTACATAAAGTATCAGTTTTTGAACCATCTTTTTTAGTTACATAACCACATACATACGATCCATTAGAACTATTCTTAAAAGAAACAACATCACCAGAAAAATTATATGATGTTTTTATATTATTACCTACAAGAGCAGGATTCTTAGTTGTCCAATAAGAAAACGAATAAAAATCAGTTGAGTTTATTAAAGGTTTTATTAACACATCAACATTATCTATAAACCATCCATTATTTTTAAGTTTACCCTTATTAATTATAAAAGAAAGAGTTTTATCATCCTTTAAAATATTTTTGATTTCCTTTTTTATACTAGTTTTATTTAAAGAAGAATCCCTAACAACAATATCTAATATACAATTATTATCAATAGTTATAGAATTATCAATTTGCCATGTAACTCCACCATCAAACGAATAAGCACCCCTTGGATGTAATCCAGATTCATCATCATGTGCTAAAACAGAAACAATTATACTATTTGAAGTTTTAACAGTATTAATACCTATAACATCATCAATTACCGGCTTTATTTTGTCCTCTACAATAATCGTTTGATATAAGTTAGTATTATTACCATTAGAATCATTTGCTTGATA
The DNA here is from genome assembly GCA_934130215.1 of uncultured Bacilli bacterium. Taxonomy (GTDB): domain Bacteria; phylum Bacillota_I; class Bacilli_A; order RF39; family UBA660; genus CAG-884. The sequence continues at coordinate 23,089 of CAKOXR010000006.1, forward strand.
TATAACATAGTAAGTTCCTGGTAAACTCAAATTAACATTTGTCTTTACATTAAAACTTATATTATCATCCATATCATCAATCATTATCTCATAAGGAGTAAAAACAGAATTATTGGAAGCAGTTATAACAGCTACTCCTGCACCAATAATATCACTTTCTATTTCATTACCATTTTTATCAATAAAAATATGCTTTTCTCTATATTTTATATTAGGATTTGTACTATCAATAACATATAAATATTTAACTAAAGTGTAATCTTTTAAAGTATATTCAATAAAATAAGAAGAAATAATATTTGTATCAATATTATCAACAACATTATTATTATTTAAATCAATTATCTTTCTTTTAAAATATTCTATATTTTCATTATAAATACTACCTAATTCTACATACTCAATAATTTTATTATCATCTTTAAAACAAGTTCCAAATTCATTAGTTCCTTCTTTAAAAACATATTCATTACCATCATCTTTTCTATAAACAAATATTTTAGAATCATCAGGTATATAATTTCCAGTCCTTGGATCCTTTATTTTTTCATCAATAAATCCTGTTTTTTTTAACTGACAAAGAGTTATTATTACATTATCATTATTATAAAATAATTGTTCCTTATTAATATAATTTTCAGCTGATGCAATAATATTTTTAATTTGAATATTATATAAACTATCTTTCTTTTTAAGTATTGTTTTATTTAAACTTTGAAAAGTAAAAGCAGAAATTACAGAAAGAATAATTATTATTACAATTAATTCAACTAAAGTAAAACCTTTTTTCATAAATTAACCTACCATTTTATTAAAAATAAGACTTTATAAGTCTTATTAAGGAGTTGGGCTTACACATTTACCTTCTCCAGGTTTTTCTCCCTCAACATATACCTTATCAGTTAAATTACATGCTGTTTTAGTCATAGAATCTTGTATGTAACCACCAAACATTTTTAAAACACTAACAATAATAACGCTTATAACAGCAATTATAAGTAAATACTCAACTAAAGCTTGTCCTTTTCTATTCATATTATACCTACTTTCTAATTATATTCTATATTTTTTTGAGTTATTTGTCAAGATATGTTATACTATAACTGGTGAAAATATGGAATTAAAATATGCTGATAAATTTATAGATAGATTAGTAGGATTAATGTTTAAAAAAAACATAAACTATTGTTTATGTTTTAAAAGATGTAATAGTATTCATACATTTTTTATGCAAGAAAGTATAATAGTTGTATTTACTGATAAAAATAAAAAAATATTAAAAATTAAAAAAGCATCTAAAAATAAAATTTTATTTTGTAAAAATGCTTATTATACTTATGAATTTCCTTTTTATACCAATTTAGATGAAATTAATTATATTTTAAAATCAAATTCATAATCTAAAATATATATAGTATCTCCTTCTTCACAACCCATCTTTATTAAAGCATCATCAATTCCTAATTTTTTAAGCTTATTTTCGAATCTTAAAACAGATTCTTCTGTTTGAAACTTTGTCATTTTAAGAATTCTTTCTACTTTTTCTCCCGTAATACGGAATTTATGATTATCTAGTTTTTGAATCTTAAAAGGTTCTTCCTTTTTAAATTTATATAATATATGACCTTCTAAAGTTTCCTTTTTTTCTATACTTTCTTTTGGTAATTTAGAAAGCATATCAGATAACACAGAAACTACTTTATCTAATCCTTTATTAGAACCAGCACTTATAGGGTAAACAGGAATGTTTACTTTTTTTATAAATTTATCCAAATTATTATTATAATCAATATCTATTTTATTCGCAATCACAATCATTGGTTTTTCAAGTAATGATTTATCATATTGTTCAAGTTCTTTATTAATCTTAATAAAATCATCATAAGGATCTCTTCCCTCAAAACCAGAAATATCAATAACATGAGCAATTATTCTTGTTCTTGAAATATGCTTTAAAAACTGATCTCCTAAACCTTCTCCCTTTGATGCACCCTCTATTAAACCTGGCAAATCAGCTACAACAAATGAATTATTACCAGATTTAACAACCCCTAAATTAGGACTTAAAGTAGTAAAATGATAAGATGCAATCTTAGGTTTTGCTGCAGATATAACAGATATAATAGTAGATTTACCAACACTTGGCATCCCAACTAAACCAACATCAGCAAGAAGTTTTAATTCAACTTTTAAATGTTTACTTTCCCCTTCTTCTCCATTTTCAGCATAAGAAGGACAAGAATTTGTTCTAGTAGCAAGTGCTATATTACCACGACCACCTCTACCACCAAGTGCTACTATCGCTTCTTCTCCATTTTCTGTCAAATCAGCAATTATTTCATTTGTAGAAGTATCAGTTACAATAGTACCAACTGGAACTTTTATAATTGTATCATCAGCAGATTTTCCCATTTGACCTTTTCCTAAACCATTTTCTCCTCTTTGAGCTTTAATTAATTTTTTATATTTCAAATCTATTAAAGTATTTAAACCTTCATCTGCTTTAAAAATTATATCAGCCCCCTTACCTCCATTACCTCCGTAAGGACCACCCATTTCAATATATTTTTCTCTCCTAAATGCCATACATCCATTTCCACCATGACCTGCTATAACATCAATATAAACTTCATCAATAAACAAATTAATCACCTCTTGTTAATTCCTTTAATAATTATATATTTATACAATAAAATAGTCAAGAGGCCTATTTTAAATCAATTATTTCAATATTTTTTCGATAATCTTTTATTAATTCATTAACAAAAACAGATGAATTAAGCGGTGTAAATAAATATACCTTTTCTTTAGTTCTTGTTAAAGCAACATAAAATAACCTTCTTTCTTCATCATATAAATAATTAATTTTACTATTTGTTACAAATCTTAATATTTTATCATCTTTCATTTTATTCGGAAATCCTAATGTTTTATTATATAAATTTATAATAATAACATTATCAGATTCTAAACCTTTTGATTTATGAATCGTTAAATAATTAATATCAATATTTTTGTTTTTTAAATAAATTATTTTATTATCTTTTATACTAAAATCATTATCTAAATAATTATTAATATCATTATTATTCCTACTTAAAATTAAAATTGATTTATTTTCTTTATATATATTTAATATTAATTTTTTTAAATCTTTTTTATTTTTATATTTAACTATTATAATTGGTTTATTAATACTTTTGGAAGATTTTAAATTTTTTTTAATTTGATATTTATTTTTCATTATAAAATTTCCCGCTATTTGTATTAATTCATTACTATTTCTATAAGTAGTAGATATTTTTAAAATTTTTGAATTTTTAAAATATTTTGTAAAATTATTAAACAATTCAAGATCACAACCAGTAAAACGATATATTGATTGAAAATCATCTCCTACTACCATTAATTTAGAATTTGTTTTTTCAATTATAGATTTTATTAAATTAAATCTTATATAACTTGTATCTTGATATTCATCAATAATAATATATTTTATTTTTTTATCAAAACTTTTTTTAACTTCTTGTTCAGCTTTTATAATCATATCATCAAAATCTATTTCATTATTTTCATCCAAATAATCCATATATTCTATATAAATATTTAAAATTAAAATTAATAAATATTTTTCATTTTTATAATTTTTTAAATTTAAAATATTTCTAGATTTTTTTAAAAATTTATTAAAGTGTTCAATATTATAATTATTACATTTAAATAGTTTAATAAATGTTCCAATTAATTTTTCTAAACTTTCTATATATTCATAGTTTGTTTGATAAAATTTAAAATAATCATTTTTATTTTTTAAACTAAAATATTTTAAAACAATATTTAATATATTTTCATTATAAAGAATATCAATTTTAAAAAAATTATTTATTATATTATCTAATGTAGATGGATCTGCTATTTGATATTTGTTTTTTAAAATTAAAAGAGATAATTTATGAAATGTATATACATTTACATCTATATTATTTATTTTTAATTTATTTTTTAAATTATTACTTGCTTCATTTGTAAAAGAAATACAAATTATTTCTTCTGGTTTAATATTGAGTTCTAATAAATGTTTAATTTTCCCTAAAATTGTTAATGTTTTACCAGATCCAGCTCCCGCTACTACTAATAAATTAGGACTTTCATCATATACAATTTTTTCTTGTTCTTCATCTAATTTATAACCATTTATTTCCATATAACAACCCCCTAAAATATTATATAAAAAAAAATTTAAAAAGCAAGAAAAAAACATAGATAAATCTATGCTTGTCTTCCAACTACTGTTATTACAAGTTTTATATTTTTTCCTCTATCATTATAATCATCTGTTGCACTACTTGCATCTCCATATGGCCAGTAATAATATATTTTTTTATTTACTTTATTTCCTTTTATTATACTACCAGTTAATTTAGTAGTTTCATTTATTTCATCAGAATAATTATTTTCATCTATTTTATTTGAATAAAATTTTAAATTTTTTATTTTTAAATCTTCACTACCATATGCAACAGTTATTTCATAATCAACATTAACATTAGAGCCTACTGCTGATAGTTCTAGTGGAATTTCTCCACTTACTCCAGGATATAAATTTCCTAAATCTTTTGTAAATGTTTTAGTTTGATCATTTACTTTAAAAGACCAAGATAATGTATTTCCACTTACATTTGCTTTATAAGTTGTTTGATAGTATGCATATCCTCCTGCTACTAGTAAAACTATAACTGATATTACTATAATAACTAAATATAAACTATTAGATTTTGTTTTCATATTTCCTCCCACTATCTATAGAATAACATAGCAGTTTATTTATTTCAAGATAACTTTACACATTTTTACTCATAGAATCTTTTATAACTTCTTTATGTGATAAATTAAGTCTTCCTTTTTTATCATATCCCATAGATTTAACATCTATAAAATCCCCAACTTTTACAACATCACTTGGTTTATTAATATGTTCAACCGCTAGTTGAGATACATGAATTAATCCTTCACAACCTGGCCAAATTTCTACAAAACAACCAAAATCCTCAACTTTTACTACTTTTGCTTTATAAATCACATTTTCTTCAACTTCACGAACTACATCCTCTATCATTTTACGAGTTTTAGAAATTATTTCCTTATCACTATGATATATAATTACTCTTCCATCATCTTCTAAATCTACTTTAACAGCATCTTTATCATTAACAGATTTAACATTACTTGCATCTAGAATGATCTTAGTAATCATTTCTCCACCACGACCAATAACATCCTTTATTTTTTCTGGATTAATTGTAAATGTTTCAATCTTAGGAGCATAAGGTGATAGTTCTTTTCGAGGTTCTTTTATAACAGATTCCATAACATCTAATATTTGCATTCTTGCTTTCTTTGCTTGCATTAATGCTTCTTGAAGTATTTCTTTTGTAACACCTTTTATTTTAATATCCATTTGTAAAGCACAAATACCATCTCTTGTACCCGCTACTTTAAAGTCCATATCTCCCATATGGTCTTCAAGACCTTGAATATCTGTTAAAATTGTATATTTATCATCTTTTGTAATTAACCCCATTGCAATACCCGCTACTGGTGCTTTAATTGGAACACCTGCTGCCATTAATGATAAACATCCTGAACA
>CAKOXR010000007.1 GCA_934130215.1 uncultured Bacilli bacterium
GCAATAACTATTTTAACGGATTTATCGCTTTTTGTATATACAAATGGTGTCACATCAATTGTAACACTACAATATTTTTTTAAATTTTTATCTTTTTAGGTTGACTATATTTATAAAAAATAATATAATCATAAGTGCAAACGGACAGCAAAATTTGAATTTTGTAATGTGTTTATTCCTTTTTGGGTTATTAGTAACAACTGCTGACCATGTGAAAGTATTAAAATAAACACCCTATAATTTGACAAATTGCCTTTGTTTGTAAAATATTACAAGGAGGAAAGAATATGGCAAGATATACTGGTTCAGTTTATCGTAAATCAAGACATTTAGGTTTTTCAACTCTTGAAAATGGTAAAGAATTAGCAAGAAGACCTTATGCACCTGGTGCTCATGGTCAAGATCGTGCTAAAAAATTATCTAACTATGGTGTTCAATTAAAAGAAAAACAAAAATTAAGATTCACTTATGGTTTAACTGAAAAACAATTTGAAAAAACATTTGTTGAAGCTGGTAAAATGAAAGGTGTTCATGGTGAAAACTTCTTTAAATTACTTGAAAGTCGTTTAGATAATATGGTTTATCGTATTGGTTTTGCAACTACTAGAAGAGCTGCTCGTCAATTAGTTAATCATGGACATGTTACCGTAAATGGTAAAAAAGTTGATATCCCATCATATAGATGTGTTCCTGGTGATGTCATTGCTATCAAAGAACAATCATTAACTCATCCTGCTGTTAAAGCTGCTTTAGAAGCAAAATTAAATAGAGTTGAGTTTGTTACTTTTGATGAAAATAAGATGGCTGGTACATATGTTAGATATCCAGAGAGATCTGAATTAAATATGGATATTAATGAATCATTAATTGTTGAATATTACAACAGATAGGAAGTACTTAGGTACTTTCTTTTTTTAGGAAAGGAAAATTTATGAAAAATAAAAATATTGTTAGTTTTATGAATGTATATAAGTGTGTTTTAAATTGTTTTTTGCTTGATGATGATAAATATACTATAAATGTTTTATATAATAACAATAGTTTTAATATAAATATTTATAATGAAACAAAAAAAATCAATGCTTTTTATAAAAGTATGATTTTAAGTTTAGAAGATAGTAAATTTTTAAAAAATTGTATTAGATATGATTTTATAAATAATTATGATATTTATTTACCTTATATATATAATTATTATGAAGAAAAATTTCATATAATTAAAAATCATAAATTTATTTTAAGTATAAATGTATTAGATAATGAATTAGATGATTTATATAAAATACAAAATAAAGCTTTAAAGAAAATGGTAAAAAGATCTATTTATTAGTATTATTATAATAATCAAATTCTGATAATTCATTTAAAACCCATTCTAATTCTTCTGTATAATTATTTTCTAAAACATCTTCTATTTCATATATTAATAATTTAATATTATTATATTTTTTATAGTCTATTTCATTTAAATTTAATATTTCTATTTCTGCTTGTGATAGGTATAAATTACCTATTTTTTTATGAAAATATTTATTATAATCTTCCAAAGTAATCACCGAAAATATTTTATAATAAAATTTAGTAAAAAACAATAATAAAATATTTTATTAAAACAAATTTATTTTTTTTATTCATATACTTTTATTGAGATGATTATATGTCATTACCAAATATTCCACCAAAACTTTTTACTTTATCAGCAGTTGGTTTAGGATATTTACTAATTGATGATTTAAATAGTAATGAACAAAATGCTTTAGGTAATTGGTTAATGTTAACAGCACAAGTACTATGCACAAATGCTTATTATAAACAGGTTCAAAGTGACAGAATGAATCAAAATATTAGTGTTGATACTTTAGAAAAAATGATTAATGCTTTAAAGAAAGAAATTAATGAATTAAAAAAATGAGTTTTACTCATTTTAAATTATTAACCGCATTTATAACCGCTATTTTACCATATTCATAAGTTAGAGATCCTTGTTGATATGCTATAAATGGATATCTAATTGGACCATCACATGAAAGTTCAAGACTTGATCCTTGTGTAAATGTTCCTGCTGCCATTATTACTTTATCTGAATATCCTGGCATTTCCCATGGCTCTACTGTTGCGGATGAATCAATTGGTGAATTATATTGTATTTGTTTACAATATTCAATTAAATCTTTTGAATTACCAAATATTATATTTTGAACAATATCTGCTCTTTTTTCATTATATTTTGGTTCAACTTGATACCCTTTTAATTCAAGTAATCTTGATGTAAAAATTGCTGTTTTTAAAGCTGCCGCTACTGATGAAGGTGCAAGAAAAAGACCTTCTAAAATCATTTTATTAACACCTAATGTTGGACCTACTTCTTTACCACATCCTGGTACTGTTAATCTTTGAGCAACTAAATCTATAAGTTCTTTTTTTCCTACAACATATCCTCCATTTGGTGCAAGTCCTCCTCCTAGATTTTTAATTAGAGAACCTACTACTATATCGGCCCCAACTTCAATTGGTTCTTTTTCATCTACTAATTCACAATAACAATTATCAATCATTATTATTATATTTTTATCAATATTTTTTATAAATTCAATAACTTTTTTTAATTTATCAATTGTTATAGATTTTCTAGTTGAATATCCTTTTGATCTTTGTATTTCAATTACTTTAACTTTGTTATTTTTTAAATAATTCTCAATTTTTTTATAATCAAAATCATTATCTATTAGATCAATTTCGTCATAATTTATTAAAAATGATTTCAATGATGAATTATTTTCTTTTATCCCTATTACTTCATGTAATGTATCATATGGTGTTCCTGTTATTGATAATAATGTATCATTTGGTCTTAAAAGCCCAAAAAGTGTTATAGTTAAAGCATGAGTTCCTGATATAATTTGAGTTCTTACAAGTGCTGATTCTGCTTTAAAAATACTAGCATATACATTTTCAATTACTTCTCTACCATCATCATTATATCCATATCCATCTGTTGAATTAAAGTGATGATAATCAACTTTGTTTTGAATAAATGCTGATAATACTTTTTGACTATTTTTATAACATATTTTATCTATTTGTTCTAGATATGGTTTTATATCTTTTTCTGTTTGTTCAATCATTTTTTTCCTCCATCAATTCTTATTGTTTCTCCATTTATGTAGTCATTTTTGCACAAAAACAATATTCCATCCACTATTTCTTCTGGTTTTCCAAATCTATTTAATAAAATTTTATTTTTTTCACTTTCTATAAAATTTTCATTCATTTCTAAAGTATCACTAGTTTCAATCCAACCAGGTGCAACTGCATTTACTTTAATATATGGTGCATAATATAGTGCTAGATTTTTGGTTAAGTTTATTAATCCTGCTTTTGATGCATCATAATCAATTGATTCTGGGTAAAATGTGTCAATTCCGTTTGTAGATGCTATATTGATTATTTTACCATTTTTATTTTCTAACATATACTTACCCAGTTTTTTAGATAAAAGAAATGGACCAACTAAATTAATATTTAAAATTTTTAAAAAAGTTTCTTTTGTTTTTTCTTCTAATGGTTCATCTTGATAATAAGCAGCATTATTGATTAAAATGTCAATACTTTTATATTTATCAATAACTTTATCAATTAAATTGTTAATATCATCTTCATTTTCTAAATTACATTTAATCATATCTATATTATATTTATTTTTTAATTCCAAAGCTTTATTTTCATTATAATTATAAGTTCCAATAACATTATAATTATTTTTTTTTAATATTTCTACTATCTTCACACCTAAACATCCAGTAGAACCAGTAACTAATACATTTTTCATACTTTGCATCACCTAGATTATTATAATATTTTTTTTATTTTTTGTAAAATAGAATAAGAAAAAAATTGTTATATTTAATAACAATTATCTTAATTTTGGGTGATGTGTAAATTCATCTTGATTAAATTTATTATGCAAATCAGAAATTTTTATTTCTGTTTCTTGTTCTGGTTTTTTTGTTTCTTGTCCTAATTTCATTTTTGATGGTTCATCATCAAAATTTCCATAATATGGTTCAAAAGGAGCATGTGGGACAAGTTTTTCTTTTGGTTCAAAAGGAGCATGTGGGACAAGTTTTTCTTTTGGTTCAAAAGGAGCATGTGGGACAAGTTTTTCATTTTTTGCAAATTGTTCTGTTTTTTTTGTTTCTTGTCCTAATTTCATTTTTGATGGTTCATCATCAAAATCTCCATAATATGGTTCAAAAGGAGCATGTGGGACAAGTTTTTCTTTTTTTGCAAATTGTTCTATTTTTTCTTGTTCTTCTGCATATTTTCTTTGCTTTTCGCTATCATTTAGTTTCTTTTGTGCGGATTTTTTTGTTATTAAATATAAATCAGCACTTCTTGAACTTAATTCAGCAAAATAGTCTTCTTTAATATTGTAGTTTTTATCTTCTTTCTTCATCATGCGGGCATATTCTATTCTGTCATGGATAAATTCCTTTGTTATAGCAAGTGCGATTTCATGAGCAATTTGTTCATTTTGATTCATTTTTTATTCCTCCTACTTTAAGTTTATTTTATCACATTGTAAGTGAATTGTAAATAGCTTCATTTTATCTATCAATATTCTTACTTTTTTTATTTAGTTTTTTCAGATATATGCAGTGCTAAATCAATACCTTCTAAATCTTTTGTTTTTTTCTTTTCTTTTATAATTGTAACTTTATTTTTATTTTTAAAATAATTTATAATAGAATATATAATAACAAATATAATTATAAAAGGTAATAATTTTATCATAAATATAATGGTAAGTATTATTAAAAATGTAATTATAATTATTTTTATTATTTTTTTTATTTTTTCCATTTGTTTCACCCTAATTATTGTATCATATATTATTTTTTAAAGATACCCTCTTTATCAATTCTTTTTATCATTTTTTTAGCGGTACTTTTATCTATTACTTTATATTTATTTGATAAAACAATATTACAATAAGATCTTTTTCTATAAATATATTCTAAATCTTTAAACATTAAATCTAATAAATACTCTAAACCAATAAATAAAGATTCATAACTATAATGTTCATATAATAAATTATAATCGTGAGAATAAGTTATAGCTTCACCATCAATATCTATTATTTTAATATCTTTACCATTATATAATATATTTGAAAAAAGTAAATCAAAATGATAAATTCCTTTTCTAATTAAACTTGAATTACATTCAATTAAATATTTAAAAATTTCAATTAATTCTTTATCATTACTATAATTATAGTTTTCTAAATTATTATAATTTTTATACCATTTTAATATAACACCTATATAAGTATTATCTAAATAAATAAGATCTTGAGCAAAATCAGTGAACTCTAATCTTTTACCAATTTTCATAAATTTTTTTTGATTAAATTCACTTTCTTTTAATAAAGCATTTTTATAATATAAATCTCTTAAACTAGATATATATGTTTCATAATCATTAAAACAATCTATTTCATTTGGAATCTTAATTAATGTATTTTCGTTATTTATAAAAACAGTACCTCTTGTTCCTTTTTTTAAAAATTGTTTTGATTTTAATAAATTATATAACTCAACTCTATTATAATTCATAATATCCCCTTCCTGGTATATTATAATTAATATATAATATTTGTCAAACTAAAAGAAGGATTTAACCTTCCTTTAACTTATTTAAATTATGTATAATATCATATGTACCACCAGCAAAGATTCCTGATGTTGAAATTGCTAATGAGATATCTTTTGTAATTAAATAATAAATAACAGATACAATAATACCTACAAATAAATTTTGAATTGGAATTAATTCATTTTTTATAAAACTACATTTTTTTGAAAATTTTCCTAGTATAAATGATACAACTATTGTTACAATTGCAAATATATTTTCTAACATTTTATCACCTTCTATAATACTATATGAAGATATAAAATTATAGAATATTTGTTAAGTCTATTTCTTTTAAATTATTATCTAAAATTGAATAAAGATAAGTTTTAACACATTTACTAGTTAATTTTTCAATATGTTCTTTATATCCTTTTAACTGATTTTTATATTCTAAATCATTAATATCTTTTAATTTATAATCAATTATTTTATAATGATCATCATACTCTAATAATAAATCAATAATACCTTTAGAATTACCCTCTATAAATTCATGTTCTTTATATATTTTATTTGGTTTATCAATAAGTTTAATAAATCTTTTTACATATTCATTTTGAGGATTTGTAAAAGAAGATAACTCAAATATTTCATGAATTTTAGTTCCAAATTCCATTTTATTTATATCTTCTAAAGATATAAGTTTGTTTGCTTTTTTTGAAAAATGTTTTTCATTTAATAAATTATATTTAATATTTAAATCTATAAATTCTCTTTTTTCTTTTAATTCAATTTTATTTAAATTTTTATCTTTATTTAAAACATAATTTATATCAACTGAATTATCAACTAGTTTTGTATATTTAACTAAACTATTAGTACTTGATACTATATCTTTAAAAGATCTATACCTTTCTTTTATATTATCAGGTACATCATCATATTTATCTTTATCATTAATACTTGATATAATAATCATTTTTTCTTTAGCTCTTGTAAGTGCAACATATAAAAGTCTTATCTTTTCTGATATTTCATCTATTATAAAATTCCTTTTTGATAATTCTTTTGTAATCATTTCTTCTAAACCATTATTAAAATATGGCATTATTATTCCATAATTAGAATCATAATAAATACTCTTTTTAATTTCATCCATATTAAATTTTTTATCAAACCCTAAAAAATAACATAAACTAAATTGTAAACCTTTAGAAGAATGAATTGTCATAAGTTTTACATTATTTTGACTATCTTGATTTATTTTATATTTTATTTCATCTTTACCATCTATCATTTCACTTAAATAATCATAAAAATCATCTATTGTATAATCTGATTGAGTTAAAGTATTTGCAAGATCTATTATACTATCCATTTTAATAAAAGTTTCTTCAATATTACCTACTTTAATAGATTTTTCATAAAAATCAAAAACATCTAAAATATCATATATAATAGAACTAGGTACTTGTTCATTTATATTTATTTTTTTACATAAATTAATAAGTTCTTCATTATATTTATTATTTAATAAATCATTATATATTTGTTCATCTGTTTCCTCAAATAAGAAAGATCTTACAACAGATGTATAACTATATCTAAATTTATCATCAAAACAAGACCTATTTACTTTAAGAACAACATTTAATAAATTTCTAAGTAATTTTATATCATATCCAGTAGTTAATGTTTGATCTTTTTTTATTACTGTTGGAATACCATTATACTCAAGTATTTTTTTATATAAATTAAAATTAGTTCCTTTATCAACTATAATACAAATATCACCATAATTAAGAGGTCGATATGTATTTTTTTCAAGAACAAGAAAATTGTTTTCAATTTTATTTTTGATATCTCGTGCTATTATAAAAGCTTCTATTTCTTCTGTTTGAAATTTCTTATTTTCTTCATAATTATAAACTTCTAAACTATAATTTTGATCAGGTTTATTTTTTTCATATGATTTATTTCCAAATAACATTTGATGTTGTTTTTTATAAAAAGCATTCCCATAATTTTCATTCATTATTGATGAAAATAATTCATTAATTGATTCAATTACTTCATTTCTTGATCTAAAATTATCTTTTAAATCTATTTTAATTCCTCCATTATTACTAGCATAATCATTATATTTGTTACTAAAAATAAAAGGATTAGCATTTCTAAAACGATAAATACTTTGTTTTTGGTCACCTACTGCATAAACATTATTATTTGAAATTAAAGAAATCAAAGTTTCTTGAATATCTGATGTATCTTGATATTCATCAAGCATTATTTCATTAAAACTTTCCTTTACTTCTTTTCTAATTTCTTCATTACTTTTTAAAATATTAATAGCATTAATAGCAATATCATTAAATTCATAAGCATCATAATATTTTTTATAATCATTTATATTTTCATCAATTTTTAAAATAATTTCACAAATTATTTTTGTATAATCTTTTATTAATTCAAATGAATCTTTAATTTCATTAATACTTTCATATCTAGTTAAATGTTTAAGTAAATCTAATTGATTTTTTAATTCATTTTTAATATCTTTGCCATCAGTTAATTTAAATGTTGGTAAAGATGGTATTGTAGATTTAATTTCCGAATAAGAATTTGCATCAATAAATGGTTTAAATAATTTTATTAATTTAGATGATTGTTTTGATTCTAAATATGATAAAAAATTATTATATAAATCAATTATATATGATTTTTGATCAAATATATATTTAATATATTGATTAATTATTTTATCTGAATCGTTTTGATAATTTAATAAATATTCTTTTTTATTTATTTTTTTATCTAATTGATTACTTATATCAATAATTGATTCCTTTATTTTTTTATCATCTTTATTTCCATATAAATTTATAAATTCACAGAATTTATCATTTTTATAATAATCCTCAAATATTTTATCAATCAATTCTCTTTTTTTAATTGTAATTATACTAGAATCTATATTTGTTATTGATTTTCCAATATTAACAACATAATGATATTTTTTTACAAGAGAAAGTGCAAATGAATCAAATGTTGTTATATAACTACTTTCTAATAGATCTAGTTGATCTAATAAGTTTTCTTTTGTAATTGCTTCTCTTATCCTACTTTTCATTTCTTTTGCTGCTTCATTTGTAAATGTTAAAACAAGTAATTTACTAATACTAATTCCATCTTTTATTTTTCTTATAACTCTTTCTGTTAAAACAGCTGTCTTACCAGATCCAGCACCAGCACTTACAAGTATATTTGAATTATCAACATAAATTGCTTTCCATTGATCGTCTGTCCAAATTGTATCATTCGGTTTCTTCGGTATCATCTTCATCACCTTTTTCTATTTTTATAATATCATAATCTTCCATATAACAAATATCTTTAAATTTACAAAATCGGCATCCTAAATTTTCTTTACCTTTCTTTTTAGGGTTTATATTAAATTTTAAATTTAGTATATTTAATGCTGTTTCATTTAATTTTTCTGAAGTAAATTTATTTAGTTCTTCTATTTTTAAATCATCTAATACTTTTGAATAATAATAAAAATCACCATCTTTTTTTACTTTCATTGATTTTATAACAGTAGAATCTTCATAATTTTCATCAATTAATCTTACATATTCTTTATTAGTATATCCCTCTAATTTTAGATTTTCTTTTAACATTTCATCTAATGTTTTATCAGATTTTTTGGGAATTTCAAGATTTATTTTTTGAAGATAAAATCCTGCTATTTTAATATTTTTTAACTTTGAATTATTTATTAAATATATATAAATTGGTAATTGCATGTTAAGTCCATAATCTTTATAATTTAAATTAATATCTGCATTTCCTGTTTTATAATCAATTAAACAAACTATAGTTTTATCATTTTCTTTTTTATACATTATTTTATCTATTTTACCAACTAAATTATAGTTTTTATTTTCAACTACTATTTTTTGTTCATATAAAGTTTCATTTAAATCACCCATACATTGTTGTTCTTTTATTATTTTGATTACTTTTTTTAAATCTTCGTTTATTTTATTAACAAAAAACATTTCTTTATTTGTTAAAGTATTATTTTTAATAAAATCATTTGTTATTTCATCAATATTGGTATTATTTTTTAGATTTTGTTCTAGAATTGTATGTACTAGTTGACCTATCATACTTGAAAATGTATTTTCAAAAATATCTAATTTTAGTATTTTACTTACAAAATATTTAAAATTACATTCATTATAATTTTCAAATGAAGTATAAGATAGTTCAAGTTTTTTAGGAAAAGTTAAATTATTTATTTGCTTATATTCATGATTATATTTTCTATATGGTATATTATAAGTATTATATAAAATACCTAAATTTTTATTTATTGTTCCATATTTATTATAATTATCTAAATAAGTTGTTAACTCAATTTTATCTAATAATTTACTATATGTTTTATTGGAAAAGTATTCTGTTTCTTTAATATCATTTAATAAATTAGATACATAAAAGGTTTGTTTATTATCTTTTAATTTAGAAGTAATTATTAAATTTTTAATACTTTTTATATTTTTTAATGTTTCATTTTTTGAATTTATATTTTTTTGAGTTGTATTTTCTAAATAATCAAATTTTATAGAATCATTTATAAAATCTTCATCTTTATAACTTTTTGGTATAACTCCTTCATTAAACCCCATTAAAAAAACATATTCATCATCTAAAGCTTCTAAATTATCTATAATTTCAATAGCAGTTTCATATTTTTGATCATTTAAATTTGTATTTCTCATACACTCAGTTATTAAAAGTTTATTATAATTTGACCAAGCATATTTATTACATATACTTATTATTTTATTTATTATATCATTATCATATTTTGATTTTAATTCCTCAATTAATTCATAAATATTAGAATCTAATTTTTTTATAAATTCTTTCCCTGGTATTGTTGATATTAAAGGTTTATTTGTTTTATAATTAACTTTTAAATTTAAAAATTTAAAATTTCTTTTTAATGCTTTTTCATAATCAGATGAAACATTATATAATTTTATTTTATCTAATGATATTCCACTGTCAACTAATTCACATATTTTATAACCAATATATTTAACTTCATCCTCTAAATACTTAAATACATATACTTCATGATTATATAAATTACATCTTGTATCAATTTCTTCATAATTATAATTTTTTAATATCTTTTGTTCATATTTTGATAATTTATGATTTATAATTATTATTTTTTTATCTTTTACATATTCTTTGAATAAATTATCGTAAATTAAATCTTCTTGAACATATTTTTTTATTTGACTTAATTTTTTTAATTTTTCATTTTTATATTCTTTATCCTCTATAAAATATATATTATCTAGATACATTTTAGCAAGTGAATATTTTACTTTTTCTTTTTCAATTACTTTTAATATAGCTTTATCATCATAATCGAATGTTAGTTTTTTTATTAATTGATTTATATTCATTATTTTAATATTTAATAAAAGATTTTGTTTTAATATTTTCATTTTTATTGTACTCGAACATACAATAATAGAATTATCTAATTTTTGATAGTCCATATTACACCTCTTTTTCCTCAATTTGAGGTTTTATATTTTGGTTTTTATATCCTTTATAAAGTATCACAAACATTGTTGTAAAAGTTAAAATAACCATAATTATAAGCATAAATATTTCTTGTTTTATACTTTTTCCTTTATACATAAATTCACTTCTTTCTAAATATAATTTTATCATAGATTAAATTAAAAAAAAACTCTTATTCAAAGTTTTGGTCCAATTTAATATAAGAGAAGTTTATATATTTTAAATAACTTAAATTTAAATTAAAAATTTGTTTAAATTTAGCACTCTCTATTGACAAGTGCTAATTATAAGTGTATAATCTTTAATTAGGAGATGAGAAATATGAATATGGAAAATAATGAAGATGTATTAAAAAAATATGGCCGAGATATAGTTGAAGCTGCTAAAGCCAATAAAGTTGATCCTGTAATTGGGCGAGATGATGAAATAAGATCTCTTACTAGAATTCTTTCTAGAAAAAGTAAAAACAATCCAGTTTTAATAGGTGAAGCTGGTGTTGGTAAAACTGCAATTGTTGAAGGACTTGCTCAAAGAATAATAAAAGGAGATGTACCAGATAGTTTAAAAAATAAAACCATTTGGGAACTTGATATGGGTTCTTTAATCGCAGGAGCTAAATATAGAGGTGAATTCGAAGAAAGATTAAAAAATGTTCTTAATAAAGTTAAAGAAAGTGATGGGAAAATAATTCTTTTCATCGATGAAATACATATGATAGTTGGAGCTGGTGCTGAAGGAGCACTTGATGCTGGTAATATGTTAAAACCTATGCTTGCAAGAGGAGAAATTCATTGTATAGGTGCAACTACATTAAATGAATATCGAAAATATATTGAAAAAGATTCGGCACTTGAAAGAAGATTCCAAACAGTTATGGTAAAAGAACCAACAGTTCAAGATACAATTACAATATTAAGAGGTTTAAAATCAAGATTTGAAGTATTCCATGGAGTAAATATTAAAGATAATGCTTTAGTTGCGGCAGCTACCTTATCTGATAGATACATAACAAATAGATTTTTACCAGATAAAGCAATTGATCTAGTAGATGAAGCATGTGCTACAATAAAAGTACAAATGGAATCTGTTCCTTCTTCTTTAGATAATTTAAATAGAGAAATAATGCAATTAGAAATAGAAAAAGAAGCATTAAAAAAAGAAAAAGATGATTTATCTAAAAATAGGATAACTGAAATTGATAATAAATTGATTTCGTTAAAAGAAACCGCTGATAAATTAAGAAAAGATTGGGAAAGAGAAAAAGATATTAATACAAAAATAAGTACTAAGAAAAATGAAATTGATAAAGCAAATCATGAATTAATGTTAGCAGAAAATAGTTATGATTTAGAAAAAGCTGCAAGACTTCGTCATGGTACTTTACCAGAATTAAATAAAGAACTTGAAGAATTAAATAAAATAAACGAAAATAATATTTTAAGTGATACTGTAACTGATGAAAGTATAGCTCAAATTATTTCTAAATGGACAAATGTTCCTGTTAGTAAACTAATGAATGGTGAAAGAGAAAAATTATTAAATCTCGAAGAGAATATGAAAAAAAGAGTAAAAGGACAAGATGAAGCAATTCATTTAGTTAGTGAAGCCATTAAAAGAGCACGAGCTGGTATTAAAGATCCTAATAGACCAATTGGTTCATTTATCTTCTTAGGTCCAACTGGTGTTGGTAAAACAGAACTTGCAAGAACACTTGCTTATGAGTTATTTGATGATGAAAGACATATGATAAGAATTGATATGAGTGAATATATGGAAAGTTTCAATGTTTCTCGATTAGTTGGTGCTCCTCCTGGATATGTTGGTTATGATGAAGGTGGTCAATTAACAGAAGCTGTTAGGAGAAATCCATATAGTATAGTATTATTCGATGAAATTGAAAAAGCTCATAAAGATGTATTTAATATATTACTACAAATACTTGATGATGGTAGAATAACTGATAGTCAAGGAAGAACTGTTGATTTTAAGAATACTATTATAATTATGACATCAAATTTAGGAAGTGAACATATTCTAGATAACGATGGTATATCTAAAGTATATGAAGATTTAAAAAGAACATTTAAACCAGAATTTTTAAATAGAATTGATGAAATAATAATGTTTAAACCTTTATCAAAAGAAGTTGTATATAGTATTTTGGATAATATTATAAATAATATAACTTTAAGGTTAACTGATAAAAGAATTAAAATTAACTTAACTGATGAATGTAAAAAACATATAATAGATAATTCATATGATAGTGAATATGGTGCTAGACCAATTAAAAGATATGTTAGTCGTAATATAGAATCATTGATTGCTAATAATATAATAGAGGGTAATATTAAATATAATAGTTCTATTACTATAGATGTAAAAGATGATAATTATTATATAAAGTAAAAATACACGAAAAGTGTATTTTTTTATGATATAACATATGGATCATTTTCTGTTCCTGAGCCACTTTTAAATTTACTGGGCGGATATACAATTCATAATTAAGTATTCCGTTATTTAGTTTTCCATTTTGTTCTACGAAGGCATTTCTTGATTGAATATAAGTTGTTAAAAATGTTAATGGTGTTAATGTCCATAATGAGTTTGCAGTATAAAGATAATATTTACTATTCATAACATTATATACACTTCCGGCTAGTGCGACTTCATCTGCAGTAATTAAGCCAACTGGATAATTTAAAGCATTATTGCCATAACCACTTGTTCCATTTATTTTACTTAGACCATTTACTTTTAGTGTAACCTTAAGGTACATGTTTTTGTTGTTGTACTGCATTCAGGTGCATTTTTTGAAAAATAGTATTTTGTAGATGGATTCATATTGGTAAATATATTATAACCACTTACTTTAGTTGGATTAGTGTTGGGGTATGATGCAACAACCATGTCACCATCATTATACATATAACCTACATATGTCGCACCGTGCTGCTTGGTATTAAACTGACTATTTCCAATTGCTGTTCCGCTTCCTTTATGATTATCTTTAGTTTCTGAATAAATTAATCGGATACTTCCATCGCCATTTATTCTTAAGATTCGCCAGTAAAAGCCACCAAAACTTACCCAATTATTATTTACTTCGCCTCTAAAGTAATAGCTTTTAGTATTATTCTCATCTTCTATTGAATAAAGACCTGCTTTTGAAGAATAATCCTCATTTAAATTAAAAGTATATTTATCATAATCGGTAATAATTATTTTATCATTAACTTCTTCATAAGTATATATTTTATACACTGTTGTACATGTTGATGAATCCCATATATTTAAACATGTGTAACCATTATTATTTTTTATTTCTTCGATGGTACCTAGTTTTCTATCGGTTAATGTTCTATAACCAGTTACATTACTAAATGTTGTAAGATTTGTTGTGTAATAATATTCAATATTTGATGCATTATTTGTATTATAGTTTTTATTTGTTATATGATAGTTATTATTTTCTGTATATGTTAAGTAAGGTTCAACTTTAGTAAAGTCTGCTTTCTTACTTTCTATATTGTTTCTCGCATTTTCTAAACTTCTATCTTTTCTAAAATTAGGATAGTCAGTTGCTATTAAACACTCTGCTAAACTATTTATTTCACTATATCTAGAACAGAATGATGTTAAATTTGTTATTGTTACATTATCTATTATATTATGTAATTTTAAGATTCCATTTTCATATGTATAATGAGTATCTAATGATAAATCATTATTACCTTGTTTTAAACCTAATGATGTATAATTATATTTACTTAAAGCAATACTTAATTCTTCATCTTTGTCTATTACACTTGGAAATATTACTGAATTATCAAAGCCTATATAATTTATAGCATACTCTGTATTTTTAGTTTGTTTACCATTTATATCTAAACCTATACTAAATGTTTTTCCTTGATAATCTATATCATATATGTTATTATCTCCACTATCATATGGCCATTCCCAGTATATGGTATATTCTTTATCTTCATCTAAATCTAATATACCATTTAAACTTAAATCAGTTATATCTATTTTATCTATCTTTTCACTATCTAAATAAAACTTCATATTTACTGGTATATCATTTCCTTTTAAATTAATATCATATCTTAATTTTACTTCCGATCATTTACTACTTACTTTAATTACAAAATCTCCGTAATCTCCAGGCACGATTACTTCCCCTATTCCATTATGTACTTTTGCTGTATCATAAAGGTTTATATCACTAAAAGTAGTTTCATTACTATTAATTATTTTATAGACATTAAATGCAAACTTTAAACTGGTTCCTTTTAATGTACCATTTATATTACTTGCATAATATGATAATGTACCAGCTACAATAATCAAAAAAGTTAATACCATTAAACCAATATAATTTTTCTTATTCATATATTCCTCCACCATTAAAAGGACTAGCACTTATTACTACCCCTATATAATTATCAACAAAATTATTATTTTTTTTATTTTTTAGTAATACATGTATGTATGTATTAGTGGCTTCATGTTATCAACATTCTTTACTTTTTAAGTATAACATTTGTATAAGAAAAAAGCAATATTCATGAAAATTAAATTTACAAAAACATTGCCATATATAAAGGAATATTCATTATTGAATTAGAATATCCTATATTCTTAGAAGATAATTTTATTCCTTGTTCAAGTCCCCAATTTTTCATTATTGAATTTAATGATTTAGCCTTTGTATTATCTGCTGATTTTACCTCTACTGCAGTTACTTTATTATTATATTTTATTATGAAATCAACTTCAAGTGTTGAATTATATTCAAAGTAATATAATTTTTTACCTAACTTTCCAAATATATCAGCTATAATATTTTCATATATTGCACCCTTGTATATTCCCAAATTACCATTTATTATTTCAAGTGCTGAACCTTCCTCTAGCATTGACATCAAAAGTCCAGTATCTTTCATATATACCTTAAAAACATCATCTTTACTATTACCCTCAAGTGGTGATTCAGGAATACTTAAATTATGACAAAAATTTATTATACCTGCATCGTATAGCCATTCTAAGCAACCAAAGTATTTTTTACTATTCCCATTTTTATCAACTAAATTGTATCTAAATTTTTTATAATCCTTTGCAAGTTGTCTAGGTATAGAATCAAAACAATCACGAATTTTTGATTTATCATCATCAATAGCATATTTTATAATATCATCCCTATAATCGCTTACAATGTTTTTTTGTAATTTAATTGCACTTTCAAAATTATGGTTAGTTACAAATTCATCAACAACTCTTGGCATTCCACCTATAACTATATATTCCTTAAATAATTCCATCATTCTATTATGAATAGAACTAGGTATTTCCTTTAGATTAATAAAATATTCCTTTAAATAATCAATTGCTTGTTCATCAACACCATTTGCCCAACAAAATTCTTCAAAATCCAAAGAATTCATTTCTAATCTTTCTACATATCCTACAGGAAAAGAAGATACCCTTTTATAGGCAATACCAAGTAAAGAGCCAGAAGCAATAACATCAAATCTTTCATCTTGTGCTAGAAATTTTAAAGATGTTATGGCATTTTCACAAACCTGGATTTCATCTAATATAATAAGTGTTTTGCCATTAATAATGGTGCTATTAGGAACAATAAGAGATATTTTTTTTATTATAGTATCACTATCTAAATTACCATTAAATATATCTTTATAACTCTCATTTTGAATAAAGTTTATATTTATACACTTCTCATAATTTTCTTTACCAAACTTTTCTATTATATATGTCTTACCTACTTGTCTTGCACCAACAACTAATAAACAGTTGTTTTTATGATTTTCTTTCCATTCAATTAATTTTTTTAGTACTTTTCTTTTTAACATATAATTATCACCACTTATATTATAACACTTTTTACAATTATATACATACTTTTTTAATAATTTTACATTTTTTCAAAGGAATATTTTGATTCCATGCTTTTTTTTCAAAGGAATAATTTAAAATGAGCCATTTTTTATATTTTTTTCAAAGGAATAGTTATTTAATTATATAAGAGTACTACTATTTACAATGCTAAAAAAAAAAGATATAATTATTATGGTGATTATATGAAAAACTTTGATGAAATATATAAAAAATTACAATTAAATCATTCAGTTGAACTAAATAATTTAAGAAACAAATGCAAGAAAAAAATATTATTAGTAAAATACTATATTTTATTTTTAGTAATACTTACAATTATTTTAGAAAGTTTAAACTATGTATTTATATATAAAGATTATAAAGCTGTTTTTTATGTCATTACTATTTTAATAATGGCTCTATTTATTAATTATTTAAAAAAGATTTTAAACTATAAAAAAATTAAATATCCTGCTAGTGAACAAATAAAAATAATTAATGACAAAAATATGATAAATTATGTTGATTACTTCAAAAATCAATTAATAAAAGATCTAATACATGAAGTAAATGAAAATATTATTTATTCAAGTAATACTGGATTAAATGAAGATATTTATTTAAGATTTTTTGATGGTTTAGATAAAAAAAAATATACCAAATATATATCAGAAGATTATATGAAAATAAATAATATTTGGATATATGATGTTAGTACATATAGAAATGAAACAGATAAACAAAAGAATGAATTTAAAATATTTAGTGGTTTAATTTCTATAAGTGAAACTAAAAAACAAAATAATTTTATGATTTGTCCTAAAAATAATGATTACAATATAACTTTAAATAAAGTTAGAAGTTTTAAAAACTTTAATTTATATGGAGATAATATAGAATTAAATAATGATATAATAAATAGTCTTAATCATTTTATTGAATATAGTGGTTCTAAATTTGATATAATTTGTAAAAATAATGCTTTATTAATAAGAGGTCATTTTAATTGTATGTTTGATCCTAACATATATATTGGATATATGCCAAAAAAATTATTATATATTTACTATAGAAATTTATATGAATTTTTATTATTAATAAATAAAGTTACTGATTATTTAAATCAGTAACTTTTTTTTATTTTTTATTTATTAAATCAATATATAATTCATATGCTTTATCAACCATTTGTTTCCATGTTTTATATAAATCTAAATAAGCATTTTTAGAAACTTTTTCATATAATTCTTTATTAGACATAACCTCTATTATTTTATCAGAATAAGCACCTACTGTATAATCAGATAAAAAACCATTAACATTATCAGTAACAGTTGCAGCAGTTGCTGTATTTTTTAGAAAAACTGTAGGTGTAGATTGACTTGCTGCTTCAATTTGTACAATTGATGAAGCATCATATACCGATGGAAAAAGAAATAAATCTGCTCTACTAAAATAATATGCAAGTTCTTTTCTATTAGTTACTTTACCACATAAAAAGGCATCATTATCAAGTTTACATTCATGAATTTTGTTCATTAATTTTTCTTCATCCAATCCTGCTCCTACATATAACATTTTAAATTTAAGTTTTGGAGCTTTTTCTTTAACAGCTTTTAAACAATCTGCAATAAATAAAATATTTTTTAATGTATTTATTCGTCCAACAAATAAAAATACTTTTTCATCTTTCTTTATATTATATTTTTTATTAATAAAATCATGAGCTTTCTTAACATCCTCAACTGGTTCCATTTCTGTTGCATTATTCATTACTCTAGGCATACATTTATATCCATATTCTTCATGATATATTCTTGCAACTTCTTTATTAACAGCCCAACATTCATCACATTTATTAAATAATTTAATTAATCTATTATTTAGTTTCTTGGCAATAAATTCTGATTTTACTGCTTTTTCAAAGTCTTGTTTAAATTGACTGTGCATTGTAGCTACACATGGAATATGATGTTTTTTAGCATATTTTAACCCTATTTCACCCATTGTAAATGGAGAATGAATATGTACTATATCTAAATTATATTTATCTAATTCTTTTTCAAATTTTTTATCTAATTTTGGTATTGGTAATGAATAATCTAGAAATGGTACCTTTAATGAATGACATCTTACTACCTTGTATGGAAATACTGAATCATCATATTCTCTTCCTGCATATCTTGGTACAAATACTATAACATTTGCGAATTCAGATAACACTCTTGCATAGTTATCTACAACCATTATTACTCCATCTGCCATTGGGAAGAAGGAATCATTAAATAGACCTATTGTTAATTTTTTCATTTTTGCCTCCTTATAAATTCATCAATATCTATCATTTCTTGTGAACTTTCTTTCATATTTTTTATTGTTATTTTATTTTCTTTTATTTCATTTTCGCCTATTACTATAACATAAGGTATATTTTCTTTGTTAGCATAATCAAAACTTTTCTTTATTTTTCTTTTATTCATTTCAATTAAAACTTTCTTATTTTTGTTTCTTAATTTTTGTGCTAGTTCTAAACAATATACTTCAGTATCCATTGGAATTATATAGTAATCAATCATACTTTTATTTTCTTCATTTTTAAGTATAACATATATTGGTTCCAAACCAAAAGAAAGTCCTACTGCTGGATAAGAATTACCGTCATTTATAAAATTAGTTATAATTTTATCGTATCTTCCACCTGCTCCTAATGATCCTGTTATTCTTTTTAATTTGTCTCTAAATTCAAATACAATTCCAGTATATATTTCTAATCCTCTTGATAAATAAGAATCAAATGTTATATTATTTTCATAATTTAATTGTTTTAAATAATTTGTTACTTCATTTAATTCTTCTAATCCTTCTTTTAATATTAAATTATTTGTATTTTTATATAAAATATTATATTCATCTAATGATTTTCCAAAAATATTAAAAATGTTATTTGTTATATTTTCATCAATATTTTGTTCTTTAAACATTTTATAAATTTCTACTTTTTCAACTTTATCTAATTTATCTAATATTCCAATTACTTTAAATGTTGGATTAGTTATTCCAGATTCTATTAATAATCCATTCATTAATTTTCTATTGTTATATAATATATTAATATCAATTCCTAGTTGTTTAAATATTTCAATTGCCATAATCATTTGTTCAACTTCGATTAATCTTCCTTCTATTCCAACAACATCAACATCACATTGGTAAAATTCTCTTGTTCTTCCTAATTTTACTGGTCCATTTCTAAATACTTTTCCAATTTCATATCTTCTAAATGGTAATCTTAATTCTTTTTGAAGGCCTACTACTTTACAAAATGGTACAGTTAAATCGTATCTTAATCCAATATCTCTATTTCCTTGGTCTGTTAATCTATATATTTCATTTAATATTTCATCTTTTTCATCATATTTTAGTGCTAGTAAATCATAGTAGTTTAATATTGGTGTTTCAAGTGGCATATAACCATATTTTTCAAAGTTTGTTTTTAATGTGTCAATTATTTTGTTTCTAATTAGTTGTTCTTTTGGTAAAAAGTCTTCTGTTCCTTTTAAGTTTTTTAATTCCATTTTAATCTCCTTTAATTTAATTTTTTTTGTTTTTGTGTTCTTATCCAATAATCTTTTTTTAAATTTTGTTCAAGTAAATTTATTATTAATCGATCATTTTTATTGTTTTCATCTAATTCTTCTTCAATTAATCTAGTTATATATATCATTCTAGCTGATTTAATTGGTATTTTTTTATCTTCAATTAAATCTTCAACATAATCAGGATAGAAGTTTGAGTAAACTAAATTATATGCTGAAATTATTTTATAAATTTTAGCTATATTGGTTCTATCAGATATTTGATTTAAAGATCTTACATAATTATCATATAAATCTTCATAATAAATTAATGTTTTGTTTTTAAGCCCTAATAAATTAAGTGCTGATTCAAGCATGATATCACCTTTTTCTTACTTTATTATATCATACTTTAATGATTGTTTTAAAAAAAAATAGAGATTTATGTTCTATTTTTGACAATTTGGGCAATAATAAGTTGATCTTCCACCTATTTTATCAATTTTTATTATTGAATTACATTTTTTACATTTTTTTTGACAATGAACTAATAGGTCTTGTTGAAATCTTCCGTGTATTCCTTCACTTGATGTATATGTTCTTATAGTTGTTCCACCTTTTTTTATTGCTTCATTTAATACAAAATTTGTATTTTTTATTATTTCTTTTAAGTTATCAATTGTTAATTCTTTTGGTTTTGTATATGGATTTATATGTGATAAAAATAGTATTTCATCAGCATAGATGTTTCCTATTCCTGCTATTATACTTTGGTCTAATAAAGTTTCTTTTATTGGTTTTCTTATATTTTTATATTTTTCTTGTAAATAAATATAATTTAACTTAGGATCGTTTGGTTCTAGGCCTAATAAATTTAATGGTTTACTATTAAAAGCTAGTTCTTTTTTATATAAATACATTCTTCCAAATTTTCTTGTATCTTGATATCTTAAATTAAAATCTTTAAAGTAAAATATAACATGTTCATGTTCAGTTATTTTTTGGTTTGTTTTTATATTATATTTTCCTTCCATCCTTAAATGACTTAATAAATAATAATCATTTAACTCAAATAATAACCATTTTCCTCTTCTTTTAATATCTAATATTGTTTGGTTTATTATTTGTTTTTTAAATTGTTCTACTTCTGGATATTCAATCATTTCATTATAAAAAACTTTTATATTTAAAATTTTTTGATTTATTAATTTTGGTTTTAATATTTCTTTGACTGTTTCAACTTCTGGTAATTCGGGCATATTTTACTTCTCCATCTATTATTTTTTTGATATTTTGTTTTAATTGTTTATTTACATTTGTAAAATAAATGTCAATTGTTCCTTTTCCTTCATTATGTGAAAGGTTAATTATTTCTCCCATATTTATTGTTTCATTTTTTATATATTTTTTTATTAATGGGAAATGTGTACAAGCTAGTACAATTATATCATCATTTGGTATTTTATTTATAATTATTTTTTTATTTATTTTATTATTTTCGATCATTGGTACAAATTCTGGACACTCTATTTCTAAACAGCCATATTTTAAATTGTTTTTAAATATGTGAGTATTTATAGTAGCACTTGTTGCGAATATTGTAACTTTCTTTTTTATGTTTTTATTTATATATTTTATTGTTGGTGTAATTATATCTATTATTTTTGTTTTTGTTTTAATATATGGTAATATATTTGATGATAGAGTTCCACATGCGATTATTATTAAATCAACATTTTTAGATTCGAGAAAATTTATCATGTTTTGACCTAAAACTATTAATTCATTTAATGGTTTATTACCATATGGTATATTTTCGTTATCTCCGATATAAATATATTCATTATTAGGATACTTATTTTTTAATTCTTTTAATACTGTTAATCCCCCTAATCCTGAATCACATAATCCGATTTTCATATTTACTCCTTATTCTAGTTCGTTATTAAAAAGAAGTGAAATCACTTCTTTAGATAACTTTTACTATTCTTACTAGTTCTTTTTTTATATTAGGATGATCTATTTTATATACAATTTTATATGTTCCTGGTATTTCAACATCAACATTTCCAGTTACTGTTATATAGTCCTCTGGTTTATTTTCACCTGGTAATATTATTACATATCCATCATCATAATATTTTTTCCCTTTTTGAATTGTTACTTCTTCTTCCCCTATTAAAGTGAATATTATTTCTGTTTTATCTAATACTGTTATTGTTCTTGATTTTAACAAGGTTGTATTTCCAAGATTCATTTTATATGTTATTTCATATATTCCTGGTTCGTTTGTATTAACTGTTCCAAGTACTTTTACTTTATTTGATAAATCATTTCCATATTCGTTTTTAGCTTCGAATCCGGGTTCAATATATTCTTGACCTACATATAAAACCATAGATGATGTTCCTTTTAACTTAAATATAAATTCTCCTTGTGGTTTTTTATTTATTTTTTTATTTATATAATTATTACCTAAAAACAATATTAATATTACTACCGCTATAAGAGATATTGTTGTTAATAGTTTCCCTAATGGTTTTTTTTCGCCTGTTGCAGCATTTCTTAATCCTATGTTTTCTAAAAATAAATCAAATTTTTTCATAGACACCTCATTAGTATAATTATATCATTTTAAAATTGACTAGTCTATATTATTTTTATAAAAGAATGATAATTACTTTATTTTATAGTTATTTTTCTTTCATCATTTTGTCAACTAAAATTCCCACATTGGTTCCAAGTTCATTTTTTATTTCATTAATATTCTCGGTTAAAGTTTTTTCTCGTTTTATTGCTTCTTTTATTTTTGGTTCAAACACTTTAAAATCAAATGAATTTTTCCTATATCCACATTCATCATGTAGTCTTTTTTCAATATACCTTCTACCATTTTTACTTATTTTTCGATTTTCGATCAAATCTTGTTTATTTTCTTTATCAAAAGAAGCAAAGTGCATATATAACCATAACTCAAAATTTGGATTACTAACATATAAATTGATATTGTTTTTTTGACAAAAATCTATCACTTTATCATATTGAGCTTCTGTAAAACTATCTTTGTCTCTATCAATCACCATATTAAGTGAGTCAACGGTTGGTGAATAAGTTACATCTTGTGCTTCAAAATATTTTATAAAATGTTTTGCTACTGCTTCATATGCTTCATTTTTAAATAAATACATAAATATTGTATCAAGTTGCTTATTCGAAACCTTATCCTCATCATTTTTAAACATTAAATTTAACTTTTTAAAAGAATTTTCTAAATCTATTTTTCTATGATTTTCATGATTCCAATTTGATAATTTATTTTTTATTTCTTTTATTGTTATTTCGTCTGATGTATTATCAAGAAATGTTTTCAAAAGTTTGATAACATGTGTTGGATTGCTATGTCCTAAATTTGCATAATCTCTTAAAATGTTAATAACTGTTATGTTTTCTTTTAATATCGTTTTATTTAACCTATCAAAATATTTTGGTTCTGTTGTTGAACCTTCTGATGCAATAAAGTATTTCTTTTTATAATTATTTATTCCAGATTCTCTATCTGATGCAAATGGTTCTTTAATCCTCATAAGTTGTATTTATATTGGCTATTGCACCAAACCTTCCTTCTAAATATGCTTTATCAATTTTTCTATCAAATCTTGCAACATCTTTAAATTCTTCTAATGAAAATACTCTTGTACTTCCTTCAACTGATTTTTCTGTAAACCATATTTCATCTCGTCTAACTAAATCAAAATCTAGTGTTTTTAATTCATGAGTTGTTATTATTAACTGATTACTATTATTTGATTCTAAAAATAAATGTAATAATCCTTTAACTAATAGAGGATGTAAACTACTATCTAATTCATCTATCAAATAAACTTTATTTTCAGTTAATAATATATCTAAAAGTTCTAATATTCTTATTGTTCCATCTGATTCATCATAAGCACCAAAAGAATAGTTACTATTGTTATGCATAAATTTTAAAATTTTAACTTCAAAATTATTATTTTTACCTTTCTTCACAAGATACAAATCATTTTCAAGTCTTAATGTACAACTATTTATTTTTGCTTTTTCATTCATATTTTCAAAATCATTTATAAAATTAGCAAAATCAACATCCGACATTCTTGATCTAATACTATTAATATCATAATCATCAGCTCTTATATCGCTTATATTTATATCCATTTTATTTAAATATTTTATTATTTTTTCTTTTTTATCTACATAATCTAATGGTAATATTTTATGAGATGCCGGTCTTATAATTATCATATCATTTGCAAAAAAATTAAATACATTTATAATATCATCAAAAAAACTATCATTATTTTTTGACATTATCAATCTTCTAGACATTTCAAGTAAAAATAAATCACAATTATTGTTTTTCATTTCCTTTAAACAAGTACTAAAATATTCATTTTTTTCCTTAATATCTGATATTATAATCTTTTTCTTTATATCCCTTT
The DNA here is from genome assembly GCA_934130215.1 of uncultured Bacilli bacterium. Taxonomy (GTDB): domain Bacteria; phylum Bacillota_I; class Bacilli_A; order RF39; family UBA660; genus CAG-884. The sequence continues at coordinate 25,223 of CAKOXR010000007.1, forward strand.
CAAAAATAATTTTTTCTTTTGGTTTTGTCATATCTATTAACCATTCAGAAACCAATTCTTTTTTCGAAAAATTTAACTCAAATCCATAAGAATATAATTTTTTTTCTAGTTCTATTTCATATTCAAAATATGAATCCTTATTAGGATTACCATTTTTTCCTCTATAAAATTGATTATTTATTAATGTTCTTGTTCCACCATTAAAAATTCCTTTAATAATACTCATTGCTATTATTAAATTTGATTTTCCCGAACCATTAGGTCCAAAAATACCTGAAAATTTCAAAATTTTCTTATTATTTTTTTCAATTATATGTTCTTCATTATTTCGAACCTTTCCTGCTAACATTGAAAAATGTTGCAATTCATCAAACGACCTAAAATTTTTTACTTTAAACCCTATTAACATTTTATCCTCCTATACAATTATATTATATTTTTTCCCTTTCATTAATGAAATTATACCTCATTTATATCAAAAAATCAATACTTTATGTGATTTTTTCACATTTAAGTATTGAATTTACTTTATTTTATAGGCTCAATTTTTTCTTTTCCACCCATATAAGGTCTTAAAACTTCAGGAATATTTATACTTCCATCTTCATTATAGTTATTTTCAAGGAATGCTATTAATGCTCTTGTTGAAGCAAGAACAGTATTATTTAGAGTATGTACATAATAATTACCATTTTCTCCTTTAGCTCTTATTCCTAATCTTCTTGCTTGAGCATCCCCTAATGTAGAACATGATCCTACCTCAAAATACTTTTGTTGTCTTGGACTCCATGCTTCTACATCACATGATTTAACTTTTAAATCTGCTAAATCTCCACTACAACATTCTAATGTTCTAACAGGAATATCTAAACTTCTAAATAATTCAACTGTATAAGACCACATTTTATTATACCAATCCATTGATTCTTCTGGTTTACAT
>CAKOXR010000008.1 GCA_934130215.1 uncultured Bacilli bacterium
GGAGGAACATATGAATTATATATATGATGTACTTTTAAATTACGATAGTGTGATTTATGATCATTATGAGTGGGATTTGAATGATAATATATATCATATAAAGAAGATACCTCTTTTTAAGGTTAAATCTAGTGTAATAGATGATATTTATAATTATAATATAATAATTGGTCAGGATTTTATTTCAAAAATAAGGAATAAAACAGAGATATATTTGAATAGAACTTCTAAACCTATAGAATATGCTTGTATTTTTTGTAATGAGGAAAGGGTAATTGCGATTAAATTAGATAGTAAGGGTAGAATATGTAGATATTCAAAGATGCTTATATCTGAGGAGTTAGAAACGATTGAGAATGAAGAGATGATACCGTATACTGATATTGATTATGTTAAAGATAAGAAAAAAAATAGGCGTGAGCTTAAGACAAAGTTAGAGCTTAAAAAGACTGAGTATTTGAAATCTAAATTAAAGAGCAGTTCTAAGGAAGAACTTGAGTATTTATATTATGAGTTATATAATGAGAAACCTAAAAATGTTGATGTTAAAATGAGGCTTGAAAAAGAATTGAAGGAATGGACTGATAGGTCAAGTAAGATGTTCGAGTTTTTTACATTGATTGCTAGTATGAAATAATCAAATAGAAATATTTGATTTTTTGAAGATTAAGTGAATAAACATACTTGACAAATATTTTAAATGTTATATAATTAAATCATCGATTATGAAGTGAGGAGTAATATTTATTACTGGTTAAAGAGAGCTAGGAATGGTGGGAACTAGCACTAAGTGAAATATGAATAACAACACTGAATCCCCTTTTTGAAAATAGTAGGAAAGGGCGGGTAAATCCGTTATAGTAAATGAGATATCAGTTAATGATAATAAGAGTGGTACCGCGGTAATACGCCTCTTTAATCATTAACTTTTTTTGTTAAAGGAGGAATAGAAAATGGATGTCAAAGATTTATATTTGAAAATCGAAGAATATTTAGGAAAAGAAGTAGTATTAGAAGGATGGATAAAAAATCATCGTAAGCAAAAAGATTTTGGATTTATTGATTTTTCTGATGGGACATATTTTAAACATGTTCAATTAGTATATAGTAGTTCACTTTTGAACTTTGATGCAATAACTAAATTGCATATAGGTTCTGCTATTAAAGCAATTGGTACTATTGTTAAATCAGAAGGTAGTGGACAAGATTTTGAAATGAAAGTTGATAATATTGAATTACTTGGAGATTGTCCAGAAGATTATCCAATGCAACCAAAGAGACATACGCGTGAGTTTTTAAGAGAACAAGCATATTTAAGACCAAGAGTTAACTTATTTCAAGCTGTGTTTAGAGTAAGAAGTGTTGCTGCTTATGCAATTCATAAATATTTTCAAGAAAGAAATTATGTGTATTTTAATGCACCATTAATTACAGCTAGTGATTGTGAAGGAGCTGGAGAAATGTTCCAAGTAACTACACTTGATTTAAATAGAATTGCAAAAGATGGTAAAGTTGATTATAGTAAAGATTTCTTTGGTAAAATGGCTTCTTTAACTGTATCTGGTCAATTACAAGCAGAAACATTTGCAACTGCTTATAAGAAAACATATACATTTGGTCCTACATTTAGAGCTGAAAACTCAAATACTAAAACACATGCAAGTGAATTTTGGATGATTGAACCAGAAATAGCTTTTTGTGATTTAAATGGTGATATGGAAATAATGGAAGAAATGCTTAAGTATGTTGTAAAGTATGTGTTAGACAATTGTAAAGATGAAATGGATTTTTTTGATTCATTTGTAGAAAAGGGATTATTAAACAAATTAAATAAATTAGTTAATTCTAAATTTGCTCGTATAACCCATCATGATTTAATTGAAGTATTAAGAAATGCTGATGTTAAATGGGAATTTGAACCAAAGCAAGGTGAAGATATTGCTAAGGAACACGAAAAATATATAACTGAATATTTTGATGGTCCAGTATTTGTAACTGATTGGCCAAAAGATATAAAAGCATTTTATATGAAGCAAAATGATGATGGCAAGACTGTTGCTGCTGTTGATTTGGAAGTTCCAGGTGCTGGTGAATTAATGGGTGGATCTCAAAGAGAAGAATCTTATGAAAAACTTGCTCAAAGAATGGACGAACTTGGAATGGATAAAAATGGATTAGAGTGGTATTTAAATTTAAGAAAATATGGTACTTGTGTTCATTCAGGATTTGGAATGGGATTTGAGAGATTGTTAATATATTTAACTGGTGTTGATAATATAAGAGATGTTGTTGCTTATTCAAGAACACCGGGAAATTGTGAATTTTAAAAAATGTATAATTTATTATAAAATACTCATAATATTGCTAGGAGGAAAAAATGAAAAAATTACTAGTAATATTGAGTATTTTTCTATTAGTTGGATGTGAAATTAATAATACACCTAAAAAAAAGGTTGAACAATTTTTATCAAATTATCAGGTTTTACATAAGGATGTTATATCTGATTTAGATGGTATGATTAATAAAACTAATTATACATCTGAACAAAAGGAAAGATATAAGGAATTAATGAAAAAACAATATAAATCATTAATTTATGAGATAAAAGATGAAACTATTGATGGTAATACTGCTTTTGTAGATGTTCAAATAGAGGTTATAAACTATGGTAAAAGACTTGCGGATTGTGAAAATTATTTAAATGAACATCGTGATCTTTTTACAACGAATGGTACTTATGATGAAACTAAATTTTTATCATATCAATTAGATGAGTTAGAAAAAGAAAAGGAAAGAATAAAATATACTATTACTTTTAATTTAACTAAAGTAGATGGTAAATGGGAAATTAATGATTTAACTGAAACTATGGAAGATAAGATTAATGGTATATATATTTATTAAAGGGTTTAACCTTTTTTTTATTTTAAAAAAATGATACAATAATATTGGTGGTTAAAATGAATAGAAAAAAAATAATTTCTTTGATTTCTTTTTGTTTATTTTTAATTATTATGGTTCTTGTTTTAAAGAAAGATAATATATTTATTGATAATTTTATTATTAATTTATTTAAAAATAAAACAGAGTTAATGATTTTTATTATGAAATTTATTACATTCTTTGGAAGTGCTTATGTTATAATTCCTGGAACAATTATATTATTATTTATTTTTAAAAATAAAAAAAATAAGATATTTTTGATTTCTAATTTAATTACTATAACAGTATTAAATTTAATGTTAAAGTATTCTTTTCAAAGATTAAGACCGATTAATGGTATAATAAAAGAAAATGGGTATAGTTTTCCTAGTGGTCATTCTATGGTATCGGTTGCATTTTATGGATTTTTAGTTTATTTATTATACAAAAGTAATTTTAAATTTAAAAAATTTTATATGATTTCATTATGTTTTTTAGTTTTATTAATTGGTATTAGTAGAATATATTTGGGTGTTCATTACCCAACTGATGTTTTAGGTGGTTTTTTGTTATCTATATCTTATTTGTTATTATTTATTGAATCATCAAAAATCTAGATTTTGACATTATTAGACATTTTATTTATATAATTGTAGAAATTTGTCGAATTATATGATAAAATAATTAAGGTGGAAGTATGAAAGATAAAAAAATTATTATATATTGTTTTATTGTATCATTATTAATTCTTTTGGTTGCATCAAAATCATCACCTTTATATCCTTTAAATGATTGGTGTGATGCAAATGCTTTTTTTACAATGGGAAAAGGATTATTTAATGGTAAAATTATTTTTAAAGATTTATTTGAGCAAAAAGGTCCTTTTTTGTATTTGATTTATGGAATTGGTTATTTAATTTCAAATACTTCTTTTTTGGGTGTTTTTATATTGGAAGTTATTTCAAGTACTATATTTTTGTTTTTAACTCATAAGATTATTAATTTATATCTTGATAAAAAATATAGTTATATTATTTTACCTTTATTTGCTTTTTTAATTTATACTGCTGTTAGTTTTAGGCATGGTTCTAGTTGTGAGGAATTTTGTTTTCCTATGATGATGTATAGTTTATATGAACTTATTAACTATGCTCGTACAAATAAGATTAGTTATAAAAAAATATATTTTGTAGGATTTATGGCTGGTTTAATTTTTTTAACTAAATATACTGTTCTTGGAATAAATTTTGCTTTTATGGTTTGTTTATTTATTTCTTTATTAAAACAAAAAGATTTCAAAAAAGCATTTATTTCTCCTTTTGTTTATTTACTTGGTATGTTTACACCATTTGTTCCATGGCTTATATATTTTGGAGTTAATAATGCTTTATATGATTTCTTTAATGTTTATATTTTTATTAACTTATTTTCATATACTGAAACAAAAATAAATATTTTTAGTAAAATTTTAAATTGTTTTTACTATTTTGGTAGAAATTTAAGTTCAAATAAAATTTATATGATTATTATCTTTATTTCATTAATATTTCCTTTTTTTAGTAAAAAAGTTAATATTAGAGAAAAGGTAGTTATTTTATCTTGTTTTGTTTGTTCAATATTATTTATATATATTGGTGGTATTTATTTCTTATATTATATTTTACCAATTTTGATTTTTAGTTTATTTTCTTTAATTTATTTTTGTAGTTTTTTAAATAAAACAAAAATAAACAAATATTTATTTATTCCTTATATTGTAATAATTGTTGTTTTAACTTATTTTGTTAGTCCGAATACTTATTTAATGAAGGTTAAAAAAGAAGATATGGTTCAATATAAATTTAGAGATATTATTTTAAAAAAAGAAAATCCAACTATATTAAATTATGGTTATTTAGATATGGGTTTTTATACTACAACTGGAATTGTTCCAAATACAAAATATTTTGAGAAATTGAATTTTAAATATAAAAAATATCCAGAAAATATGGATGAGTCTAATAAATATATTGATAATAAAGAGATAGATTTTGTTATTTATGTTACTAAAGGAAAAGTCGATTATCCTGTTTCTGATAAATTAGGTACAACTTATGAACTTATTAGTCATGAAAAACAAAAATTTGAGGGAAAATTATTTGATTATTATTTATATCAATTAAAAGAGGTTTAGAATATATAATCTACATATAAATGTGTAGATTTTTTTGGTAATATTTTAAAATGATAAAATCGATTATTTATGTAAAAAAATAATATTTAAATATAATTATAATAAAGGATTATTTTGACATCTTAAATATTTTATGTATAATATTTTGTGTGAGGTTTTTTATGGAAGAATTTTATAAATTAAAAAAAGAATTAGAAAAAGAAAAGAAAAGAAGATCAAATCATTATGAGTATTCTGATAGTATTCCTATGAGATCAAAAAAGGCACTTGATGATTTAGAACTAAATCATGATACTTCTTGGATGAAAGAAATTTATGAAAGAAATAAAAAAAATTTGGATTCAATTGCCCTTCTTTATAGAGGTAATAGAATTACTTATAAAGAAATGTTTGAAGAAGCATATAAATATGCTAAATCATTAAAACAAATGGGATATAATGAAAAAAGTGTTGTACCAGTTTGTATGTCAAATATACCAGAATTTGTATATATTTTCTTAGCGGTTAATATGATAGGAGCAACTATAAATGTAGTTGGTAGTTGGTTTAATGAAAATTATTTAATAAACATTTTAAATAATACAAATAGTGAAACTATTTTTATTTCATTAGATGAATATGAAAATTTAAAGAAAGTTATAGAAAAATCTAATATAAAAAAAATATGTATTTTTTCTTTAACTGATTCTTTTAAAATAGGAAACAAATATGAAAAAATAGATGAAAGGTTTCATAAAATTGAAAATTTAATTCCTAAATATGATGGTATTATGGACAAAAATGATTTTATAAAACTCGGAGAAAATTATAATAAAGCCGTAGTATATGATGGAATTTTGGATGATGTATGTGCAATTACATATACAAGTGGTACTACTGATCCTGGTTGTCCAAAGGGTGTTGTTCATGCAAATAGAAGTTATATAACTTTATCAAGATATAAAGAAGCAGATGTATCTGGTATGCCAAGTATGAGGAACTTAACTGTTTTAGGTCATATTCCTACATATACACATATGGAATTATCATGTGCTATATCTGATACATTATATGAAGGATGTACACTTGCTTTAGAACCGTTTTATGATAAAGATTTTTTTCCGTATAGTTTATTAATTAACGAGCCAAATTTTGTACCAGCTGGTGTTGGATTTTGGGGTAATTTGTGCAAATTATTAAATTTTGATCCAGAGTTTAAGTATATTAATTTACCTTTTTTAATGATTCCAACTGTTACTGGGGAAGCATGTTCAAAAGGTGAAGAAATATTTTTCAATTATACATCTAAAAAACATAAATTTGGTACTGATAAATTACCTTTTCCACTTTCACCTGTAACATTTTCTATTGGAGGTGGAACATCTGAAAGTAGTGGTATATTTGTAACTTTGTTTAAAAGTTTACAAGAAAAAAAATATATTTTGGAAAAAAAATCACTAGGTTTAACTCCACATAAATTTGTTCAAATTGAAGTTTTGAATTCTAGGGGTGAATATTGTAAATTAAATGAACCAGGTTTATTAGTTGCGAATTCTCCATGTAATATGTTAGGTTATACTGATGATAATTTAAATAAAAAAGCATATGTTTTTGATGTTAATGGTAATAGATGGTTAAGTTTAAATACTTATTCATATAAATCTGATAATAGAAGAATTAAAATGAAAGGTAGAATGGGAGCATATATTAAATCTTCTATGGGTGATATTCCGTATTATTTAATTGAAGATATTGTAGATATTGATAATGATATTATGTCATCTTGTTTGGTTAAAGTTGGAGATAATTATGTTTGTCATATTGAAAAGCAACCACTTGTTAAAGAAGATAAAATAAATGAAATAATTGATAAATGTAAGAAAAGATTGATTTCTTCTTTACCAGATGATGTAGTTTCTAAAATATATTTGAGAGTTAGAAATAATTTAGAATCTTTTCCACTTGCACCTAGTGGAAAAAGAGATTATAATGAGTTAATAAATGAAGGTATAACTGATAATTGTATTAAAATAGAAAATGCAAAAAAATTAATTAAAAAAAATTAATTTTTTTTATGACTTTATTTAAAAAAAATGGTAAAATATTAATAGAAAGTAGGTAAATGAATGAATTGTACACTTTTAATTTTAGTTGTTTCTATATTTTCTTTTACTCTAAATTTAATATTTTTCTTTAGAAAACATATAAAAACAAAAGAAACACAGATATTTTCATATTTATTGGTTGTTAATTTTATTGGGTTAATTGTTGAATTAATTTGTGCTTATATAGGTTATAATTATGAAACAAATAATTTACTTGCTCATATATTTACAAAAATATATTTAATATATCTTATGACATATCTTTTTATAATGACTTTGTATGTATATTCAATTGCATATATGAAAAAGAATGAAGGGTATTATAATAAATTAAAATTTATTTCTTATGTAATTTATGCTATTTTTTGTTTGATTACAATTTTGTTACCTATTAAAACTGATGCTGGGTTTGCGACTGGATATAGTGTAAGTTTTGTTTATATTTCATCAACATTATGTATTATGATTTGGTTAATACCTATTATAAAGAATTTTAAATTAATATCTAAGAAAAAGATAATGCCGTTTTTTTGTTTGATGTTTTTTATGTCTTTGGTTGTTATTTTACAAAAGATATATCCTACTTTAACTTTGATTACGGTAATGGAATTTTTTGTTATTTTTATAATGTATCATACTATAGAGAATCCTGATTTAAAAATAATTGATGAACTTAAAAAAAATAGAAGTTTAACTAGTAAGAGTTATATAGAAAAATCTAATTTTTTATTTAGGATGAGTGCAGAAGTTAGAGAACCAATTGAAAATATAAAAAGATTAAATGATTATAATTTAGATTCTGATAAGATAAAAGAAATAAAAGAAAATTCTAAAGAAATAGATTTAAATTTAAGAAATGCTAATTTTGCTATTAATAATGTTTTAGATGTTTCAAGTTTAGATATCAAAAATATAAATATAATAAATAATAAATATAATGTTTATAAACTATTAAAAGAAATTAAATTAAGAGAATCTAAAAAAATAAACAATATTAGATTTAATTTTAATATAAGTGAAAATATTCCAGAATATTTATATGGAGATTCTATAAGGCTTAAAAATATCTTATTATGTATATTAGATAAATCTATTGAAAGAACAACTAATGGTTTTATAGAAGTTAATGTAAATTCAATAAATAAGTATGATATATGTAGATTAATTATAACAATTGAAGATAGTAGTTTACCATTATCATTAGAGAAAATAAATAATATCTTAGATAATGATAAAGAAATAGATGAAGATAATATAACTGTATATGATATTAATAAATTAATAAATATGATGAATGGTAATTTAATGATTAAAAGTGAAGAAGGAAATAAATTTTTAATATCAATAGATAGTAAAATAGTAAATCCTAAAAAAGAAGAGATAACAAATGATACTGATATATTATTTATATCAAATAATAATAAATTATTAAAAAATTTAGAAACATTATTTAATGAATATACATCAAATTCTGTATTAAATGGTGTTGATGCAATTGATTTAATAAAGGCTGGAGAAAATTATAATTTAATATTAATTGATGATGTAATGAAGCCAATAAGTGGATTAGAAACATTAAAAAAGTTAAGAAGTTTAAATATTAATATTCCATGTATAATACTATTAGATAATGATAAAGAACATATTAAAAATCATTATATTAAAGATGGTTTTATTGATTATATATTAAAAGATGATTTAAAAAATGAAATAAATAGAATTATTAATAAAATGTTATAAAAAGATGAATATTTTAAATATGATATTATAGAAAGAAGGAACATAATGAATAAAAGAATATATAGATCAAAAAGTGAAAGAATGATTGCTGGTGTATGTGGTGGAATTGCAGAGTATTTTAATATTGATCCTACTTTAGTTAGATTAGGCTGGGTTATATTTGGTTTAACATTTGGATCTGGAATACTTGCTTATATAATTTGTGTGATTGTTATTCCAGAAAATAGGTAAATTTAATATGGATTTTTTAGAAAAAATAATATCTTTTTTACAATCTTTTAGAATGACAAAACCAACAAATTATAGTTGGTTTCATATTCTTAGTTTATTAGTTACAGTTTTAATTACAATTATTTTAATTTATAAAAAACCGAATAAAAAGAAAACAATGTTAGTTATTTCAATTATTATGATTTTATTTGAAATTTATAAACAATTATCATTTTCTTTCGATAATGGTAATTGGAAATATCAATGGTATGGTTTTCCTTTTCAGTTTTGTGCAACTCCGATGTATATTGCTTTACTAGCTGGTTTAACTAAGAATAAATATATAGAAGAATATTGTTATTCATTTTTAGCAACTTTTGGTTTAATAGCGGGTATATCTGTTATGCTTTATCCAAATACTGTTTTTGTAAAAGAAATCTTAATAAATGTTCAAACTATGGAACATCATGGTTTTATGGTAATTATTGGTCTTTTTTTACTTTTAACACATGTTACTAATAGAGAATATAAAGATGTTATTAAAGAAGGTTTTATAGTATTTTTTATACTTGTTTTATTTGCTTTAATTATAGATATAGGAACATATTATTTAAATATTGATGGTGGACTTGAAATGTTTTTTATATCACCATTTCATGTATCATCATTACCAGTATTTAATGTCATTTATAATAAAGTACCATATATTATTTTTTTATTCATTTATTTGTTTTCGTTTTTTTTAGGTGGTTCAATTATGTATGGAATAGGGAAAATTTTAAAAAAATTAAGGAGGAAATATGAAGCTAGCAGTTGCTTTACAAGAAAGAAATGATTTAAATAAGAAAATTGCTCAATTAAATTATAGGTTAGAGCTAAATGCAATAGTTCAAGAGGGTGAAAAAAGTGGAGAAGATCCTTATGAACTATTAGAGGAATTAGATAGTTGTTATAAGAAGTTAGAGGATTTAATTAGTCGAATTAATAAAACTAATTGTCAAGTTATTACTAATTATAATAACTTAACATTAACTGAATTGATTGCTAAAAAGGATGTCTTAATTCAAAAGATAGATAGTTATAGATCTTTATTTAATAAAGCTAGTAATTTAGTTAGTAGAGTTATGAGAAGTGAGATTAAAATTCTTAGTAATGTTGATGTTAAAAAGGTTCAAAAAGATATTGATTATATGTCAAAAGAATTAAGATTAATTGAAAATACTATTGAAGAAACTAATTGGAAATTTGATTTAATTTAAAAAAGATGGTAATTTTATAGGGTGAATGTTATCTCTGTGTCTGAGAATGAGACATATTTAATAGAGACTAAGAAGCTAGTCATTTTATTTACAATTTATGCTTAAACGGTTTACAAGTGTACTTTTAAGTTGTATGATTTAATACCGAACATTAACTATAAAATGAGGGTGTGGTAGGGGAAAATATATTGTTATAAGGAGTTATATGAATAAAGCAGGGTGTATTTTGATTAATAAAAAAACTATGAAAATTGGTTTAGTTTATCGAAAAGAGAACAATGATTATTCTTTTCCTAAAGGACATTTAGAAAAAAATGAAACATTGTATGAATGTGCTCTTAGAGAAACAGAGGAAGAAACTGGGAGAAAATGTAAACTTTTGTCAAAAAAAGAAATTGGAATAATTGAATATACTAATTTTGAGGGTAATATAAAAGTATATATGTATTTAGCAATTGATGATGGTATAAGTAATAAAATAATTGATGAAAAAGATAAAGAAGAATTAGTATGGGTTGATTATGAAGATGTTATGGATAAATTAACTTATCAAAATTTAAAGGATTTTTGGAATAAAATAGAGGTAAAAGTAAGAAAAATATGAAAAATAAAATATTACTTATAATTAGTCAATTATTATTTTTAATTAGTATTTTAAATAAAAAAATTAGTTTTTCTTATTTTCATTATATAATTTATTTTGTTTTATTAATTTTTTTAATTTATACAAATGGAATTTTAAAGAAAGATGAACAAAAAGAAAATAGTAATATTTACATATTAATTTATTTAATTTTATTATTTGAATTTACTTTTATTATTGATCGTAATCAATTTAATATAGTAACTTTTAAAGACTTAATTTATTATGTTAATTTAATTCCTTTTAAAACAATAAAATCTATAATTACATCAGATATTAATTTATTTCATAAAGTATATAATTTAATTGGAAATTTTATCGCTTTTATACCACTTTCTTTTTTTCTTATTGTTAAAGATAAGAAGTATAATAATATTTTAAATCAAATTATGGTTCTTTTACCACTTGCTTTTTTTATAGAGGTTATTCAACTTATATTTAAGGTTGGTAGATTTGATTGTGATGATATAATTTTGAATGTTGGTGGAGGAATAATATTTGTATATTTAATAAAAAAATTAAAACTTTCTGATAAAATTAGAAATCTTTTTTATACAGATTTTAATTTAAGTTATAAAGTCAAAAAAAATTTATATTTATTATCTTTTATTTTACTAATAATTACTAATATATGTATGTTTTTTATATTTATGGAAACTTTATGATTCAGGACTATTTTGTCCTTTTTTTCATATATTAAAATAGGTGATAAGTTTGAAAAAAATAATTATTTTATTATTATTTATAATTCCAGTTAATATTAGAGCTTATGATACAAGTGCTACAAGTGCAATTTTAATGGAACAAAAAACAAAAAGAATTATATATTCAAAAAATATTCATACCAAAAGAAGTATAGCATCAATTTCTAAAATTATGACAGCTATAATAGCAATTGAATCTGATAAATTATATGATACAGTTAAAGTAACAGATGTTGTTAATAAAGCATATGGTTCTGGTATTTATATAAAAGTAGATGAAGAATTAAAGTTAATTGATTTAGTTTATGGATTGATGCTTAGAAGTGGTAATGATGCTGCTTTAATGATATCAAATTTTATATGTGAAAAAGAAGATAATTTTGTTAAAATAATGAATGATAAAGCTAAAGAAATAGGTATGAAAAATACTGTTTTTAATAATCCTTCAGGATTAGAAGAAAATGGTGGTAATATTTCAACTGCTTATGATATGGCTTTATTAATGAGTTATGCTATGAATAATCAAGTATTTAGAATGATAACTGGAACTAGAAAATATAAACTTAAAACAAATATGAATAATTATTTTTGGGTTAACAAAAATAAATTATTGACACTTTATAAATATACAACAGGTGGTAAAACAGGTTTTACTGAAGTTGCTAAAAGGACTTTAGTTACAACTGCAAGTAAAGATAATTTAGATTTAGTTGTTGTAACACTTAATGATGGAAATGATTTTTTGGATCATCAAAATTTATATAAAGAAGCATATGAAAATTATAAAGCTTATGAAATTATAAAAGAAGGTTTATTCGATATTTATGATGAAACATTTTATAAAAAAGATTTTTATGTTAAAGAAGGTTTTATTTATCCATTATCAAATAATGAAAAAAATGATATTATTTTAAAAATAAATCTTTTAAAAAAAGAAAAATATGAAAATGATGAAAAAGTCGGAAATGTAGTCATAAATTTGAAAGATAAAGAATTAAAAACTATAGATATATTTATTAAAAAAAATAAGAAAAAGTCTTTTTTTCAGAAAATCAAGGAATGGTTTCGTAATTTATGGTAAGTTTTATATGGTTTTTATTAATTGTAATAGGTATTATTTATTCTATTATCAATGGAACTGATATAAATAATGTAATTTTATCAACACCAAAAGAAACAATTGATTTATGTTTACAAATATTTCCAAATATATCTTTATGGTTTGGTATTTTGAAAATAATAGAACATTCCGGTTTAATTTCTAAATTATCTAAAATAACAACTAAAATAATTAAACCTTTATTTAAAGATATACCTGATAATGATAAATCATTGGGATATATTTCAAGTAATATTGTTGTAAATATGTTGGGAATTGGTAATGCTGCAACACCGATAGGTTTAAAAGCAATGAAGTCTTTACAAGAATTAAACAAAAGTTCTAAGGCTTCAAAAGAAATGATAACATTTTTGGTTATTAATACTTCTGGTTTAACTATATTACCAACTAGTGTTCTTGCTCTTAGAATGTTTTATAATTCTAGTGATCCTGGTAAAATAATACTTCCAGCTATAATTACTACATTTTTATCAACTATTGTAAGTTTAATTATAGATTATATTTTTAGGAGAATATATCATGATTAAATATATACTTCCTTTATTAGTTTTATTTGTTATTTTGTATTCTTATAATAAAACAAACATTTATGAATCCTTTATAGAAGGTGTAAAAGAATCATTTGTTTTATTTAAAGATATTTTTCCTACATTACTAGCAATGACGGTTGCTGTAAATATTTTTATAAACAGTAATTTTTTATCTTTATTTTTTAAAGGTGCTAATTTAGTTACAATGATTATTTTAAGACCATTATCAGGAAATGCTTCTTTTAGTGTCTTAAATGATATTTATAAAGTATTTGGTGTTGATCATTTTATTTCATTTTTTTCATCTTTAATTCAAGCTACTAGTGATACTACTTTTTATGTTTTAACACTTTATTTTGGAGTAATTAAAATAAAAAAAATCCGCTATGCACCAATTGTTTGTTTGTTAGCAGATTTTTCATCAATTTTAATTGCTTATATTGTAGCAAAATTATTTTTTTAAAAATTATTTATTGTCTGATACAATGCTAATAGCATTTACTGGACATCCTTCTAAAGCATCATATGCATCTTCTTTTAATTCTTCTGGTATTTCATCTACAATTACTTCAGCATAATTATCATCAAAACCAAATACTTTATCACATATTCCAACACATGCACCACAACCGATGCAAGCAGTTTTATCAACTTCCATTTTCATTTTTCTACCTCCAAATCAAATTATAAACAAAAAGACATTAAAAAGCAAGTATAGTATTTTAAAAAGATCAAAAATATGATATTATTATAATAGGGTGAGGTATATGACTAGTAGAATGGATAGATATGATGAACAAGATGGGTTAACTAGATCTAATAAAAATCGAATGTTATATGAAAATTTATATGAAAATAAAGATTATTCGATTAAAACAGATGAAAAGATAATTGCTAAAACTAATGAAATTGATTTAGATTCTATTAAAAGTATGATTGCTGAAGAAAAAAAATATGAGAAAAAAATCCAAGTTGTTCCAGAAGAACTTGTTGATAATCATGTTGAGGAGAAGGCATATGATATAAATGAGGTTTTACTTCAAGCAAGAACTAATTATAAAGAAGATAATTTAAAAAGAAGTTTAAAAAATAATCCTTTTGAGATTAGGGAAAAAATTGAAAAGTTAAAAGAAGAGGAAGAAAAACCTGAAGTAATAGATGATATGTTTGGTGATTTAATTTCAAGTAAAGCTTTAAATAATAATTCAATTAAAGAAATTATTTCTAAAGAAAAAAAGGATGAAAATGAAAATTCTATTGCTTTAGGTTTAGTTGATAAAGATTTTGAAGAATTAAAGGATATGCATGAAAGTATTAAAAAGAACAACATTTTATTAAAAATATTTTTAGGTATTTTAATATTAGTGGCACTTATAATTACTACTTATGCTATATATAAAATATTATGATGAGTTTCTCATCATTTTTTGATATAATTATTTTGAGGTGTTTTATGAGATTAAAAATTGATAATTTTGATCATCAAGGTAGAGGAATTAGTCATTATAATAACAAAGTTTATTTTATATTTAATGCATTACCTGATGAAGAAGTAGAGATTGAAATTGAAAAAGAAAAGAAAAATATTGTTATTGGTAAAGTAGTTAAATTTTATAAAAAAAATGATGTTTTAAGAACGAGTGCTAAATGTCCTTTTTATGGTGTATGTGGTGGTTGTGATATTATGCATATTAAAGATCAAAATAAATATAAAGTTGATAAAATAAATAATATTATTAATAAGTATGCAGATAAAAATATAGTTTTAAATGATATTGTTAATATAAATGATTATAATTATAGAAATAAAATAACTTTACAAGTTAAAGATAATAAATTGGGTTTATTTAAAAAAAATAGTAATGATATAGTTGAAATTGATGAATGTTTACTTGTTAATAATAAAATTAATAATATTATTAAAATAATTAAAAAAAATCAAAATTTATCTGGTATTAATCAAATAATTATTAAATCTATGAATGAATCTATGGTTACTTTTATCGGAAAAGAAAATATTGATTATGATTATTTAAAAGGTGAAGTTGATTCAATTTATATTAATAAGAAAAATGTTTATGGAATAGATAAAATAAGTGTTTCAATGGGTAATTATAAATTTATGGTTTCAAGTGATGCTTTTTTTCAAGTTAATACTTTAGTTGCGACTGTGATGTATAAATATATTAATTCTCTTATAGATAAAACAGATATTATTTTTGATTTATATTGTGGAACTGGTACTATTGGTATTTTTGTTAGTAATAAAGCAAATAAAGTTATTGGTCTTGAGATTAATAGTGATGCTGTTAGGGATGCTAATGAGAACAAGAAAATTAATGGTATTAATAATATAGATTTTTATCAGGGTGATGCTTCTAGTATTGTTAAAAAAACTGATTTAAAACCAGATGTTATTATTGTTGATCCTCCTAGAAGTGGACTTGATGATAAGATGATTACGGATATTAATAAGTTACTTCCTAAAAAAATTATTTATGTTTCTTGTGATCCTATGACTTTGGCTCGTGATTTAAAGAAACTAGACAATTATAATATTATAAGTGTTAAGGGATTTAATATGTTCCCTAATACTTATCATGTTGAGAGTGTGAGTTTACTTGAAAGAAAATAGTCTAGTTAAAAATTCTTTTTAGAAATTATGTCTAACTTATATGAATGTATATTTTATTTAATAATATTATAAACGATTATAAACAAAATAAAAATATTGATAATAAGAAGATTAATTTATGTATTGAAATAATGAATAGTTATTATGAAAATGTTATAGGTATTGATAATTTCTTTAATGTTAAGAATTAGTTGTAATAAACGATCGAATGTAATTTATTAATTGGAAAGGAAATAATATGGATGATGTTAAAATAAATGAAAAAGTAATTGATGTTGATAATATTAAATATGAAGACAAATCTATTTTAATTACTTTAAAGAATAATTGGGGATTAAATATTTCATTTAAGGATGATATTAGTTTATTAGGAAATTGCATAAAAAAGGATGTTTCGAAAGATATTTACTATGAGATTAATTTTTATACTGATAGGTATAGTTATTGCATAAATGTTGATAAAGGTATCTATATAACTAGAATGGATAACAATAGTTATTTACTTGAACTAAATTTGTCATCTATAGATATTGTGATACCTCCATTTGATAAGATAAAGGAAAAAAGAATTAATTTGTCTAGTGAAGAAATTGAAATTAAAAATTTAGAAATAAATGCATATTTTAAATTAATCTAATTTGTTAATACTTGAAGAAGCATAGCTTATTATGATTTTTTACAATGTTAAAAAAGTTATGAGCCATAAATTATATGGCTTTTTTGATATATAAAAATACAAAGTATTAATTTACTTTGTATTTATGCGATAAAAATTAATTGATGGATGATCTAAAAATCTTAAAGGTAGAGTACTTGTTCCAAGACCACTTGATATATATAATTCAGTATTGTTAATTGTATAATGTTCCTTATAATATCTTTTAGCACCATCTGGTAAAATAGTTGCACCAATTAAAGGAAGTCTTACTTGACCATTATGTGAATGACCTGCTAATATTAAATCAAAATTATTATCAATATTATCAATAGTATCTGGTTCATGTAATATAAGAATTTTATACTTAATATCATTTTCTTTTATAAAACTATAATAATCATTTAATTTATCTTTTATATTATCAGAAGATGAAGACATTCCCGCTATAATTATAGGATCATTACTTTCATAATAAATCAATTCATAAGTATTATTTAAAACTTTAAAACCAGAATCATTCATAATATCTTGCCAGTAATCATATTTTAAATCATGGTTACCATTTACTACAAATTTACCAATTTTAGCATTCATTTCCTTGAAATACTTTGTTAATATTTCTTTTGAATCTTCTGCTTCAATATCATTATCTAAAACATCACCAGTTATAACAATAATATCTGGATTTATTAAATTTACTTTTTTAACAATTTTTTTTAATTCTTTTTCCTTTATTGTTCTATTATAATGAATATCCGATAAATGAACAATTTTTAAACCATCAAAAGATTTTGGAATTGAAGCATCTATTTTATATTCTTTAACAATTAGTCCTTTTGTTCCAATAAAATAAGCATATAAAATAAATAAAATAAATAAACAAACAAATATTATTATTAAATTAAAAAAATTAAATTTATTTTTTTTCATGATAAACCACCAATCATTAAAATTATTTGACCAATTAGTAAGAATGTATTATGAAAAAAATGAATAGATGTTGAAACAAAAATATTATTACTTTTTTCATAAGCAGATGCAAGAACAAATCCTGGAACACTATATGAAATAATATGTAAATATTCAAGCGGTGTTTTTACAGAACCAATTACATGCATTGAACCAAAAAAAATCCCTGACAATAAAATAAATAAATACTTTTGAGGAACAATATATCTTATACTTTTTCTAAATACTAATTCTTCTAAAAGAGGAGCAATTAATGAACAAGAAATAATTGTATAAATAAGACCAATTGTACCAGAATGAAATATTAATCTTATTGTTTCTTCATTTTTAGAAATATCTTTTATAAAAAAAGATGTAAAAACATTAACTAAAACCATTAAAAACATCATTATAGGCCAATAATATTTATATTCATTAAAATAAAAAATAAAATTTTTTTTAAAATCAATAAATTCTTTTTTTAAATCTTTGTAATATATTAGTACTATAACAGATAACATAATAAGTGATTCAATTAATAAAAAAATAAACTTATTTGTTTTTGAAAATTCTGTAGGTTTAATATTAAAATAATTTAAAAATATTAACAATAAAGAACCAAAAAAGAAGTAAATTAAAATAGATAAAATTCCTTTTAGAGCATTTGTTATATAATTTTTCATTTTTTTATCTCCATTCACATTAATTATATCAAAAAAAATTAAAAAAATTAATAAATATAGTTAAAAAATACTAATAAATATGATATAATGTAAATAACAAGTGGCAATATACCACTTTTTATAAAATTAATTTGAGGTGTAAAGTGGAAGGAAAAATTAGAAAATTAATTGAAAATACAATAGTAGATGCAGGATATATATTACATGATGTTAAACTTGAAAAAAAAGATGGAATACTTTTTTTAAGAATTTTAATTGATAAACCAGAAATTGTTTGTGTTGAAGATTGTGTAAAGGTATCTGAATTAATTAACCCAATATTGGATAAAGAAGATCCAATAGATGGAAGTTATGTTTTAGATGTTAGTTCTATAGAAAGAGGTTAGAAATGAATACAAAAGACTTTAAAAAAGCAGTAGAATTAATAGTTAAAGAAAAAGGTATCAGTGAAGATGTTATATATGATGCTATGGAACTTGCTTTAACAGCTGCTTATAAAAAAAACTATAACTCCTTATCAAATGTTAGAGTTAATATCAATCGTGAATCAGGTGATATAAAAGTTTATTCTTTTAAAACTGTTCGAAAAGAAGATGAAGTTGATGAAGAAGGAAATTTAGTTTTTAATCCTGATGTTGATTTAACTTTAGAAGAAGCTAGACTTATTGTACCAAACATTGAATATGGTGAAACAATTGAAGAAGAAGTAACACCAAGAGATTTTGGACGGGTTGCTGCCGCTACCGCTAAACAAGTTGTTGTACAAAAAATAAGAGAAGCTGAAAGAAATGTTATTATTGATACATTTGCAGATAAAAAAGATGAAATGATGTCAGGAATAGCAAATATGGAAGATGAAAAAAATTATTATATAGATTTAGGAAAAGCACAAGGAATACTTCCAAAAAGCGAATGCATACCAGGTGAGAAAATTAAAATGGGTGGTAATATAAAGGTTTATGTAACAAAAGTTGAAAACAATACAAAAGGACCTTTAATATTATTATCTAGAAATCATTATGGTTTTGTAAAAAGATTATTTGAATTAGAAATTCCAGAAATTAATGAAGGAATAATTCTTATATATAGTGTTGCAAGAGAACCAGGTTTTAGAACCAAAATTGCGGTTTATTCAGAAAATCCAAAAGTTGATCCTGTTGGATCTTGTATTGGAGAAAAGGGTTCTAGAATAAATCGTATTATTGATGAGTTAAATGGTGAAAAAATTGATGTTGTTGCATATCAAAGTGATACAGCTGAATTTATTAAAAATGCTTTAAGTCCAGCTAAAGATTTAAGTGTTTTTATAACTGATGAAAAGAAAAGAGAAGCTTTGGTAATTGTAGATGATAATAATTTATCACTTGCAATAGGTAAAAAAGGTATTAATATTAAACTTGCATCAAAACTTACTAAATATCATTTAGATATTAAAACAAAAGAAGATGCAAGAAATATGGGAATTAATTTAATTTAGGAGTTTTTTATGAGAAGTGTACTATGTCAAATGATAAGAATTTTTATGCCAAAAAATATTGATTGGATGGGTTATAAAATAACTAAAAGTAATCCATATACATATCATCATATTTTAGAAAGAAGAAATGGTGGAGAAGAAACCATTGAAAATGGAGCTATTTTGTCTAGAAATGCTCATGATCATTTAAATTATTTGGAAATTTATGTTCCAGAAGCATATGATGATTGGCAACGATTTTTTAGATATTTAAATGCTAAAATGGAACCCCTGACAAAAGAGGATTGGGAAATTATAAAATTAATAACTTATTATGAAGATAAGTACATTCCGCGAAAAAAGCCCAAGGATATTGGGAGTAAAAAACAAAAAAAGAAGGTTAAGAAAAGATGAAAATAAAAAAATTACCGGAAAGGACTTGTGTTATAACTCATGAAAAATGTTTAAAAAAAGATTTACTTAGAGTTGTTAGATGTCCTGATAGTACTGTGAAAGTAGATTTAACTGGAAAGATGAATGGGCGAGGAGCTTATGTTAAAAAAGATCTTAAAGTTATAGAAAAAGCAAAAAACAATAAAATTTTAGATAAACAATTAGAAGTAACTGTACCAGATGAAATATATGAAGAAATGAAAAGGGTGGCTTGTTTATAATGAAAAGAAAAGATTACATTTTATGGGATGAATATTTTATGGGTGTTGCACTTCTTGCTGCTATGAGAAGTAAAGATCCATCTACAACTGTTGGTGCTTGTATAGTAAATGATGATAATAAAATTATTTCTACAGGTTATAATGGAAGTCCAACAGGTTATAATGATGATGATATGCCATGGGATAGAGATGGAGATTTTCTAAATACAAAATATGCTTATGTTTGTCACTCGGAATTAAATGCAATATTAAATTCTCCAAGTATTGTTAAAGATTGTAGAATTTATGTTTCTCTTTTTCCTTGTAATGAATGTGCTAAAGCAATTGTTCAAGCTGGTATTAAAGAAGTAATATATTTATCAGATAAATATAAAGATACAGATGGTATAAAAGTTTCAAAAAAAATATTTGATACATGTGGTATTAAATATAGAGAATTTAAAAAAACTAATAAAAAAATTGAAATAGAACTTTAGGAAGGAGTGGTTACTATGATGACTGTCTTAGAATATGCACAAGATATGAATAAAACAGTAGAAGAAGTAATAAAAAAATGTAGAGAATTTGGGATTTCTGTAAATAGTGAAGATGATTTATTAGATGATGAAGCTATTACAGAATTAGATGCATGTTTTCAAAATGATTTAGATGAAGATCTTGAAGATCGTGCTCTTGAAATAGCAGAACAAACTAATATAAATGTAGATAATACAGTTAAAAAAGAAAAATTAAAAAAACAAAAAGAAATTCCAAATAAAAAAGATTTTTTAAATAAGAAAAAAGAAATGTATAAAAACAAAAATAAGTTAATGACTAATAAGAGTGTAGGGGAAAAAGTTGTATTATATAAAGAAAATATGACAATTAATGAACTTGCTAATGCTATTGGTGTTAATGGAACTGAACTTGTTAAAAAATTATTTAATCTAGGAATGATGGCTACATTAAATAATAGTATAAGTTTTGAAAATGCTGAAATACTTGTTTTAGATTATAAAAAAGAATTAAAACGTGCAGAAGCTCAAGATGTTAGTAATTTTGAAGAATATGAAATTGTTGATAGTGAAGAAGATATGGTAAAAAGAGCACCTGTTGTTACTATAATGGGACATGTTGATCATGGTAAAACTACTTTACTTGATACAATTAGAAAAACAAGTGTTGCATCTGGAGAAGCAGGTGGTATTACTCAAAATATATCTGCTTATCAAGTAAAATATAAAGATGATTATATAACTTTTATTGATACACCAGGACATGCTGCTTTTACAGAAATGAGAAGTAGGGGTGCTAAAATAACAGATATAGTTATAATTATCGTTGCTGCTGATGATGGTGTTATGCCTCAAACAAAAGAAGCAATTGATCATGCAAAAGCTGCTGGTGTACCTATTATTGTTGCTATTAATAAAATAGATAAACCAGGTGTCAATCCTGATAGAGTTATGCAAGAACTTGCAGAATATGGTTTAACTCCTGATATTTGGGGTGGAGATACATTATTTAATAAAATATCAGCCAAAGATGGTATTGGTATAGATTCTTTACTTGATAATATTTTATTAATTGCAGAGCTTGAAGATTATAAAGCAAATCCAAATAGATATGCTGTTGGTTCTGTTATTGAATCTAGACTTGATAAACATTTAGGTCCTGTTGTTACTGTTTTAATACAAAATGGTACTTTAAGAATTGGGGATCCTATAGTTGTAGGTACTTCTTTTGGTAAAGTAAGAAGTTTAAAAAATGATAAAGGATTAGAAATTGTTTCCGCTTTACCAAGTACTCCTGTTGAAATAACTGGTATAAATGAAGTTCCTTCTGCTGGAGATAAGTTTATGGCTTTTGAAACTGAAAAGGAAGCTAAACAAGTAAGTGAAAAGAGAAAAGAAATTCAAAAATTAAATGCTAGTCGTGGGTCTAAAGCTGTTACACTTGATGATTTGTTTGCTCGTGTACAAGAAGGTGTAAAGGAAGTAAAATTAATTATTAAAGCAGATGTAAATGGATCACAGGAAGCTGTTAAAAATTCTTTAGAAAAAATTGAGGTTGAAAATGTTAAAGTAAAGGTTATTAGAAGTTCTGTTGGAGCTATTACTGAAAGTGATATTGTTCTTGCTAAAGCAGCTGGTGCAATTATTATAGGATTTAATGTTAGACCTAGTAATCAAATTAAAGATTATGCTAAAGAACAAGGTGTTGAAATTAGATTATATGATATAATTTATAAAGCTGTTGAAGAAATGACTGATGCTTTAAAAGGAATGTTAGAGCCTGTTTATGAGGAGAAAATAATTGGTGAAGCTACTGTAAAACAATTATTTAAGTTTTCTAAAGTTGGTACAATTGCTGGATCATATGTTAATGATGGTGTTATTAAAAAAGATTCTAAAGCAAGATTAATAAGAGATGGTGTAGTTATTGCATCTACAGAAATTGGTTCTTTACAAAGGGAAAAAGATTCTGTTAAAGAAGTTAAAAAAGGTCTTGAATGTGGTATTACTTTAAGTAATTATAGTGATATTAAAGTAGGAGATGTTATTGAATCTTATGAAATGGTAGAGGTAAAAAGATGAGTATTAAGATAGAGAGAATTGAAAGTGCTATGGTTAGGGAAATATCTTATTTACTTGCTAATGAAGTGAAAGATCCTGATATTCATTTTGTAACTGTTACTGCCTGTCATGTTACTAATGATTTATCTTATGCAAAGGTATATGTTACAGTTTTTG
The DNA here is from genome assembly GCA_934130215.1 of uncultured Bacilli bacterium. Lineage (GTDB taxonomy): Bacteria > Bacillota_I > Bacilli_A > RF39 > UBA660 > CAG-884. Next base: position 23,173 of record CAKOXR010000008.1, read on the forward strand.
ATGAAGAAAAAAAAGATTCTACTTTGAAAGCATTAAAAAATGCTAGAGGTTTTTTAAGAAGTAAATTATGTGAGTGTATTGATATTAGACATATGCCAGAATTAGAGTTTGTTTATGATGAATCAATTGAATATGGTAAAAAAATAGAGGAAAAAATAAAAGAAATACATGAAGAAAATTGACTTTATGTTAATTAATTGATAATATATAAATGTTTAATGGTGATGGAAATAAAGTAATTTTATTAATGGAAATAAGAAAATTAGTGTTTTGATGAAAACTAATCAGATTTAATAAAATGAATTACAATTCTTGAATTAAAATCGTTAATCGCGATAAGATAATAAGGTAATTAACATTACAAAATAAGGTGGTACCGCGGATATTCGCCCTTATAATTGTAATGTTTTTATTTTTTAAGGAGGTTATTTTATGAAATATGCTGAGTATATTGATTATACTAATTTAAAAGCCGAAGCTACTATTGATGATATTAAAAATTTATGTAATGATGCTATTAAATATCATTTTGCATCTGTTTGTGTTAATCCTTGTTATGTTAGTTTAGCAAAAGAATTACTAGATGGTACTACTGTTAATGTTTGTACTGTTGTTGGTTTCCCTTTGGGTGCTAATACTGTTCGCACTAAGGAAATGGAAGCTTTAATTGCAGTTGAAGATGGTGCTGATGAAATTGATATGGTTATTAATATTGGTGCTTTAAAAAATGGTGATTATGATTATGTTAGAAATGAGATTGAGGATATTATGGCTGCTGTTGATGGTAAGGTTTTAAAGGTCATAACTGAAACTTGTTATTTAACTGATGAAGAGATTGGTAAAGTTACAGAAATTTGTAATGATACTTATGTTAATTTTATTAAGACATCAACTGGTTATGGTACTAGAGGTGTTAGTTTAGATGATATTGATATTATTAATGCACATAAGAATGATATTTTGGAGATTAAAGCTAGTGGTGGTATTAGAAGTATTGATATGGTAGATGCTTTAATTCAAAAGGGTGTTACAAGAATTGGTGTTAGTAATATAGATTTTTTGAAAGGTGATGAATAATGAATTTATATGATGAACTTATTTGGAGAGGTCTTGTAAAAGATGTTTCTAGTGATGAATTGAGAGATAAACTTAATAATGAAAAATTGACTTTTTATTGGGGAACTGATCCTACTGCTCCTTCTTTACATTTAGGACATTATTCTTCTTTAGTTACTGCTAAAAGACTTGCAAAAGCTGGTCATCATCCTATTTTGCTTGTTGGCGGAGCTACTGGACTTATTGGTGATCCTAGACCTAGTGGTGAAAGAGATATTATTTCTAAGGAAACTGTTTTGAATAATATTGAGGGAATTAAGAATCAAGTTTCTAGAATTTTTGATGGTAAAGCTGAGATTGTTAATAATTATGATTGGATAAAAGATTTTAGTTTTTTAGATTTTCTTAGAGATGTTGGTAAATATATTAATGTTAATTATATGTTAAGTAAAGATATTATTAATAGAAGATTAGATTCTGGTATTACTTTTGCTGAGTTCGCTTATACTTTAATTCAAGGTTATGATTTTTTACATTTGTTTAGAGAGAAAAATTGTGTTTTACAAGCAGAGGGATCTGATCAATGGGGTAATATTACTACTGGTTTAGAGTTAATTAAAAAGATTGATGGTAAGGAAGCATATGGTTTTACTATGCCTTTAGTTTTGGATAAATATGGTAATAAATTTGGTAAATCAGAGGGTAATGCTTTATGGCTTGATAAGAATTTGACTTCGAGTTATGAGTTATACCAATATTTGGTTAATGTTGATGATTCTATGGTTATTAGTTATTTGAAGATTTTTACTTTTTTGAGTAGGGAAGAGATAGAAGAGTTAGAAAAATCTAATAATTTAGAGCCTGAAAAGAGACTTGCTCATAAAGCTTTAGCAAGAGAGATAATTACAGATTTACATGGAAAAGATGAATATGAGAAAGCTGTTAAATTGAGTGAAACTTTATTTAGTGGTAAGGTTAATGATTTGAGTAGTGAAGAACTTGAACTTGTTTTTAAGAATATGCCTCATATAAATATTGAAAAAGATCTAAATATTATTGATTTTTTGGTTAATACAGGAATATGTTCCTCAAAAAGGGAAGCAAGAGAATTTGTTGATAGTTCATCTATTACTATTAATGAAAAGAAAATTAATGATAATAGTATTTTTGTTGGAAAAGATATGGCAATTAATGGTGATACTTTGGTTGTTAGAAAGGGTAAAAAGAAATACTTTATTGTAAAATTAGCATAATATTGATGTTTTTGTTTAAAAGGACTTGCAATAGTTCTTAAAAACTGATAAAATATAGCATGTAGTCCTGAAAGGATTATATGATAGCACGTATGGTGAAGCGGTTAACACGGCGGATTGTGGTTCCGTTATGCGTGGGTTCGAACCCCACTATGTGCTCCATTGACGAATCTGTTCGAACTATTAAGCTTGAACTTGATATATAGAATCAATCGAAAGATTGATTTTTTTTTTGTATCTTACAAAAACATCATCCTAAAGAAAGGATGATGTTTATGATTAATATTATCAAACAAGAAATACCTATTGATAAATCTAATCTCTTAAAAATATAAGATACAAAGGTTGAAATTACATACAACAATATGGTAAATTTTAAATATTAAAATGATTAATAAAACTTAAATTATATTTTTTAGGGAACATTGTTTAATTTATTTGCTTTTTTTATTTTCAGTTTGGAACTCGTTTCTATCTAATTTTTTACTAATATTAGGTGATAATAGATATTGTATATATTCTTTAATATCTTTGTCAGTTTCTGTTTTTAATCTTTTTTCTAATTCTTTTTTGG
>CAKOXR010000009.1 GCA_934130215.1 uncultured Bacilli bacterium
TTTAATTTGAAAACTTTATATACTTTCATTGAAATTCGTGAAAATTTTGTATATAATGTTTTTAGAAAGAGAACTTAATTTGTAACTTGTATGTAATCCGCTCCAAATGTAAAAAACATCGAACTAAATAGTTCGATTTTTTTTATAAAAAAATATTTTTTTAAAAGATTGATATGAACGAAAAGCGAACGAAAGTATTAATAATATTTTTATATTATAATATTATAAAAATGAATAAAATCTGGAAATTTAATGTCATTTATTTTTGTTTTTTTATAATATAATTTCAATTATAAAATAAATAAAATTAAATAAATTTAAGCAGATTAAAAATTAATACTTTTTAATAATCAATTATAATAGATATAAAAATATTATTATAAAAATTCTTTAAAAGTAATATCATAAAGTAAAAATAGAAAAAAATTAAATTAATACAAAATAATATTAATTATTTTGATAACAATATCAAAAAAGACCATTCTAAAAATTTATAAATTATAAAACAGTATTTTATAGTACTAATATTATTTTTTAGATATATGTTGTGAAATAATAATAGCTATTGCTTCTTGATACATATAATCCATATTATGATTAAAATCAATATCCTTTCCAAAAATTATTTTTGAAAAGTTATTCATAGTATTCATAATATTATTAAGTGTTACTTTATCAACAATAGTTTCAAGTTCTTTAAAGAAATCATCCATAATATATTTATCTTTCGAATCACCTAATTCAATTGATTTTGTTATATCAAATAATTGTTGAGGTAAAGCACCACATAAAATTTTTATATTCTTATTATCTCTATGATCAGTTTGATCATATAAAATTAAACTACCATTTTTGTTAACATAATAATTACCATGTTCAACAGAATTTCTTATAGATGTTATAATTAATTGGTTTCTACAACTCATAGAATTCATAATTGAGGTATAAAATTCGGCATAAATATCCATCAATGAATGTCTAAAACTTTCACTAAGATTGTTATAGTATGCTTCAATTCTGGTATTCATCTTTTCAGAAAACTCAGAACATAATTTATTTATATAATTTTTCGTATTCATATAATTTTTTTCAAAATTAATTGTGCTACTTATTTTTTGTTTTTCATTATCACTCAAATTTGAATTGCTTAAATCTTTATCATCATACTTAAATGGATTAACATCTATAATTAAGTTTCTAAAACAAATATGTGAATAATCTATTTCATTACTTTGCGAAAATACTAAATTCATATACATATATAGTGCAATAGTAGCATCTGCATTTTTAGTTCCCACTTTAATTCCTAAAATATCAGAAATTTCATTCATTAATTCTGAAGATTTAGCATCAAATATCTTTTGTTCTTCTAATTTTATTCTTTGATCTACTAAAATTTCAAATTCTCCAATTATTTGATTAATTTGTTCTTTTTGCTTTTCATTTGTAGGTTTATATTCTAATAATTGTTTTACTAATTTATATAATTCTTCAATTGTAAAATTATTTAATATTTTTTTTGTTTTATTATCAGCTATTCCATCCATGAAAGTAAATTCTTCATTTTGTTTTATTTTTCTTTTAGAATTTTTACCCTTAGTTATAAATTGATTACTTGCAATATAATTATCATTATATTTATAATTATCTATCTTTAATATATTATCAGAGTAATTATTAGTTTTATTTATATAATTATTATATTTATAATTATCTATCTTTAATATATTATCAGAATAATTATTAATTTTATTTATATAATTATTATATTTATAATTATTCATCTTTAATATATTATTATAATACTTATTAATTTTAATTATGTAATTGTTATAAAATGTTTTTTTAGTATTTATATCATAATCGTTTTCTATTTTTTCTAAATATTCTCTATATGCTTTAGATAATTCTTTTTCATCCATTTTTTCGTTAATTTCTTCAATATAAAATGAAATAGAATTTAATAATTCTATAGGAATAGAACATACCAATTTATAAGCATTATTTCTATCATTCGAATGGTCATTATTAATTAATATACTATCATTTTCTAAATCAATTGTATATTGTCCATGAGCTAGTGAATCTCTAACTTTATTTAATAACCATAATGCTTCAGTCAATTTTTGAGTATTTGTACCTATCTTCTCTAATATTATTGATGTATTATTAATTTGATAGCTACCATTTTTCTTTATTTTATCAGCAAATGATAATATTGCTGGTATATATTTAGCATCTTTAACATTATTAAAATATAAAATTTTATTTAAAGAATCTTTTTTTAAAATTCGTTCTTTTAATAAAACAAATTTTGAAATGGAAAACATAAAAAAGTATTCTTTACCTAATTTTTGCTTACTTCCATTAAGCAGATTCTCTACTAACTCTCTAGATAATTTAATTAAATTATTCATTATTTTACTCCTTTATCGTCTTTTCTATTAATAATCCATTTAGCATTTTTATTAAACAAGCACTATCAAATTTCTTTATCTATATTTTTGTTCACACCCATTATTTAACAAAAAACCATTTAAATTTTCTCATTATTTATAAAATTAACCTTTATATTACCTATACCACCATCAATTTTAACTGTTTTTTTCCCATCACCAATAATACCAGATTTAACATTTTCTCCATCAACTATAATATTACCTATTCCCTTTGATATTTTCATTATATAATCCATTTTAGAACCAATCAAATACAAATCTAAATTTCCGACACCTGCATCTATATCAACATCATTATTTACATTTATATTAAGTTCAGAAGAACCAACACCCATATCAAAATCAAGATCATCAAAATTTCCATTTTTAATAACTAATTTTCCAGCACCTGTATCAATATCTGCATATCTTGCATTTATATTTTTAATATTTGTTAAACCAGCACCTAAACTTAATTTAACATTATCACAATTTAAATCATCAATATTTAAAATACCAGCACCAGAATCAATTTTAACACTAGAAACATCCGGTAAATATAAAACAATTTTTATTTTTTTCCATTTATTTTTATCTTCTATTTTAATAGATCCATTACTAACACTACATTTAACCTTATAATTTGATTCCATTTTAAATGAATCTGCTTTCTTTATATCCAAATTACTATAAATTGTATTTATAATAATTTCATTTATATCACCTTTATAATTATCACATGAAACAACATCAAAATTATTTTTTTCACTTTTTTTTAATAAATTTCCAATACCATAAACACAACTAGTTATAAAAGAAATAATTAAAATAGTCAAAAAAACTCCAAAAACTTGAGCAAATATTTTAATTAATTTTTGATTATTTGTCATTTAATATCTACTCCACCAAACATACAAGTAGCATTAACATAAATAACTGGCCCATCCTCAACATTATTTTTTTTATTTTCATCAACACCACCAAATATAGATGTAGATTTAATTATTACTTTTACATTATCTGGGACATATATATCAACACCACCAAATGTTGTACTTACATTTATTAAAACATCCTTTTTAATAATAGATTTTCTTAAATCACATTTTATAGAACCAAAAACAGCAGTTAAGTCAATTCCATTAAATTTTTTGTCTTCAAAACTAACAGATTGAGAACTAAATGTAGCACATACTTCTTCATCCTTTTCATGATTTAATTTTTCAAAAATTTTAAAATCATTTTTATTTGTAATATTTTTAAATATAATTGATAACCCAATTAAAATTAAAACTAAAGGTAAAGCAAGTTTCCAAGCAATCTCAAAATTTAATAAATCTTGTGCACATAATAATAAAATAATACCCACTATTAAACCAATAATACTTCCCGTTTTTTCTCTATCTTTAAATAACCCAATAAAACAAGGAATAATAATAAATAAAGTCCACCATCCATCAAAAAAAACATCAATTTTAGTTATTCCAAAAGCATTTAATCCAAATATTAAACCAAATAAAACAAATAAAACTCCACATATAATATTACCAAAATTCTTCATATTTATCTCCTTATAAAAATATTTTATCATACTAAATAATAATTGTATATAATTATATTAAAATTTAACTATTAACATAATATTTTAAATTTATATTATAAGCATATTTGAACATAATACTAATATGATATATATTATAATTTTTTTATTTAAATTCATTGAAAATACACTTGCTACATTAAGACTAATAGTAGTAGCTCATGGAAAAAAATTAATAGGTGCTCTATTACAAGGTTTAGTAACACTAGTATGGTTAATATCAGCAAGTTTAACTATAATTAATTTTAAAAATGATTATTTTAAAATCTTAGTTTTTTGTTTAGGAGCTATTATAGGATCTTATACAGGATCTATAATTGAAGAAAAAACAAGAAAAAAATGAGATCATTTAATAATCTCATTTCCATCAAATTTAATATCTAAAAATTTTTTACTAGAAAGAAAATCACACATATGAACAAATTTTTGATATTTATTATGTGGTCTTTCTAATACATCATTACCATTATAATCCTTTGTCCACTCTCCCATATGAGTTTTAATTGTTGTATCAATAAATTCTAGTTCTTTATCACTAAACCCAATTTTATCATTATTTGAAATTATATATTTACCAATAATTATAGGGTGTTCAAAAACTGTATATTCTTGTTTTACAATACCCGACTTTAAGCCATCATGAACAAGTAAACAAAAGATCATAAGGTCTTTTTCTTTTGGTGTAAAAACATCACCAATTACAGAATTATGATTTAAAAGTTCATTAGCAATATTAACAGCTGCTTTAGTATGTCTAACTAATCCACCCTCACCTTGTGAAAAAGAAGGATGATACTTTCCTGTAGATGAAGCTGGAACCTCAAAAAAATAATCAGGTAGTAAATTAATTGTTTTTATTGCTTTTTCTCTAATATCATTATCTTTAATATAATTTAATTCTGTTTTAAATACATCTGACTTCATTATTTCCTCCATTATATAAAATTAATTAATATTTCATTTGATAAATAAATATAATCTTTATTAATATATATATATTCACCATTATCAATTAATTTTTTTGATTCTATCAAATCTTTTATATAAAATACATCTTCTATTTTTTTCCCATATTTTAAATAAAATCTTTTTTTACTAACACCTTCTAATTTTCTTAAACCAAGAATCATTTCATTTTGCATATTAGTAAATTCATCTATTTTTTCATATTTTTTTAAATATTTACCATTTATATATTCAAGAATATTTCTATTATTATCATACCTTATATCATCAATAAAACCACTTGCTGATAAACCAAATCCATAATATCTATTATTATTCCAATAAACTAAATTATGTTTTGATTCATATCCTTTTAAACAAAAATTAGAAACCTCATAATGATTATATTTTTTTAACTTATTACAAATTAAATCATACATTTTACGATCAAGGTCTTGATCAATATAATTTTCATTCATAAGTTTTGTATGTTCCTCAATTATAAGTGAATATGTTGATATATGTTTTATACCCATATCAATTAAAAAATCTAAATCATTTTCTAAATCTTTTAAACTCATAGTTTTTAAAGCATACATTAAATCTACATTAATATTATCAAAGTATTTACAAGCTAGATTTATTTTTTCTTTAAAATCATTATTATATTTTCGTCCTAAATAATCAAGATTTTTTTTACTTGTAGATTCTAATCCTATACTTAATCTATTAACAGAATTTTTTTTTAAAAGTTCTAAAAGTTTAATATTAATATCTTCTATATTACATTCAAAAGTAAATTCTTTCAAATTTTTATTAAAAATTTTAATAATATTAAATAATTCCTCTAATTCATTTATATCTAAACAAGAAGGTGTTCCTCCACCTATATAAATAGTTTCAATTATATCACCTTTATATTTAGATTGTATTTCTTTTTTTAATGATTCTAAATAAGGTTTAATCCATTTTTTAATATAAAACAATTTACAAAAATCGCAATATGAACATATACTTGAACAAAAAGGTATATGTATATATACACTATTAGTTGTCATTTATTTTTAAAACCGCTAAAAATGCTTCTGGTGGAACTTCAACAGTTCCTACCATTTTCATTCTTTTTTTACCTTCTTTTTGTTTTTCAAGTAATTTTCTTTTTCGAGAAACATCTCCTCCATAACATTTAGCAAGTACATCTTTTCTTATTGCTTTTATATCACTTCTTGCAATTACTTTTGATCCAATACTTGCTTGTATTGGAACCTCAAATTGTTGTCTTGGAATTATTTCTTTTAATTTTTCAACAACACTTCTACCTCTATTATAAGCAAAATCTTTATGTACAATAACACTTAAAGCATCAACTATTTCTCCGTTTAATAAAACATCCATTTTAACTAAATCACTTTCTTTATAACCTATTAATTCATAATCAAAAGAAGCATATCCTTTAGTATAAGATTTTAATTTATCAAAAAAATCATAAACAATTTCTGATAAAGGTAATTCATAATGTATATTTACTCTAGTATTATCAATATATTCCATTGATATATAATTTCCTCTTTTATTTTGACAAAGTTCCATAATAGGACCTATATAATTAGATGGTACAAATATATTAGTCATAACATATGGTTCTTCAATTTTTAATATTTTTACTTTTTCAGGCATTTGAATTGGACTATCAACAACTACTACTTCTTTATCAGTTTTAGTAACTTTATAAATAACTGATGGAGTTGTTGCAATTATATCTAAATTAAATTCTCTTTTAATTCTTTCTATTATAACATCCATATGTAATAAGCCTAAAAATCCACATCTAAATCCAAAACCTAAAGAAGCTGATGTTTCAACTTCAAATTCTAATGAGGCATCATTTAATTTTAGTTTTTCAAGTGCTTCTCTTAATTCAGAAAACTTATTTGTTTCAATTGGATATAATCCACAAAATACCATTGGTTTTAATTGTTTATATCCTGGAAGTGGATTTATAGCTGGATTATCTGATGAAGTAATGGTATCACCTACTTTTAAATCAGATAAACTTTTAATACTGGCACTTAAAAATCCAACTTCTCCTGCTTTTAATTCATTTATATTTTTTTCTTTTGGTGTATGATTACCTAATTCAACTACATCATATATTTTATTTGTTTGCATCATTTTTATATTAGTTCCAACTTTCAATATACCATTTACAACTTTAACTAAAGCAACAACACCTTTATAAGGATCATAATAACTATCAAAAACTAATGCTTGTAAATTAGAATCTATTTTCCCATTTGGAGCTGGTATTCTTTCAACTATAGCACTTAATAATTTATCAATACCAAAACCTGTTTTAGCACTTGTTAAAATAATTTCATCTTCTTCGAATCCTAATACATCTTTTAATTCTTTTTTTACTCTATCAGGATCTGCATTTGGTAAATCTATTTTATTTATAACCGGAATTATTTTTAAGTTGTTTTCAAGTGCTAAATATAAATTAGCAATCGTTTGTGCTTCAATTCCTTGTGCTGCATCAACAACTAATATTGCACCCTCACAAGCTGCTAAACTTCTTGAAACTTCATAAGAAAAATCTACATGTCCAGGAGTATCAATTAAATTTAAATAATATTCTTCTCCTTTATAATTATATTTTAACTGAACAGCAGTTAATTTTATTGTAATTCCTCTTTCTCTTTCAATATCCATATTGTCTAATAATTGTTCTTGCATTTCTCTTTTTGTTAAAGCACCTGTTTCTTCCAAGATTCTATCAGCAAGTGTACTTTTACCATGATCAATATGTGCAATTATTGAAAAATTTCGAATATTTGCTTGTTTCATAAAACCACCTACAAATTATTATACAATAAAAATAAATAAAAAAAAAGACATAAATTAATATGTCTATGGTTTAACACAAGAATATTTACCCTTAGCATCAGCTGTACATTTATAAGTGTTAACAACTAATTCACCCCAAGTATATGTACCATCTTGAGCAATTGTTATTGTTCCTGATTGTGGATAAGTATTTTTATAATCAAATGTTGCAACTTTATCCCCAGAAACAAGTGGAGCAACTGTAGCATTATTATTTTCAAAGGTAATAGTAGCTCCTCCAAAATTAGGATTTAACATTACTGAAGTAGTGTATAATGTTTCTGTAGCTTCACGAACAGCATCACAAGTTCTTTCAGCAGCACTAATTCTTGTTGTATTAATAATATTTGTTACAATTGGTGTACCGATTAATGCAATAACCGCTAATATAACAATAATTGCTAATAACTCAATTAATGTAAAACCTTTTTTATTCATTTTTTTCCTTCCTTCCTATTTATGAACACGAAATTTCTTCCGTATTACCTGATATTATACAAGTAAAATCATCTATTTTCATTTCACTTGTTATATTACCACTATTATCAATAGTAGCTTGACCACCTTTAATATTAGTGCTTTCTATATTAAGAGTATTTATAATATCTTTATTTGATAAATCTAATGTTGTTGCTTTTGAATTTGAATAATAATAATTTTTCAAACTTTGTTTTACCAGATTTGATTTAACTATTGCTTCATCTTTTTTAACATTATTTAATTCTTTTGTAACTAAAGGTGTTGCAACTAATGTCATCCCAGATATTATAACAATCATTGATATAAATTCAACTAAAGTAAAACCATTTTTCATATTATCACCACCATACTAATTTTATAATATATTTCAATTATAGTCAATAATTTACATTTTTTTACATTAAGAAATGCTTATTTTTCTTAGTCTTGTAACAATAACTTCATCACTACCACTTTTACCATTTGATATTTTATAAACGAAATTATATTCTCCTGGTGTTAAATTTGCTAAATAATTACTATATTCATTTCTTGGTATTTCATAATCATCTAATGTAATACTTTCAATATTACAACCACTGCATGTAATACCACTTCCTAAATTAAAGTTTATTCTATTTTCATAAGTTAATTCTTTATTATCTATTATAACTACAGGTATTTTATTACTTTCATTATATATAGCATTTTTATGAGCATCAAATATATTTTTACGATATCCAAGTAAAGCAAGTAAACTTGAAACAAAAACTAAAAACAGTAAAAATATAGAATATATCATTGTAGATATTGCAAACCCTTTATTATTTAATTTCACCTTCATCACCCGTTTTAACTAAATTTCCATTTCCATCATCAGTATCTATATGCATTTCCATTTTAGATTCTGGACTTATTCTTAATTTAACATCATAAAATAATGATTTTTTTATAGTTCCAATTTCAACTTTTAAAGTATCAGCTAAATTATATTTAATTTTATCTTCTAAAGATATATGAATATGTCTATTTGGAATAATACAACCATTAGTCCTAATAGATCCTTTTGGTCCAATTAATGTTACAACTTCAGAATCTTCTAAATCACCACTTGTTCTAATTGGTGGATTTATACCTAATGTATAAGCATCAGTTTTTGATATTTCAATTTGTGTATAATCTCTAAATGGTCCAAGTACTCTTACATTCTTAATTTCGTTTTTATCGGTTTTAACAATTACTTTACATTTACTTGCAAACTGACCATTTTGATATAAATATCTATCTACATCTAAATTAATATCCCCAAAAAGTTTAATAAAATCATCTTTTTTTAAATGAACATGTCTATTTGAAACACCAATTCTAACCTTCATATTATCCTCCAATATTATTATACACTATATTTTTTAATATTTAAAGACTATTTTAAATATAATTAATTGAAAGGAGATTATATGAACAATTATAATTATAATCAATCATATTATAATAATGATTTACAAGAACAAAGTTATATTGAAAATATATTAAGATTAAATAAAGGAAAAAAGGTTAGAATCCATATGACATTTCCTGATTCAAATGAATTTCGTGACAAAGTATTTACAGGTGTAATTGAACAATCAGGCCGAGATCATATAATATTAAGTGATTCAACAACTGGTAATTGGTATTTATTATTATTAATATATTTAGATTATATTGAGTTTAATGAAAAAATTAATACAAGTGGTAATTTTTATCCCCAAAGTAATTGAATAAATTATTAAAAAATGATATAATTTATATGGTGAATAAAATGGATGTTTTAACAATTGTCGCAACTATAGTTGTTATAGTTTCAGTAATATTATTATGGATAGTAATTACTTATAATAATTATCAAAATTATATTATAAGAATAAATGAAGTAGAAACTAAAATAGATTCAGTTTTAAGAAAAAAATTTGATTTAGTTACTAAATGTATTGAAATAATTGAAACATATACTGGTTCAAAAGTATTAGAAGAAATAACAAATTTAAAAAATGCAAAAATTAGTAATTTTGATTTAGATAGAAAATTAACAGAATCTATAATTAAATTTGAAAGTTTTAAAGATAAATATGAAGATTTAGAATCAAATGAAATTTTTATTAAAACAAATATTCAAATAAATGAAGCAAATATAGATTTAGAAGCATGTAAAAATTATTATAATGATATTGTTACAAATTATAATAAAAAAGTAAAACAATTTCCTAGTGATATAATAGCAAAAATATCAAAATTCAAAGTAAGACCTTATTTTGATGGAAAAAATATGTTTGATGATAATATAAAAGATTTTAAATTATAAAAACTACACTTTGTGTAGTTATTTTTTTCTTCTTTTTTTATGTGTTATAAATATAATTAATAAAATAACAATTGTTCCAATTAAAGTAATATAAATATTTTTATAATCATTTTCTTCTACTTCTTCTTTAACAATTTCATTATTTTTATCAATTTTTAAAGTATATTCTCCATCTTTTGAATATAAATAATGTTCTCTTGCATATCTTGCAATATATTCTTTATCTTTTAATTTTAAAATATCAGTTTTTAATTTTTCTTCATTTTCTTTTAAATAAATTAATTCATTATTTAACTTCTTTTCTCTATCAGATAATGTTTTAATTTTAATACCATATGAAACAGTAGTAATACAAAAATATATAATTATACTAATTGAAATAATTCTTAAACAAAGTTTAACAACAGATTTTTTTACTTTTCTCTTTTTCATATGATCACCATATTAATTATATATTATTACTTTTTTTTTTTCAAGTAATACTTTACATATAAATAAACCAAATAAAAATGAAAAAATTAAATTTATATTTAATATACCATCATTAATTTGTTTTAAAATAAAAAAATATAATATACTATTAGTAATACTAAATAAAAAAGAAAAAATAAATTTTTTTATTATTTTTTTATTATAAATAAGTGATTTAATTAATTTAAAAATTATATAAAAAATAAAACCATAAATAAAAGAAAAAACACTCATTTTTATTTGCATATCCAAAGGAATCATTTAAATAATTTACCAAAAAAACTTTCTTCTTTTTCTTTTTTATTTATGCTTTCTTTATAACATAAACTATTTACTTTTCCTTTTATAGAAACATTTCCTTGATAAGTATCTAATTTAATAATTTCTAAATCTGTTCCTTTTATATTAATAAATCCCATATTAGTTTCAAGTAAAAATTCTAAATTATCAAAATTTTCAATCTTTTTAACACCTGTTATAACAATATTTTTTCTTTCATTAATAGTAACACTATGTCCACTTATTATATCTATTCCTTTATCCATAAATTTCCTCCTAGAAAATAATATGAAAAAAAATAAAAAAAAGACCTATAATTCTAGGTCTTCTTGTTTTGTTCTTAATAATGAATACATTATTTTTAAACCGACTAATATAAATAAAACTGTACTAAGTCCAATTGGTGATTGAACAAATAATATCACTCTACCTAAATAAGGAATATGGAATATTGTTTTCCCAACTGCTTGACTTTTTTTAATAGGAGGATCATCAGTATTATTAGCATCTCCTCTTGTTGTATAAGTATCACTTGTAACATCTACAATTCTATGAGTAACAAGTACACTACCTTCTCTATATGTTAAAATATCTCTTAATTTATATTCAGGTTCAGCATGTATAACAATTACTTCACCAGTTTTTATAGTAGGTTCCATACTTCCACTTAAAACGATAAGAGCACTATAACCTCCAACCATTGGAAGATCAACTTTTAAAATGAATTTTACTATAATTGCATACCAACAAGCTATAATTACAATAATAGTAAATATTGAAACAAATACATCTCTAACTTTTTGAAAACCATTTTTTTTCTTATTTTTTTCTTCTTTTTTATCTTCTTCAAAAAGTTTTTCTAATTTTTCTTTTCTTTCAAATGTATCAATTACAGGTTCAATCTTCTGAGTTCTTGATAATCTACTCTTTGCCATTTTACTCACCCTTTGCTGTTACATTAATTGAAATACTATATGTTGCTAAATCCAATTCTCCAATTTCTGTATCATTGTCACTATCTTTCCAAAACCATTCTAATACATAATTATCAGCAGTATTTGGAACAAGTGTTACTTCATTATTATTAATTTCAGAAACTTTTTTCCATCCAGTTAAATATAAATTATTTCTTCTTATTCTATATAATAAATTAATATTATATTTATTTTTTTCATCAAATGATATTTTATATTTTATATCTTTTTTTGTTGTATTTTTGATTGAAAAACTATATTCACCATAAGATCTAGGCATAATTAATTGAACATTTTCTCCATCAGGTGTACAACATTTTATACAAACACCATCATCATTATAACAATTGATATCGCAAATACCATCACCATCAAGATCTATATTTTTTTCAGGCCATCCATCTCCGTCTGTATCGCAATTCATTTTACAAACACCAGAATTAGTTTCTTGATTCATTAAATTCTTATCAGGTTTTAAATCACCATTAGTATCAATATTAAAATGTGGTTCTTGATCTCCATTATAATCAATATTAATATCAGGTTTTCCATCACCATTTGTATCACAATTTAAATCACATTTACCATCTTTATCTAAATCAACATTTAAATCAGGTTTCCCATCTTTATTTGTATCACAATTTAATTTACATTTTCCATTTTCGTCAATACAATTAATATCACAAGTACCATCACCTGTTAAATCTATATTTGTATCAGGCCATCCGTCTCCATCTGTATCACAATTTAATTTACATTTTCCATTTTCATCTTTTTGATTCATAGGATTAGAATTATTAGGTTCTTTATTAAAATGCGGAACTTTATCACCATTATAGTCTATATTTGTATCTGGTATTCCATCACCATTTTTATCACAATTAATATCACACTTACCATCATTATTTGTATCAATATTAATGTCTGGTTTTAAATCTCCATTTGTATCACAATTTAAATCACACTTACCATCTCCATTAGTATCACAGTTTAAATCACATTTACCATCACCATTAGTGTCACAATTTAAATCACATTTACCATCACCATTAGTATCACAATTTAATAAACATTTTCCTTGATTTGTATAACAATTATAATCACATTTTCCATCATTATCTAAATCAATATTTTTATCAGGCCATCCATCACCGTTAGTATCACAATTCATTTTGCAATTTCCATAACCATCATCTTGGTTCATAGGATTTTTACCATTACCGTTACTATCTGGATTTATATTAAAATGTGGTTCTCTATCACCATTATAATCAATATTAGAATCTATCTTACCATCACCATTAGTATCACAGTTTAAATCACAAATTCCATCATCATCTATATCAACATTAGTATCAGGCCATCCATCACCATCTAAATCACAATTTTTAATACATTTACCATTTGAATCTAATTGATTCATATTATTTTTTTCAGGTTTTTTATCTCCATTAGTATCTACATTAAAATGTGGTTTTAAATCACCTTTCCAGTCAATATTATAATCAGGGATTCCATCTCCGTTTATATCACAGTTAATATCACATATTCCATCGTTATCTAAGTCAACATTGATATTATAATATAAATCAACATATCTTTCTCCCTTTTTAGCGGTCTCAAATATTTTAATATTTTGCCCAATTTCCCATTTTTTACCGTCTCCTTCGATAACAAATAAACTGTTATCTTTTTCTGGTTTTTTAAGGAAATCAAACCAATTGTTTTTTAAACCAAAATATATTAAAGCTGTTAATCCACCTAGTATAATCAAACCTATAAAAATCCATAAAATTACTAATTTTTTCTTTTTATAAATTGCAGTAACTACTAAGTCTTTTCTAACATTAGTAAAATCATTATCCCATTTAGAAAATTTATAACCATCATGTTCTAAAGGTTCTGGAGCTGTAGCTGTACATCCTTCAGTAACAACTTCTTTTTTTATTATTTCATCTGTTATTTCATCTTTAAATGTAACAACAAACTCTTTTAATTCAATAATATCTTCCATAAATCACTCTCCCATACAATTTAGTCCTCATTAAAAAGCACCAATAAAGTACTCTTTAATGAGGATTAAACCTCATTTAGATATTATGCAGTTTTTTGTCTAATAGTTGCAGAAACATCTAATGTAATTTTTTTACCAGCAAGTAAATTATCTACTGAAGTTCCATCTGTACCCATAGGAGATCCTACCCATTTCCAGTAAATAGTTGTAGTAACTTTACCACTTGTAGCAGCTAAATTAATACCACTTACTGTAGCTTGAGCCATAGTATCATAACCATGAGCAGTTGTTCCAGTAACATCTATAGGACTATTACATGTATCACCTTCAAAAGCAGTTTTGCAGAATAAAAATTTTGCAGCATAATTTTTTAAAGGAGCAGCATTAGATCCATCAGTATCAGAAACTGTAGCATTATATAAATCAATCCATGCAACTGCATCTACATCTGATAGATTTTCCAAAGTAATTGGCATTGTACCAGTAGAACCAGGAGCAATTGAATCACCAAGAGAAATATTACCAGCATTTTGATTTTCTTCACCTGATGCAACAGTATTAAACTTAGTTGACCAACTACTGATTAAACCTTTGTTGCCTTCAGCTGTAACAGTAGAACCAAATCCAGCATAAATTGCAGTACCCATGCCAACTAAAGCAAGAAGAGCACAAACAACAGCTAACACTTTCATTTGATTTTTTTTCATATCATTCATTTTCCTATTTTCCTTCCTATTATTTAACATTTAAATATTTAAATATATGTAAAGATTCAACTGTGCCTTAT
Source organism: uncultured Bacilli bacterium (assembly GCA_934130215.1). Classification (GTDB taxonomy): domain Bacteria; phylum Bacillota_I; class Bacilli_A; order RF39; family UBA660; genus CAG-884. Next base: position 15,195 of record CAKOXR010000009.1, read on the forward strand.
CGAATCTTAACACCTTATGCAATTTGGGAACCAACAATTATAATATCAAACGAAATAACTGAACCTTGTACAATATTTTCATTTTCATTACTATTATCCCATTTCCAATAAATTGTAATTTTTTTATTCATATTTTCCCCATGATCAATTTTACCTTTTAAACTATCAGAATTTAAATCAATTTTACTAGTATATTTATTATCTAAATAAAAATTCAAATTATTAGGTTTTCCCTTTAAATTCTGAAAATTAATTTTGTAAAAAACATCACTATCTGTCCCATTAGCATCAAGATTTAATTCAAACTCACCATAAGAACCTGGAGCTATCATACCATTTTGAGTATTTTTGGCATTAGTAGCCATATTAATTAAAAATGTAGTTGGTTTACCATTAACACTAAAACTCCAATTCGCAATAGATCCCATAGTTGAACCTTTAGGACTAGATTTATAGAGTGAATAAGAAGCACCAGCAATTCCTAATAAAGAAACAGCCATGCCTAATAATATAAATAAGTATATTCTTTTTTCTTTCATTGGACACCTTACTTTCTTCACTACTCTACAATTATAATTGTAAACTATATAACAAAATTTGTCAATTATTCTTTTAAACAATTTACACATTTAGTTTTACCATTTTTAAAAAAATTATAAATTTTACTTATTTTTTATCAGTTTTAAAAAAAATTATGATATACTATTATTTGGATGATGATTTATGAACGAAATAAAAAAAATGTCAAATGGACAATTAAATTCTTATTTAAAACCAGAATATATATATTTACCTCTTTTTATAGCAAATTCAGATAATGTAACATTACTTGTTAAAAAAGGAGATTATGTTTATAAAGGAGATATTGTTGCCCGTAAAAGAGATGAAAGTAAATTAAGTATTTACTCAAGTATATCTGGTATAATCGAAGATATAGTTGAAAAATTATATCATAATAATAAAATAATAAAATGTTTAAAAATTAAAAATGATTTTAAAGAATCTTATAGAACCAAAAGAAATGAAAACAAAAATTTATTTCTTTCTTTAAATGATTTTATAGAAAATATAAAAATTCACTCTATTTATGAAAATGATAAAATTATTTATAAATTATTTAATAAAAGGTATAAAAATATTGTTATAGATACAAAAGATGATACATATATAACAGAATCATGTTCACTTTTAGTAAAACATCCTGATGAAATATTAGATATGCTAGATAATATGCTAAAAATAACTGGTTCTGAAGAATGTATTATTTTACTAGATGAAGAAGATTCTATAACAAAAAAAACATTAGATAACTATATTGGAACATATGATAGAATAAAAATAATGTATAACTATAAAGGAAATAATGATTTAAACTTAAAAGTATCTACAATATATGCTATATATGAAGCAATAAGATATGATGTACCTTTTATACAAAAAATAATAACAATAAGTGGTGAAGGAATAAAAAAACCTTGTAACATTCTTATTAAAAATGGAACAAGTTTTAAAGATTTAATTGAATATATAGGTGGTTATAAAAGATTTAACAAAAAAAACATGTTTTTAATATCTGGTGGTGCATTAAAAGGAATTTCTTTACCAACAGATGATTTTATACTTGGTTTAGATTCAATTGGAGTAACTGTTATAAAAGCATCTATAGAATCAGAAAAACCTTGTATAAGATGTGGTAAATGCATTAGTATATGTCCTAAAGGATTAAATCCTTTATTAATGCTAATATCTAAACATCCCAAAAAATTAAATATCGATTTATGTGATGATTGTGGACTATGTTCTTATATATGTCCATCAAAAAGAAATTTAAAAGAAAAATTAAGAAAGGTAAAAGAAAATGAACGAATTTAAAGAATATACGGGACCTTTTATACATAGTAAAGATAGTTATAAAAAAATAATTACAAGTTATTTAATAGTACTTATTCCCTATTTATCTTATACTATTTATATTTATGGAATAAAATCATTAAAATTAATTTTAACACCTTTATTAATAGTTTTATTATTAGAACTTCTATTTTCAATAAAAAACAAAAATTTTAAAAATATTTTAAAAGATAATTTTGAAATATTTGGAATTATCTTTTTTCCATTTTTATTAAATGTAAATACACCAATTTATATTATAATTATATCAACTATAATAGGATACCTATTACATAAACTATTATTTAAAAAATGGTATAGTTTAACTATACTATCTTATTTAATTTATATAATAATTAATCTTATTATATATAAAGGATCATACCTTGAAATAATAAATATGTTCCCAATTAATTATAATTTTTTAATAACAAGTAATAAAGGATTCTCAAACCTTTTATTAAATGGTTCAAACCTAATGTGTCCTTTAATATCAATAATTTCATTTTTATATTTATATATTAAACAAGATATAAAATATCAAATAACAATATCATCATTTATAACAATCCTTTTAATAACATTTATAATTGGTTTATTAAATAATAGTATTTGGTTTCCATTATATTTTATATTAACAGGAGGAACATTATTTATAATAACATTACTCGCAACTGACTTTTATAGTCCCGCAACAAAAATAGGAAAAATATTATATGGAATATTTATAGGGTTATTAATAATACTATTTCGATTTATATCACCATTTAATATATCACCATTTAGTATATTTATAGCAAATACATTTTCATTTACATTCGATTATTTAAGTGTATTTATAGAAAAGAGGAAATCATGAATTTATTAATAGGATCCCATGTATCATTTACTAAAGATACTCAACTTGTTGGAAGTTTAAACGAAGCATTATCATATGGTGCAAATACATTTATGTTTTATACTGGAGCACCACAAAATACAAACAGATGTAAACTAGATAAAGAATTAACAAATTTTGCACTCCAAAAAATGATTGAAAATAATATAGACATTAATAATATTGTTATTCATGCACCTTATATTATAAATTTAGCAAACAAAGAAAATGAAATTTTTAATGTAAAATTTTTACAAGAAGAAATTAATCGAGCAGTTGAACTAAATATAAACAAAATAGTACTTCATCCAGGAAGTCATATTGGTCAAGGTTATAATAATGGTATTAATAATATTATAAATCAATTAAATCAAATAGATTGTAAAAATGTAACAATTCTCCTTGAAACAATGGCTGGTAAAGGAACAGAATGTGGTATAAATATAGATCAATTAAAACAAATTATAAATAAAACAAATAATACAGGTATATGTTTAGATACATGCCATCTAAATGATTCTGGAATTGATATCAACAAGTTTGATGAATACTTAGATGAATTTGATAAAATAATTGGTATAAATAAAATTGGATGTATTCATATCAATGATAGCAAAAATCCTATCAATTCCCATAAAGATAGACATGAAAATATTGGATTTGGAACAATAGGTTTTGATTCTCTTTTAAAAGTAATATACAATGAAAAACTTAAAAATATACCCAAAATACTAGAAACACCTTATATTAATAAAAAACCACCATATAAAGAAGAAATAAAAATGATAAAAGAAAAAAAATTTAATAAAGATATGATTCATATTTAGATTTAAAATCTAAATATAACTTCTCTATTTTATCTACAGTTTCTAAAGGAAATTTATTTTTTAAATCATCAAAAATAAATTGAGGATTACCATATATTATAGTATGGTATTCTTTTTTTATTATATTTAAAATATATAAAACTTCTAAATCATTTAAATTAATATTATTTTTTAAACTAAATTTTTTTACATCATCAAAAGTCATATTTAAAACATAATTCTCTATTATTTTATTTAACATTAAATCACCAATAAAATATATGCTGTATAAATTTATTAATACTATTTAAAATAATAAAAGGTGAAATATGAAAACAAAATTTAAAATAATTAAAATTATAATATTTTTACTATTTACAATAATATCTTTAAAATTATTTAAAATACAAATAATATCAAATCAAAAATATAAGAATTATGTTTATAATAATACACATAAATTTTGGTTAAAAGAATCACCAAGAGGTAAAATATATGATAGAAATGGTAAAATAATTGTCAATAATGAATCAATAAAATCAATTTACTATATTAAATCATCAAATACAAATTTAAAAAAAGAATTAGAAATCGCTTATCTTCTAGCAAATAATATAGATATAGAATATAATATTGATAATAATAGATATGAAAGTTTCTTAAATTTATCAAAATTTAAAAATGAAGAAATAACTAAAAAAACTGCATATTTCTACTATTTAATGAATAAAGGTTATTCTTATGAACCAAAACTTATAAAAAAAGATATATCAGATAAAGAATATGTTTATTTAACAAAAATTAATATAAATGGTATTATAATATGTAATGATTATAAAAGAAAATATGAATCATCATTTAAAAGTTTAATTGGGAACATTTCAAATATTCCTTATGAAAATAAAAATTATTATTTAAATAATGGTTATGATTTAAGTGATAAAGTTGGAATTAGTTACTTAGAAAAAGTATATGAAAAAGAATTAAAAGGAAAAAAAAGTAAATATGAAATTAAAAATGGTGATTTACTACTTATAGATTCAGGTAAAAAAGGAAATGATTTATATTTAACAATAGATATTGATTTACAAAATTATTTAAGTAATTTACTAGAAAAAGAATTATTAAAAACAAAAAATGAATATAATACAAAATATTTTAATAAAATATTTGTTGTTATAACTGATCCAAATAATGGAGATATTCTTGCTTTAGATGGAAAACAAATAATAAAAACAACTTCTGGATATAAGGTTTATGATTATACTCCTGGAACATTTTTAAATTCATATACGGCAGGATCTGTTGTCAAGGGAGCTTCACATATAGTTGGATATAATACTAATAATCTTAAAATTGGTGAGAAAAGAAATGATAAATGTATAAAAATTGGTTCCATCAATAAATGTTCTTGGACATATTTAGGTTATATAAATGATATTGATGCTTTAAAATATTCATCAAATACATATCAATTTCAAACTGCTATAAAAGTTGGTAAAGGAATATATGAATATAATAAACCATTATCAATAGATGAAACTGCTTTTAATATTTATCGTAAAACTTTTAGTTCTTTTGGTTTAGGAACTAAAACAGGAATTGAGTTTGAAAATGAATCAACAGGTATTAAGGGAAAAAGTACTTTACCAGGATTTTTACTTGATTTATCAATAGGTCAATATGATACATATACTCCTTTAGAACTAGCTCAATATGTAGCTTCATTATCTGTAGGCAAAAGATATAAATTAAAGCTTGTAAAAAAAATAGATAATTTTCAAGTGAAAGATACAGTTTTAAATGAAATTGAAACAGAAAAAAAGTATTTAAATAGAGTTCAACTTGGTTTTAGAGAAGCTGCAATTAATGGTCTTGGTGTTAATTATATATATTATAAAGGTGCTGGTAAAACTGGAACAGCAGAAACATTTACTGATACAAATAATGATGGTATTGTAGATACACCTACTATCAATAAAACTTTTGTTGGTTATTTTCCTTATGATAATCCAAAATTTGCTTTTTCAATTGTTGCACCTGATATTTCTTATGGTAATAGTTATGGTAGTTCAATTAATCAAAGAATATCATATAATTTAACAAAAAAAATATATGAAACATATTTAAAATAGTTCATCATATACTTAATTGGTGATTTCAATGTTTAAAGAAGGAGATTTAGTTAGTAGATATTCATATAATAATGATATTGTTTTTATTATAACAAAAATAGAAAATAATAATTATATTTTGAAAGGTGCAAATGAAAGATTAGTAGCGGATTCACCTTTCGAAGATTTAAAAAAAGAAAGTGAAGCTAGAGAAACTTTTAAAGAAGAAAAACCAATACTTGAAGAAAGAGAAGATTATTTTTATATGCCCGGTAAAATTCTTCATATTGATGCTGATATGGATTATTTAAATAGATGTTTAAAATATTATAAAGAATCTAATATTTGGGCAATTGGGAAATGTATTACTGAAAATGATGTAAAATATAAAATAAAAGATTTTATTGTTGAATATAATCCAAATATAGTTGTTATAACAGGTCATGATGCATATAATAAAGCAAAAAATACTTATAAAAATAGTCAAAATTTTATTGATGCTATTAGAGAAGCGAGATCATATGAAAAAAGTCATGAAAAATTAATTATAATTGCTGGTGCTTGTCAATCTGATTATGAAGAATTAATAAAAGCTGGTGCTAATTTTGCTTCTAGTCCTAAAAGAATAAATATACATGCTCTTGATCCTGCTATAATTGCAACTAATATTAGTATGTCAGATGCTACAAAAGAAATTAATTTAAAGGAAATACTTGATCATACTAAATATGGAAGTGCTGGTATTGGTGGTATTATAACAAAGGGAACAATGTATATGGGGTATCCTCGATGATTGAAACTGTTAAAACTAATATTGAGGAATTACTTGGAAAAGAAGCTATTGTTAAATATAATTTAGGTCGTAATAAATATGAAAAATATAAAGGAATTATTATAAAAACTTATAACAAAATATTTTTAATTGAAACAAATGGAATTAAGAAATCATTTTCATATGTTGATGTTTTAACTAAAAATGTAAAAATAAGTACTAAAAATTAAAAAAATAATTGTTTTTTTTAAACTTTTTTGATATATTAATATTGTATAGAATAACTATACTGGAGGGAGAGATAATCTTGGAAATAACAAAAGTAAATGTATATCCTGTTGAAAAAGAAAATCCAAAATTAAAAGCTTTTGCTGAAGCTTATATTGATGATGGATTAGTAATTACAGGATTACGAATCATTAATGGTCAAAAAGGTTTGTTTGTAGCAATGCCAGATCGTAAGGAAAACAAAAAAGAAGGAGAAGAAGGATATCAAAGACATCGCGATATCGTCCATCCAATTAATAGTGAAGTTAGAAAAATGTTCACTGATGCAATTTTAGCTAAATATAATGAAGTAATTGCAGAAAAAGAAAATGAAAGAGCATAAGCTCTTTTTTGTTTTTAATATTAAAAACCTCGTTTCTTATATTTAAGAAACGGGGTTTATTTAAAATAATTTTAAAATTTATTTCTATTTTCATATATTTTTTTTATGTAATTATATATTAAATATCCAATTATTATAAGTATTAATAGTGCTAATATTATATAAACTATAGTCATATTTACTTTAACACCGATTGTTTTTATATTTAATGAATATAAACTATCTACATCATATTTTAATAATATATCTTTTTGTTTTGTGTCTTTATTTATATACCATTTATAAATATTTTTTTCTTTATTTATTTCATCGGCATTATTTTCTATAACTTTATATGGTAATTCTAAAGTGATTGTACTATTATCTAGTGTCATACCTATAGCTTCATAACTTAAATCAATATTATCTCTATTTAATTTTTTAGCGGATATTGTTACAATATTTTTATCTAATTCAACACTAAAATCATCATATAATTCTTTTATTAATAAACTATAATTAAAAGCTGCTGCTCCTTCATAGTTTCTTGTTAATCTAATTCCTTTATATTTTGTAGAATCAATATTACTTAAATTATATCTAGAAAAGGAAAGTGTAGATAATTTATCATTTGCTTGTTTTCTTAATTCAGTTATAATATCAAATTCTCCACCATCATCTTCTAGGATATATTTTGTATTTCCATCTGGAAAATATTTTAGTAAATCACATTTTTCGACAAATTTATTATCATTAGTAATTTTTAAAGTATAATCAATTCTACAACCTGATAATAATAAAATACATAAAATAATTATTATTTTTTTCATTCTAACCACCCTCTTGGAATTTGAGAAAATCTCATAACTGTTGTATATGTATGAGAATTACCAGAAGGATATTTTCCAGTTCTAGCATCAATTTCTACTCTTCTTATACCAATTGGCTTTCCATCAACCATATTATTACTACTTGCATGAATTATTGTAATTGTACCATTTTCTTTATCAACTTCTGAAACAATGGCAACATGAGCAAATTCACTTCCTTCTCCTCCAGAATCACTATAAATTGTTCCTTTTGGATGCCATAATACATCACCAGGAGCGATTTCATCATTATTTAAATATTTAATTAATGGAATACCTTTTCTTTTAACTTTTTTATTTGGTTCGAATTCATAATAATAATTTGAATTAAATTGACCTACATCACTTAACTTCCCTGCTACAGAAACAAATGCAGTTCTAGGATATCCTCCATTAACAAAACTCCAATATAAGAATCCTACACAGTCAACACCCTGACTTGTGTTATTTGGATCAGTCCATGGTGGATATACACCTATATAAGGTGTTTTACTATTTTGACCACCTAAAACATATGGAACATAAAGCCAACCATCTTCTTGTGAATTAGCCCATAACCATTCAGCAGCAGCAAGAACACCATCAATAGTTCCATAACCTCTAGAATTAACATAACTTTCTAAATCTGAGTTTAAAGAACCACCTGAAGATAAAAATTTAATTGTTCCTCCTTGATATTTAATAATATTACCATATTCATCTTTACTTTCACCCTTATTAGGCATACTATCAATATTTACAACATTATATCCTTCGCCATAAAAGAATTTTAATAACTCATAATGATCAACAAAATACATCTTTTTTGTTAAATAAGAAGCAATATTATATATTAAACCTACATTACCACTTGATAAACCAGCATAAGGATTATTATCTTCATCATACTCAATCATAACCTTATGTGTATCATCAGAATATTGATAACCAAGTTCATAAGTAATCGTCTGCTCTTTACCAGTAATATTAACTGTACCATCAGAACCATTATGATAAAACTCAGTAGGAGTAACATAACCATCATTATCAATCAAAAGAGTATTTTTAGTACCATTTACAGCATCATAC